>NZ_JAOCBT010000024.1:0-115389 GCF_029840045.1 Pseudomonas sp. GD03903 | reverse complement strand
CCATATGTCCAGCGCTGGAGTTTCCCTTTGTGGCGGATAACGCTGGCGCGTTATGCGCCCTACGCGGCTTTCAGCTCGCTC
The DNA here is from genome assembly GCF_029840045.1 of Pseudomonas sp. GD03903. Classification (NCBI taxonomy): domain Bacteria; kingdom Pseudomonadati; phylum Pseudomonadota; class Gammaproteobacteria; order Pseudomonadales; family Pseudomonadaceae; genus Pseudomonas; species Pseudomonas sp. GD03903. Next base: position 115,308 of record NZ_JAOCBT010000024.1, on the reverse strand, counting down.
CTACAAGGTTTTCCGTCGGCCAACGGTGCGGTGCTTGATCGATGGGTAGGAGCGGACTTTGTCCGCGATCGCTCGCCGGCAGCTCCAAGCCAACCGGTTGCACATCGCGGACAAAGTCCGCTCCTACGCCATATGTCCAGCGCTGGAGTTTCCCTTTGCGGCGGATAACGCTGGCGCGTTATGCGCCCTACGCACAGGGATACCCCGCTAGTTGGCCAGGTCCTCACGCAGATGAGCGACGTCGCTGGCGCTCACCGCCGGCGCCGCATTGCCCCAGGTGTTGCGCACGTAGGTCAGCACGTCGGCGATGTTGTCGTCGCTGAGGTTCCAGGCGAAGGACGGCATGGCCGGTGCCGTCGGCGCAGCGTCGGTGCCACCGGCACGGCTACCCGCCAGCACGACGTGGATCAGCGAGGTCGGGTCGTCGTTGTTCACCAGCGGCGCGGCAGCCAGTTTCGGGAACAGGTTGCGGACTCCTTCGCCATTGCCCACGTGGCAGGCGGAACAGCGATCGGCGTAGATCGCCTTGCCCGAGACCATGGCAGCAGTGTCGGCTGCCAGCGGCGGCGGTGCTTTCCCTGCTGTCGGGCCATCCTTGAGGTACACCGCGACCGCCATCAGGTCTTCGTCGCTCCAGTGCTGGGTGGAGTTCTCCACCGCTTCGGCCATCGGGCCGGAGGCGATGTCGAAGCGATTGGCGCCGGTTTTCAGGTACTGCACGAGGTCCTCGGTGCTCCACTGGCCGATGCCGCCGTGGGGGTTGGCGGTGATGTCCGGGGCGACCCAGCCCTGCAAGTTGGCGCCGGCAAGGAAGCGCTTGTTGTCGTCACCGCCAATCAGGTTCTTCGGCGTGTGGCAGGTACCGCAATGGCCCAGGCCCTCCACCAGATAGGCGCCGCGGTTCCATTGCGCCGACTTCTCCGCCGAGGGCACGAACTCGCCCTGGGTGAAGTTCAGCCAGTTCCAGCCGATCAGGCTGGTGCGCACGCTGAAAGGGAAGGGCAACTGGTTGGTTTCCACCGGGTTGTGCACCGGCTGCAGGGTCTGCAGGTAGGCCCAGAGTGCCAGGTTGTCCTCGCGACGCACCTTGGTATAGGCGGTGAACGGCATGGCGCCATACAGGCGTTTGCCGCCGCGGCTGTGCCCGGTGGACATCACCGCCTGGAAGTCCTCGAAGCTCCAGCGTCCGAGGCCGGTTTCCGGGTCCGGGGTGATGTTCGCGCCGAGCAGCTTGCCGAACGGCGTTTCGATGGCCACGCCGCCGGCGAACGGCGCGCCGCCGGGCAGGGTGTGGCAGGCGGTGCAGTCGCCGACGACGGCGAGATAGCGACCTTTTTCCACCAGGTTGTAGGAGTCCGCGCCCGTTCCTGCACTGGCTTGCTGCAGGTTCAGGCCCAGCAGGGCGAGGGTGCCGATGCGAAGGAGAGTCTTCATGCGCTGATCATCTCCCCGGGGCGTTTCAGGTATAGCCTGCGGATCGCATCGGCGGCCTTGAAGGCCAGTGCGCCGACAGTACCGGTAGGGTTGTAGCCGGGGTTCTGCGGGAAGGCCGAGGAGCCCACCACGAACAGGTTGGGCACGCCCCAGACCTGCAGGTGCTTGTTCACCGAACTGTTCTTCGGGTCGGCGCCCATGATGAAACCGCCGACGATGTGCGAGGACTGGTACGAGGTGTTGGCCCACGGCCCCTTGCGCGGTGCAGGCACCATCTGCTGCGGGTTCATGCTGCGGGCGATTTCCACGACCTTGTTCGTGCAGTACTGCGCCATCTTCAGGTCGTTCTCGGGGAAGTCGAAGGTGATGCGCAGCAGCGGTCGACCGTGAGGGTCGGAATAGTTGGGGTCCAGCGACAGGTAGTTGCTGCGCGTGGAGTAGCTGCTGGCTTCGCAGCCGATGGACATGTTGCTCAGGTAGTTCTCCACCGTGGCCTTCTTCCACTTCGAACCCCAGGCCGGAGTGCCGGGCGGAACCGGCCGCGAGTCGATGGGTGCGGCGCCGATCGGGGTCACACGGGTGCTGCCACCGCCGACGAAACCGAGGCCGGAGTGGTCGAAGTTGTCGTTGTTGAACTCATCGATGCCCATGCCGATGGCGCCGCCACCGATGAAGGGATTGAAGTTCTTGTCCTTGAAGAACAGCTTCACGCTGTTGGCCGTCTGGTAGGCGTAGTTGCGCCCGGTGGTGCCGGTGTTGGTGATCGGGTTGTAGGGCTCGCCGATGCCGGAAAGCAGCATCAGCCGCACGTTCTCGAAGATGAATGCAGCGACCACCACGATATCCGCCGGCTGTTCCCATTCTTCGCCGCTGGAGTCCACGTAGGTAATGCCGGTGGCGCGGGTGCCGGTGCTGTCCATGGTCACCTTGAGCACTTCGGAGTTGGTCCTGGCGGTGAAGTTGGGCTTGCGGATCAGCGCCGGCATCACGCTGACGATGGCGCTGGCCTTGGAGTAGTTGGCGCAGCCGTAGTTGGTACAGAAGCCGCAGAAGGTGCAGGGCCCCATGGTCACGCCCAACTGGTTGGTGTAGCCCTGGGAGGCCAGCGCGGAGGGCACCGGGAAGGGTTTGTAGCCCAGGTTGCGCGCGGCTTCGGCGAACAGCGTCGGGGCATAGGTCTGCGCGGTGGGCGGGTTGGGGTAGTCGCGCGAGCGCGCGCCTTCAAAGGGGTTGCCACCTTCGACGAGGGTGCCGCCGAGGTTGCCGGCCTTGCCGGAAACCCCGGCCAGGCGCTCGAAGGCGTCATAGTGCGGCTCCATTTCTTCCCAGGTGGTGCCCCAGTCCTGCAGGGTCAGCTCTTCTGGCACTTCCTTGCCGTAGCGCTCCTTCAGGTGGCTGGCCAGGCGGAACTCCTCCGGCTGGAAGCGGAAGGTGATGCCGGCCCAGTGGTTGCCGGCGCCACCGGTGCCGTTGCCGGGGTGGAACGAACCCCAGACGCGCATGGGCAAGGCGGTTTCCGATTCCTTGTTGCGCATCGTGCAGGTGTTCTGGCGGGTCCGCAGCATCAGTTCCTGGCGGCGGTTGTAGCGCAGCTCGTCGGCTGCCGAGGCGAGGTTGAAGTCACTGGCGGTGTCGCGCCAGGGGCCGCGCTCGAAACCAATGACATTGAGGCCGGCGTCGGCCAGTTCATGGGCAATGATCGAGCCGGCCCAGCCGAGCCCGACAACCACGACGTCGGTGGAAGGTAGTTTCTTGGCCATGGTGCGCTTATCCCTTCCTGGTCCAGGCGGAACTGCCAATGATGGACAGCGGGGTGAGGTTCAGCTTCTGGTTGTGCAGCCCGATGTAGTCGCGGTAGTCGTAGCGCGCGCCAGGGAAGCCGAGCATCTTCCACGACACCATGTCGCGGTTGCCGCCGTAGATGGGATCGGCGAAGAAGCCTTCCATGGTGTTGTCCAGCACCTGCTGGAAGAACGCCTTGGCGTCGATGCCGTCCAGGCTGATGGCGCCCTTTTCCAGGTCGCCGAGTACCTGGTCGCGCTGTTCGCCGGGCAGGGCGCTGAAGTTCTTCTGGAACTTGCCCTGGCAGTACTTGCCCAGCGCCGCGAGGCCGATGCGATAGCGCTCGCGCGGAGTCAGCGGCGACTGGTCGGCCTGTGCCGGCGTGCCGGGCGTGAACGGGCCTTGCATGTACAGACGGCCGAAGTCGCCGTAATCGCTCACCAACTGGCGGTCGATGAACACCGCACAACCGGCGTCCTTGCCGCTGACGCTCAGCTCATCGGCGGGAATCAGTTGCTCGACGATGGCTTCCACTTCGGTGGCTTCCTCGGCGCTGAAGAACTGCCAGCCGGGGCTGTCGTAGTGCAGGGGGCCGTTGTGGTCGAAGGGCAGCCATTGTGGCGTGCCGATCACGGTGGCGGCCTGGCTGCTGGCGGCAGCGCCGACGGCCAGCGAGGCGGCGGACGACTTCAATAGCTGGCGCCGGGTGAAGCCCTTGGGGTGTTCGGTCATTTCGGCTCCTGAGGCAGCACCCGTCCGCTCGTTGTCGAGGGGGCAGGGAACGCGTGCTGCCAGGTCAGTTCACGGTGGTCTGCACTCCCGGCGCGTGCCGGATGAGCGGAGCGTGGATGCGAACTTGCCCGCGTCGGGGCGCTGGGCGAATCCGCCGGACGCTTTCCTTCGCCCAGGCGGAATCTGCGGTTCGTCTTTTCCACACGCGTTTTTAGACTAGAGGCCGTAACAGAATGTTGCAGGAATTTTCGCAGTAAATGTTTATTGCGAAATTCGAGAAAATCCGCGGAATAGAGCGGTTATCTGGAGACGACGGGTTGCAGCGGCTTGTAGGAGCGAGCTTGCTCGCGAACCACCCCACTGTGGGGCCTATTCGCGAGCAAGCTCGCTCCTACGAAGAGCAAATCGGCGCGAGGGACGTTAGAGGAACATGCCGCCCGAGGCTTCCACGCGCTGGCCGTTGATCCAGCGGCCGCCCTCGGAGAGCAGGCTGGCGATCACTGCGCCAATGTCGTCCGGCAAGCCGACCCGACCCAGGGCGGTGTTGCTGGCGATCTGCTTGTTCAACTCGGCATCGTCACGCACCCGACCGCCACCGAAATCGGTCTCGATGGCGCCGGGGGCGAGGATGTTCACGGCAATGCCACGCGCGCCGAGTTCCTTCGCCTGGTACTTGGTCAGCGTCTCCATCGCGCCCTTCATGGTCGCGTAGGCGGCGTAGCCGGGCAGCGAGAAGCGCGTCAGGCCACTGGAGACGTTGAGGATGCGACCGCCGTCGGCGATCAGTGGCAGCAGCTTCTGGGTCAGGAAGAACGGGCCCTTGAGCTGGATGTTCATCAGTTGGTCGAACATCTCCTCGCTGGTTTCGGCGAAGCTGGCGTAGAGGCCGATGCCGGCATTGTTCACCAGGAAGTCGAAGTTCTGGCGACCGAAGGTCTCGCCCAGGGTAGTGCGAACCTGCTGCGCGAAGGCGGCGAAGCTGGTGCCATCCGCCACATCCAGGCGCAGCATCACCGCGCGGCCGCCGTGTCGCTCGATTTCGGCGGCGACGGCGTGAGCCTCGTCGGCCTGGCTACGGTAGGTGCCGATGATGTCGACACCCGCGGCAGCGAGGTGCAGGGCGGCATTGCGGCCAAGGCCACGGCTGGCGCCGGTGATGAGAGCGATCTTGCGGGTCATGGCGAAGCTCCTTACGGGGGTTGGGCAACAGGCTGGAGAGCGAGTGAGATCGAGGAAGAGCTTATTGTTCGAATGGATGGTGATAAACCGGCGTAAATCGGAAATACTGGTCGGCATAAGCGAACAATAAGCGCTCGGCGCTTTCTACAGTGAAGCCCCAGACCATGATCCGTCCCGATCTGCTGCGCACCTTCGTCCGCGTTACCGAACTGGCCAGCTTCACCCAGGCCAGCGAGCAACTCGGCCTGCCGCGTTCTACCGTGTCCGAGCACGTCCAGGCGCTGGAAGAACTGCTCGGCACGCGCCTGCTGCAACGCACCACCCGGCGCGTCACCGCAACCCAGGACGGCATGGTGCTCTACGAGCGCAGCAAGGACATGCTGGCCCAGCTGGACGAGTTGCAGGGCCTGTTCCGCCAGGACGACGAAGCCCTGGGCGGCCGCCTGCGGGTGGACATGCCGACGGTGATGGCACGCAAGCTGGTAATGCCGCGCCTGGGTGAATTCCTTGCGCGGCATCCGGCGCTGGAGCTGGAGGTGAGCTGCACCGACCGCCGCGTCGACCTGGTGCGCGAGGGCTTCGATTGCGTGGTGCGGGTCGGTTCGGTGAACGATCCCTCGGTGGTGGCGCGTTCGCTCGGGCAGTTTCCGCAAGTGACCTGCGCCAGCCCCGCTTATCTCGCCAGGCACGGTGTGCCGCAGACGCTGGACGATCTGCCCGCACACCAGTTGATCCACTACGTGACGGTGCTGGGTGCACGGCCGCCAGGCTTCGAGTACCTGCAACAGGGCGAGGTGCGCTACGTGCCGATGGCCGGAGCGCTGTCGGTGAACAACGCCGAGGCCTACGAGAGCGCGGCCATGGGTGGGCTGGGGATCATCCAGGTGCCGGTCCATGGCGTGCTGGATGACCTGGAGGCGGGGCGACTGGTGCAGGTGCTGGGTCACATTCCGCTGCCACCCATGGAAATCTCCCTGCTCTACGCGCACCGCCGCCTGCCGCAGCGGGTCCGCGCCTTCATGCAGTGGCTGACGCAACTGCTGGGCGAGCCCGGCGTGCTGGGTTCACCCGTGATCGCTGGGCCCTAGCTGGCCCAATCGGAATTCAGGATCACCTCGCAGAAGTTGCCGCGCACGAAGTCCGCATCCTTCATCGCCAGCACGTCGGCCTTGACGTTGCCGAAGGTGGTTTCCGGCTTGGCTTTGATGCCGTCGTAGAAGGCCTGTAGGATGTCCTGCTTGAACTGCCCTCCACGCGGATGCGCAGCGACCACGGCGTCGCGCTGGGCGTCGGGGAACTGCTGGTAGGCGATACCCAGCACGTCCATCTCCACGCCGGCGGTGACCAGGGCGATCTCCGCCTTCATGTGCTGCGGGATGCCCGGTGTGGTGTGCAGGGCAATGGCCGTCCACACGGTGTCGATGTCGCTTTCGGCAATGCCATGGCTGCGCAGGAACTCGGCGGCGCAGTCGGCACCGTCCACTTCGAAACGCTCGCACTGGCTGCAATAGCGTGGCATCAGGCCCATGTCGTGGAACATCGCGCCGGCGTAGAGCAACTCGGCATCGAACTTCAGCCCCTTGCGCGTGCCGGTCAGTGCGCCCCAGTAATAGACGCGGGAAGAGTGGTGGAAGAGCAGCGGGGTGGCGTTGTCGCGGACCATCTCGGTGATGGCCTTGGCGAGACTGCTGTCGGGAACTTTGACACCGTTCAGATCGAGGCTCATGGCGGGCTCCGGGGCTGGATTTGCAAGGTGCGGCGCAGGCTGCGTCGCGCTCGGTTCCATTGGAAATCCACTGCCTTGCGCGGACAACGAGAGCGAGGGAGCGAATCCGGACAGCCAGCGTTCATTTGCTGCCAACGGCGACTTTTCGTGCCTGCCGGCCTTGATGCATCTGACGGAAAACTTGTCGTTTTTCATCAAGAGCCGCCGCAGGCGTACCCCTAGATTTGTCCTCGAACCGAGCCGCCGGACCATGAGCCGGCCACGCCAGAAGAAGCCGAGGAGAATCGAACATGTCGTCCATCGAGAGCCTGAAACTGCGTACTTCCATCGACGGCTGGGACCGCCAGGACCCGGAACAGGCCTTCACCCTGCCGTCGCGCTATTTCTTCGACGAGGCGCTATTCAAGGCCGAGCGCGACAACATCTTCCTGCGCTCCTGGCACGTCGCCGGGCACCTCAGCGAATTCGCGGAAATCGGCCAGTACGTGGTCTGCGACCTGTTCGACCAGAGCATCGTCATCGCCCGCAGCCGCGCGGGGAACATCCGTGCCTTCCACAACGTCTGCCAGCACCGCGGCAACCGCCTGCTGGAGGAGCGCCGCGGCAACACCGGTGGCATCGTGCGCTGCGCCTATCACTCATGGTGCTACGAGATGGACGGCTCGCTGCGCAGTGCGCCGCGCTGCGAGCGCATCAAGAACTTCGACAAGGAAGAATTCGCCATCCCGCAGGTGCGCCTGGAGGAGCTGGGCGGCTTCCTCTATTTCAATCTCGACCCCAACGCGCCGTCGCTGGCCGAGCTGTTCCCCGGCGCCGACGAGGAGATGCACCGGGTGTTCCCCAACCTGGCCGACATGCGTCTGATCGAGGAAGCGGACGTGATCGTCCCGGCCAACTGGAAAGTGATCATGGACAACTCCATCGAGGGCTATCACTTCAAGCTCTCCGGGCCGTGCCACATCGACCTGGCCAAGCTGATCGACTTCAAGGGCTACCGCCTGAGCAAGCGCGACAACTGGTGGACCTACATCGCCCCAGCAAATCTTGAGGCCGGCGAGGCCTATGGGGTGAAACTGCGCAGCGACCTCAACCCTGACGAGTGCTTCTTCAACATCGGCATGTGGCCGAACAACACCTTCTACACCTTCCCGTTCTCCGAGTTCCTCGGCACCTTCATCATGATTCCGCTGGACGCCGAGCGCTCGCTGCTGCGCTTTGGCTACTACTCGGCGAACGAGCAGACCGCCGAGGTGAGCAAGGCCTGCATGCGCTGGATGAACGAGGAGCTGGGGCCCGAGGACATCGCCCTGAACATCAGCGTGCAGAAGGGCCTGCACTCCATGGGCTACGACCAGGGCCGCTACATGATCGACGCCGAACGCAGCAACGAAAGCGAGCACCTGGTGCACCACTTCCACCGCCTGGTGTTCCAGGGCATCCACGGCGCGCAGCTCTGAGGAATGGCCATGGACTACGACTACGTCATCGTCGGCGCGGGCTCGGCCGGCTGCGTGCTGGCCAACCGCCTGGGCGCCGATCCCGCCGTGCGCATCCTGTTGCTGGAGGCGGGGCCGGCGGACAGCAGCTGGACCATCGACATGCCCTCGGCGGTGGGCATCGTGGTCGGCGGCACGCGTTACAACTGGAGCTACAGCAGCGAGCCGGAGCCGTACCTGGATGGCCGGCGGATCGCCACGCCGCGCGGGCGCACGCTGGGCGGGTCGTCTTCGATCAATGGCATGGTCTACATCCGTGGCCACGCCCGCGACTATGACGGCTGGGCGGTGCAGGGCTGCGAAGGCTGGGACTACCAGCGCGTGCTGCCGTACTTCATTCGCTCGGAAAACCATGCCAGTGGCGCCGACGATTACCACGGCGCGGCGGGGCATCTGCATGTCACGCCGGGCGACATCGACACGCCATTGTGCGCGGCCTTCGTCGCGGCGGGTGAGGAGGCCGGCTACGGGCGCAGCAGCGATCTCAATGGCCATCGCCAGGAGGGCTTTGGACGGGTTGATCGCACCACGCGGCAGGGCAAGCGCTGGAGCACGTCGCGCGGGTATCTGAGCGAGGCATTGGGGCGTGGCAACGTCACCGTCGCCACGGGGGCGCTGGCGCTGCAAATTCTGCTCGACGGCGAGCGTGCTGTGGGCGTGGAGTACGAGCAGAACGGCCAGGCACTGACCGCCCGTGCAAGCCGCGAAGTATTGCTGACCGCCGGGGCGATCAACTCGCCGCATCTGCTGTTGCTCTCCGGCATCGGCCCGGCGGATGAGCTGCGCCAGCTGGGCATCGCGGTGAAACATGACCTGCCGGGTGTGGGCCGGCGCCTGAACGATCACCCCGACAGCGTCGTGCAGTTCATCTGCAAGGCACCGGTGTCGATCTATCCCTGGACCCGCGCGCCGGGCAAGTGGTGGATCGGTGCGCGCTGGTTTGCCGCCCACGACGGGCTGGCGGCGAGCAACCACTTCGAGGCGGGCGCCTTCATCCGTTCCCGCGCGGGTGTCGAGCATCCCGACCTGCAACTCACCTTCATGCCCCTGGCGGTGCAGCCGGGCAGCGTGGCACCGGTGCCGGACCACGCCTTCCAGGTGCACATCGACCTGATGCGGCCGACCAGCCTGGGCAGCGTCACCCTGCGCAGCGCTGAGCCTCGGCAGGCGCCGCGCATCCTCTTCAACTACCTGCAGACCGAGCAGGACCGCGCCGACATGCGCGCCGGCGCCCGTCTGGTACGCGAGCTGATGCGCCAGCCGTCGATGCGCGGGCTGGCCGGCGAAGAGCTGACGCCCGGCCCGCTGGCCCACAGCGACGCCGAGCTGGATGCTTGGGCGCGGCGCGTGACCGAGACCGGCTACCATGCCAGCGGTACCTGCAAGATGGGGCCGGCCAACGACCCCGAAGCGGTGGTCGATCCGCAGTTGCGTGTGCATGGGCTGCAGGGGCTGCGGGTGGTGGACGCGTCGATCATGCCGAGCATCGTCAGCGGCAACACCAATGCGCCAACGGTGATGATTGCGGAGAAGGCCAGCGATATGATCCGAGGACTGCCGCCGCTGCCGGCGGCCAAGGTTCCGGTGTGGCTACACCCGCACTGGCAGAGTCAGCAGCGCTAAGGAGAGTCGATGGCCAGTGTTGCACCGCCTTCCCGGTTTCGCCGCGAGCCTTTGCGCGTGGGCCTGCTGTTGCTGCCGTCGTTCCCCGGCCTGGGGCTGGCGGCGGTGGTCGAGCCGCTGGCGATTGCCAACTGGCTGGGCGGCGAGGCGTTGTTCGAATGGCAACTGCTATCGCTGGATGGCGAGCCGGTCACCGCCAGCAACGGCCTGACCAGCACAGTGCATGAGGCCATCGACCCGGAGCGGGGCTGGGATGCCTGTTTCGTCGTCGCCAGCTTCGACGTGCACAAGCACGTGCGCAATCGCCTGCTGAAAAGCTGGCTGCGCCGCCAGGCGGCATTCGGCGCGACGCTGGCGGGCATCGAGACCGGCACCGAGCTGCTGGCCGCGGCGGGGGTGCTGGATGGCTTTCCCGCAGCAGTACACTGGGACAACCTGCAGGGCTTCCAGGAGAGTTACCCCAAGGTCCAGGCCCGCGCGCAGCTCTACACCCTTGACCGCCAGCGCCTGACCTGCGCGGGTGCCAGCGCCATCCTCGACCTGATGCTGGGCTGGATCGCCCAGCGGGTGGACGCCGACCTGTCGCGGGAGATTGCCATGCACCTGTTGCTGGGCGAAACCCGCGAGCCCGGCGCGCACCAGTTGCAGGGCCGGCAAAGCGACGCCCACGCCCACGGCGGCAAGGTGCGCCGCGCCATCGCGCTGATGGAGCAGGCGCTGGAAGAGCCGCTGGAATGCGACGCCATCGCCGAGCGCGTCGGCCTGTCGCGCCGCCAGCTGGAGCGGCAGTTCAAGCAGCACACCGGGTTGTCGCCGCTCAAGTACTACATCGTCCTGCGCCTGGGGCGTGCCCATAGCCTGCTTCAGCAGACGCGGCTGAGCGTGGCGCAGGTCGCGGCCAGCTCCGGTTTCGGTTCGCTGGAGCACTTCTCCCGCGCCTACCGTGCGCATTTCGGTTGCCCGCCGAGTGCGGACCGCACCCAGACCTATACCGCGCCGGTGATGCGCCAGCCGCTGGGGCGCGATAACTGACGGCGTAAAGGCTTTCGTAGGAGAGGACTTCGTCCACGATGCTATCCGGCGCGAAGCGGAGCCAATCGCGGACGGAGTCCGCTCCTACGCAGGTTTGCAACTTGGGGCGCCAGCACCTCGTAGGGCGAATAACCCGGAACGGGTTATCCGCCCTGCGTTCTATGTGGCGCCGGTGATGCGTCAGCCGCAGGGGTGCGATAGCTGACGGCGTAAAGGCTTTTGTAGGAGAGGACTTCGTCCGCGATGCTATCCGGCGCGAAGCGGAGCCAATCGCGGACGGAGTCCGCTCCTACGCAGGTTTGCAACTTGGGGCGCCAGCACCTCGTAGGGCGAATAACCCGGAACGGGTTATCCGCCACTCACGGCGCATAACGCCCGTGGCGTTATGCGCCCTACGCTGGTCTGCAACTACGGGCTTCAATCGGCGAAGGCCGGTTCGCTCTCCAGCAATATCTCCCGCAGCGCCGCGAAATGCCGCTCGGCGAAGCCCGGATACTCCAGCCACTGGCGCATGGTCTTGCGCGCTACTTCGTCACTGGCGATGCGCAGCGGCCGGCCGCTGGCCAGGGCGGTGAGGTAGACCTCGCAGGCGCGCTCGAAGTAGTACAGGTCATCGAAGGCCTGGGCCACGCTGGGCGCCGCGACCAGCACGCCGTGGTTGCCCATCAGCAGGATCGGCTTGTCGCCCAGCAGGCGGCTGACGCGCTCGGCCTCGTCGCCCAGGCCCATGCCGTCGAAGCCCTCGTCGATGGCCACGCGCTCGAAGAAGCGCATGCTGTTCTGCTCGATGGGCGGCAGCCGTGAGTCGGCCAGGCAGGCGAGGGCGGTGGCGTATTTCGAATGCACATGCAGGATGCAGCGTGCCTGCGGGTTGTTGCGGTGCAGTGCGCCATGCAGCGCCCAAGCGGTGATGTCCGGCGCGTCCGGGCGGTTCAGCGCCTCGGGGTCGTCCGCGTGCAGGCGCAACAGGTCGCTGGCGCGCATCCGCGAGAAGTGTCGGCCGTAGGGGTTGATCAGAAAGTCGCGGCCATCGGCGGACAAGGCCAGGCTGAAGTGATTGGCGATGGCCTCGTGCAGGTTCAGGCGCGCGGTCCAGCGGAAGGCGCAGGCGAGGTCGATGCGGCCCTGGCGTTCCAGGCCGGTGTCGAGGGTGCGGCTGGCAAGCGTTGGCATGGCGGCTCCGGGAGCGATGCCCGTGCCGGGCTGGCCGGGCCTGGCTTCCGAGTCTAGGGGCGTGGCGCTGCCGGACTTGATGCGGAACGACCCGGCGTGCCGCTCGCCGGATCGTCGATTGCACCGCCGTCCTAGACGAACTGCGCCGCCGCGTAGCCCGAGGCCCAGGCCCACTGGAAGTTGAAGCCGCCCAGGTGGCCGGTGACGTCCAGCACTTCGCCGACGAAGTACAGGCCGGGGGACTTCAACGATTCCAGGGTCTTGGACGACACCTCGCGGGTGTCCACGCCGCCCAGGGTGACTTCCGCCGTGCGGTAGCCCTCGGTGCCGGCGGGCACCAGCTGCCAGTCGCCCAGGCGCTCGGCAATCGCCTTGAGCTCGCCGGGCGTGTACTGCTTCATCGGCTTGGAGACGAACCACTGCTCGGCCAGCAGGCCGGCCATCTTCTTGGTGAACAGCTCGCCCAGCAGCGTCTTCAGCTCGCTGTTGGGGCGCTCGCGCTGCTGCTCGACGAGCCAGACGGGCAGGTCGACGCGCGGCAGCAGGTCGATGCTGATGCTGTCGCCCGGCTGCCAGTAGGAGGAAATCTGCAGGATCGCCGGGCCGCTGAGGCCGCGGTGGGTGAACAGGATGTTCTCGACGAAGCTCTGGCCGTTGCAGCTGACGCGGCAGTCCTCCACCGAGGTGCCGGACAGCTCGGTGCACAGCGCCTTGAGCTGCGGATCGGTAATGGTGAAGGGCACCAGGCCGGCGCGGGTCGGCAGCACGCTGTGGCCGAACTGGCGGGCGATCTGGTAGCCGAAGCCGGTGGCGCCGAGGGTCGGGATGGACAGGCCGCCGGTGGCGATCACCAGGGATTCGCAGCGAGCGGGGCCGAGGCTGGTCTGCAACTGGTAGCCGCCTTCGTCGAGGCGGGCGATCTCGGTGACCGAGGTGTCCAGGCGCAGGTCGACGCCGGCCTGCTCGCACTCGTCGAGCAGCAGGCCGAGGATGTCGCTGGACTTGTTATCGCAGAACAGCTGGCCGAGCTTCTTCTCGTGGTAGGGCACGCCGTGCTTGGCCACCAGGGCGATGAAGTCCCACTGGGTGAAACGTGCCAGTGCGGACTTGCAGAAGTGCGGATTGTGCGAGAGGAAGTTGGCCGGCTCGCAGTACATGTTGGTGAAGTTGCAGCGCCCGCCACCGGACATGAGGATCTTCTTGCCGGCCTTGTTGGCGTGGTCGATCAGGAGGACCTGGCGACCGCGCGCAGCGGCGCTCATGGCGCACATCAGTCCCGCGGCGCCGGCGCCGATGATGATGACCTGGGAGGTGAGCACGGTGGTTTCCTTCTGTACGGGGTAGCGGGCGCTTGAGGCGGCGCATCTTACCCGAAGCACGGGCGCGCCGGGTGCCCGCAGCCGACCGGGCGTCGACTGCGCATCACCTGCAGCGGCGGGTTTCCCGACCGGCGCCGACCATGTCGGGATATCCCCGCGGCGCTTTTGTCCGGATAATGCCGGCCAGTTCGCTTTCTACTTTTTCGTGGTAATGCCCGCATGGAAATCAAGGTCAATTTTCTCGACAACCTCCGACTCGAAGCCAAGTTCGACGACTTCACGGTGATTGCCGACCAGCCCATCCGCTACAAGGGCGATGGTTCGGCGCCCGGTCCGTTCGACTACTTCCTGGCTTCCTCGGCGCTGTGCGCGGCTTACTTCGTCAAGCTCTACTGCCAGACCCGCGACATCCCCACGGACAATATCCGCCTGTCGCAGAACAACATCGTCGACCCGGAAAACCGCTACAAGCAGATCTTCAAGATCCAGGTGGAGCTGCCGGCGGATATTTCCGAGAAGGACCGCCAGGGCATCCTGCGCTCCATCGACCGCTGCACGGTGAAGAAGGTGGTGCAGACCGGCCCGGACTTCGTCATCGAGGAAGTGGAAAACCTCGACGCCGACGCCCAGGCGCTGCTGATGCCGAGCACCGACGCCGGCGCCAGCACCTATATCCAGGGCAAGGATCTGCCGCTGGAGCAGACCATCGCCAACATGTCGGAAATCCTCGCCGGCCTGGGGATGAAGATCGAGATCGCCTCTTGGCGCAACATCGTGCCCAACGTCTGGTCGCTGCACATCCGCGACGCGCAGTCGCCGATGTGCTTCACCAACGGCAAGGGCGCCACCAAGGAAAGCGCGCTGGCTTCCGCGCTGGGCGAGTTCATCGAGCGGCTGAACTGTAACTTCTTCTACAACGACCAGTTCTGGGGCGAGGAAATCGCCAACGCGCCGTTCGTGCATTACCCCGACGAGCGCTGGTTCAAGCCCGGGCCCAAGGACGCGCTGCCGGAGGAAATCCTCGACGCGTATTGCCTGGAGGTCTACAACCCGGACGGCGAGCTGCGCGGCTCGCACCTCTACGACACCAACTCGGGCAACACCGAGCGCGGCATCTGCTCGCTGCCGTTCGTGCGCCAGTCGGACGGCGAGACGGTGTACTTCCCGTCCAACCTGATCGAGAACCTCTACCTTTCCAATGGCATGAGTGCCGGTAACACCCTGGCCGAGGCGCAGGTGCAGTGCCTGTCGGAAATCTTCGAGCGCGCGGTAAAGCGCGAAATCCTCGAAGGCGAACTGGCGCTGCCGGACGTGCCGCAGGAGGTGCTGGCCAAGTACCCGGGCATCGTCGCCGGCATCAAGGGCCTGGAGGAGCAGGGCTTCCCGGTGCTGGTCAAGGATGCGTCGCTGGGCGGTGCGTTCCCGGTGATGTGCGTGACCCTGATGAACCCGCGTACCGGTGGCGTGTTCGCCTCCTTCGGTGCCCACCCCAGCCTGGAAGTGGCGCTGGAGCGCAGCCTCACCGAGCTGCTCCAGGGCCGCAGCTTCGAGGGCCTGAACGACCTGCCGCGGCCGACTTTCGAAAGCCAGGCAGTGACCGAGCCGAACAACTTCGTCGAGCACTTCATCGACTCCAGCGGCGTGGTGTCGTGGCGCTTCTTCAGCGCCAAGGCCGATTTCGAGTTCGTCGAGTGGGACTTCTCCGGCCACGGCGACGACTCCAATGTGCAGGAAGCACAGACCCTCTTCGGCATCCTCGAAGAGCAGGGCAAGGAGGTCTACATGGCCGTGTACGGACACCTGGGCGCCACCGCGTGCCGCATCCTGGTGCCGGGCTACTCGGAAATCTACCCGGTGGAAGACCTGATCTGGGACAACACCAACAAGGCGCTGGCGTTCCGCGCCGACATCCTCAACCTGCACAGCCTCAACATCGTGCGCCTCAAGTCGCTGCTCAAGCGCCTGGAAAGCTGCGAGGTGGACGAGTACACCGACATCACCACGCTGATCGGCATCGAGTTCGACGACAACACGGTCTGGGGGCAACTGACCATTCTCGAACTCAAGCTGCTGATCAACCTCGCGGTGAAGCGCTTCGAAGTTGCCAAGGAACTGGTGGAAATGTTCCTCCAGTACAACGACAACACCGTCGAGCGCGGGCTGTTCTACCAGGCGCTCAACGCGGCGCTGGAAGTGCAGCTGGACGAGGAACTGGAGATGGCCGACTTCGAGGCCAACTTCCGCCGCATGTTCGGCAACGAGCGCATGGACGCGGTGCTCGGTTCGCTGGACGGCAGCGTGCGCTTCCATGGCCTGACGCCGACCAGCATGAAGCTCGAAGGCCTGGACAAGCACCTGCGCCTGATCGAGAGCTACAAGAAACTGCACCAGGCTCGGGCCAGGGCAGTGGCGCGCTGATCCGGCAGAACCTGCCGTGGATGCCGCCGCTGCCGGAGGCATGGTCGAGCGGTGTTCGCAGGATGGCGTGGAGCGTAGCGATACCCATCGATACCGATGCACGGACAGCATGGGTATCGCTGCGCTCCACGCCATCCTACCGATCGTACGCAAGAGGCACCTTCGGGTGCCTTTTCCATTTCCGGAGCTCCTGATCCGGCAGAATCTGCCGTGGATGCTGCTTGTTCCGGCGCCCGCTGCCGGAGGTATGGTCGAGCGGTGTTTGCAGGATGGCGTGGAGCGTAGCGATACCCATCGATTCCGATGCACGGACAGCATGGGTATCGCTGCGCTCCACCCATCCTACCGACCGTACGCAGAGGCACCTTCGGGTGCCTTTTCCATTTCCGGAGCTCCTGATCCGGCAGAACCTGCCGTGGATGCCGCTTGTTCCGGCTTCCGCTGCCGGGGGATGGTCGAGCGGTGTTCGTAGGATGGCGTGGAGCGTAGCGATACCCATCGATTCCGATGCACGGACAGCATGGGTATCGCTGCGCTCCACGCCATCCTACCGACCGTACGCAAGAGGCACCTTCGGGTGCCTTTTCCATTTCCAGAACTCCTGATCCGCCAGAACGGCATGCCGCTCGACCGGTCGTCCGGTGAAGCGCGAAAGTCCGCCTAGACTTGTCGATTCCGTCGTCGCCCAGGCGACCAAGCTGTATGCCGGTCATGCCGACCGTGCGATAAATCGGAGATTCAACATGTCCAGCCTGCAACGCGTGACCCCCTGTCTGTGGTTCGACGGCAAGGCTCAGGAAGCGGCCGAGTTCTATGTCGCCATCTTCCCCAATTCGCGGATCGTCCAGACCGCCTATTACCCCGAAGCCGAGAAAGACCGCCACGGCGGCGTACCCGGCTCGGTGCTGACGGTGGAGTTCGTGCTCGATGGCCAGACCTTCATCGCCCTGAACGGCGGGCCGGCGTTCAACTTCACCGAAGCGCTGTCGCTGCAGGTGATGTGCGACAGCCAGAAGGAGATCGACCACTTCTGGGACAGGCTCGGCGCCGGTGGCCCGGTGGAGGCGCAGATCTGCGGCTGGCTGAAGGATCGCTATGGGGTGTCCTGGCAGATCTGCCCAAGGCACGTCGGCGACATGGTCGCCGACCCGGACAAGGCCAAGGCCAGCCGCACCCTGCAGGCGGTGATGGGCATGAAGAAACTGGACATGGCCGCCATCGAGCGCGCCCACGCCGGCAACTGAGATCGGGGGAGCGCGGCATGTTCAGCCATATCACCGTTGGCACCAATGATCTGCCGCGTGCCATCGAGTTCTACGGCAAGGTGCTCGGCGCGCTGGGGATTGTCCTCGAGGCGCATCGCCATGCGCCGGAGCGGGCGATCTTCGCTCATCCGGACAGCGACGTGGCGTTCTGTGTCTACCAGCCCATCGACGGCCAGCCAGCCTGCGTCGGCAACGGCAGCCTGGTGGCTTTCGAGGCGCGCACGCGGCACCAGGTCGACAGCTTCCACGCCCGCGCGGTGCAACTGGGCGGCGTCGACGAAGGGCCGCCGGGCCTGCGCCTGAACTACTCGCCGACCTATTACGGCGCCTATGTGCGCGACCTGGATGGCAACAAGCTGTGCTGCGTCTGTCATCTGGACGAGTGAGGCCGGCACGGGGGCGCTAGAATGTGCCTTCGCCTTTCCTCCGACGAGTACGCCCGATGACCGCCAGCACTTTTGCACCGCTGCTCTCCGTGGCCCTGCTGTGGGCCGTGGCAGTGGTCACACCCGGGCCGAACTTCTTCACCACCGCGCGTATCGCCGCCGTGCATTCGCGCCGCCACGGATTCATCGCCGCGCTGGGCGTGGCCAGCGGCACGGTAGTCTGGGGATTGGCCGGCGGGCTGGGGATCAAGTCGCTGTTCAGTGCCGCGCCGACGCTGTACCTGGGCTTCAAGCTGGCCGGCGGCGCCTACCTGATCTACCTCGGCATCAAGCTGCTCAAGCGCAGGACGCCGGCCGATGGTGGAGAAAGCCTCGCCGAAATCAGCCGTGAGCGCAGCGCCTTCTCGGCGTTCCGCCTCGGCCTGTTGGGCAACCTGACCAATCCCAAGACCGCGCTGTTCGTCGCCACCCTGTTCGCCACCGCCATGCCGGCCTCGCCATCTCTGCCACTGCTGGCAATGGCTATCGCGCTGATGGTGACGCTCTCGTTCAGTTGGTATTGCTGCGTGGTGCTGGTGTTCGCCAGCGAACGCATGGCAGGGGTCTACCGGCGCTTCCGCCGGGCACTGGATCGCTTCGCCGGCTGCTGCTACCTGCTGTTCGGCGCGCGGATGGTGGCGAGCCACTGAGCGCGCCCCCGAACAGAAAATTCGAACCCTGCAGCGACGCGCTCCGTCCAATACCCTGAGCGTCGCAGTCAGCCGGTACGCACCCATTGCCCGACTGCGGCACCGCCAAGCGGCGAGGGTGCGCTCGCCGGACAGGGAGAATCTGCGATGGTCACTCACTACAAGGTCAAAGGCCACCTGGCCTGCGGGCACGCGGGCAAGCACCTGGAATCCACCAGCGAGCTGAACCGGGTGAAATGCCGCAGCTGCCGCAACACCGAGGTCTACAAGGAGGCTCGGCGTCTGGCCCGCAATGCGGCGCGCCGGGCCCAGCGCAAGGCCCGCGCCGAGGCCGTGCACAACGACTGGCGCAGCTTCTGGGAGAAACGCCTGGCCGCCATGCCCGGTACCCAGCGCCTGCCGCGCGGGTTCCAGGATCAGGCATTCGTCGGTGCTGCAGCCGGCGCTCCTGCAGCGGCTGCCGCTTGAGCCGGGCCTGAGGGGGGAGGTGGCGCGGATGCATGTCCGAGCAATCCGCTCGGGAAAGTCGTGCTAGCATCTGCTCCGGCCCCGAATCCTCCAGCGGCGCTGGCAACCCGCCAGCGCCGCCATCCCTCACAGAAGGACCCAAGCAATGGCTCAAGTCACCCTCAAGGGCAACCCGGTTTCCGTCGACGGCAAGCTGCCGCAGAAAGGCGAGCAGGCTCCGGCCCTGTCGCTGGTCGCTGGCAACCTGTCCGACGCCACCCTGGAAACCTACGCTGGCAAGCGCAAGGTGCTGAACATCTTCCCCAGCGTCGACACCCCGACCTGCGCCACCTCCGTGCGCAAGTTCAACGCCGAGGCGAGCAAGCTGGCCAACACCGTGGTGCTGTGCATCTCCGCCGACCTGCCGTTCGCCCAAGCGCGCTTCTGTGGTGCCGAAGGTCTGGAGAACGTGGTGAACCTGTCCACCCTGCGTGGCCGCGAGTTCCTCGCCAACTACGGCGTAGCCATCGCTGACGGCCCGCTGGCCGGCCTGGCCGCCCGTGCCGTGGTGGTACTGGACGAGCAGAACAAGGTGCTGCACAGCGAGCTGGTGGGCGAGATCGCCGACGAGCCGAACTACGCCGCCGCCATCGCCGCCCTGGCCTGATGACGCTGCTGCTTTCGTAAGAAAGCCGGGCCGACCCGTCAGGGTCGGTCCGTCAGGTCGGGAACCCTTCCGGCCAATCCGGGTCGCAATGCCCCGGACTTTCGTAACTCCCGGTAAATCAAAGGTAAATAGCGGGTAAAGAGACTTTGCCTGCGGCGCGGCTGTGCTTATCGTTCAGCCTCGCTATTCTCACTTCTTTGCACCAAGCCCCTCTTTTCAACAAGACAGAGCCCCATGACTGCAAGCAACGGATCGCCTTCCAAACTCCGCAAACTGCGCCCCTGGCTTATCACGGCACTGCTGTTCGCCGCCGTGGTGGGGTTGATCATGTGGCTGCACTCGACGTCTTCCGGGGCGCCGGCGGCCCAGGGTGGCCGTGGCGGACGACCGGGGCCGGGGCAGATGGCCGCGGGGCAGGGCGGTACCGCGGTGACCGTCAGCGTCGCCCCGGTAGTCAAGGGCGATCTGCCGGTGCATTACCACGCGCTGGGCACGGTGACCGCCTACAACACTGTCAATGTGCGCGCGCGGGTCAGCGGCCAACTGGTCAAGGTGCCGTTCCAGGAAGGCCAGGAAGTGAAGGCCGGCGACGTGCTCGCGGTGATCGACCCGCGTCCGTTCCAGGCGGCGCTGGACCAGGCCCAGGGCACCCTGCTGCAGAACCAGGCACAACTGAAGAACGCACAGATCGACCTGGCCCGCTACAAGGGCCTGTACGCCGAGGACTCCATCGCCAAGCAGACCCTGGATACCCAGGAAGCCCAGGTGCGCCAGTACGAAGGCACCCTGAAGACCAACCAGGGCCAGGTCGCCGACGCCAAGCTCAACCTCGAATTCACTCAGGTGCGCGCGCCTATCGCCGGCCGCGTCGGCCTGCGCCAGGTGGACGTGGGCAACCTGGTCACTTCCGGCGACACCACGCCGCTGGTGGTCATCACCCAGGTCAAGCCGATCTCCGTGGTGTTCAGTCTGCCGCAGCAGCAACTCGGTACCATCGCCCGCGAGCTGTACAGCAACAAGCCGGTGCCGGTCGAGGCGCTGGACCGCAACCAGAACCAGACCCTGGCCACCGGCGTGCTGAAGACCCTGGACAACCAGATCGACACCACCACCGGCACCGTCAAGCTCAAGGCCGGCTTCGAGAACAACGACCACAAGCTGTTCCCCAACCAGTTCGTCAATGTGCGCCTGCTCGCCGAAACCCTGCCGAACGTGCTGACCATCCCGGCCAACGCCGTGCAGCGCGGCAACGACGGCACCTATGTGTACCTGGTTGGCGAGGAGAACAAGGCCAAGCGCCAACTGGTCACCCTGGGCACCAGCGAGAGCGAGCGCGTGGTGGTCACCGAAGGCCTGAAGGAGGGCGACCGCGTCGTCGTCGAAGGTACCGACCGCCTGCGCGAAGGAACCCGCATGAACATTGCCGCCTCTGCCGAGAAGGCCCGCGCCGCTGCGGGAGAGGAAGCCGACAAGTCCACCGCCAAGCCCTTCGGCTCGGATGCGCCGGTCCAGGACAGCGGTAAGAGCGAATGAACCCGTCCCGCCTGTTCATCCTACGGCCGGTCGCCACCACGCTTCTGATGGTGGCGATCCTGCTGTCGGGGATCATTGCCTACCGCTTCCTGCCGATCTCGGCGCTGCCGGAAGTGGATTATCCGACCATCCAGGTGGTGACCCTGTACCCCGGCGCCAGCCCGGACATCATGACCTCCTCGGTGACCGCGCCGCTGGAGAACCAGCTGGGGCAGATTCCCGGCCTCAACGAGATGTCCTCCACCAGCTCCGGCGGCGCTTCGGTGATCACCCTGCAGTTCAGTCTGCAGATCAACCTGGATGTGGCCGAGCAGGAAGTCCAGGCGGCGATCAACACCGCGCAGAGCCTGCTGCCCAAGGATCTGCCGAACCAGCCGGTGTACAGCAAGGTGAACCCGGCGGACGCGCCGATCCTGACGTTGGCGGTGATGTCCCCGGACATGCCGTTGCCGCAGATCCAGGACCTGGTGGACACGCGCCTCGCGCAAAAAATCTCGCAGATTTCCGGCGTCGGCCTGGTCAGCATCAGCGGCGGCCAGCGCCCCGCGGTACGCATCCGCGCCAACCCCGGCGCACTGGCGGCTGCCGGGCTGAGCCTGCAGGACCTGCAGACCACCGTCACCAACAACAACCTCAACGGCCCCAAGGGCAGCTTCGACGGGCCGACCCGTTCCTCGACCCTGGATGCCAACGACCAGCTCAAGTCCGCCGATGCCTACCGTGACCTGATCATCGCCTACAAGAACGGCTCGCCCCTGCGCGTGCGCGACGTGGCGAGCGTGGAGGACGACGCCGAGAACGTGCGCCTGGCCGCCTGGGCCAATACCTCGCCGGCGGTGGTGCTGAACATCCAGCGCCAGCCGGGGGCCAACGTCATCGAGGTGGTGGACAGCATCAAGAAGATGCTCCCGCAACTGCAGGCGACCCTGCCGGGCAGCCTCGAAGTAACCGTGCTCACCGACCGCACCACGACCATCCGCGCCTCGGTGGCGGACGTGCAGTTCGAGCTGTTCCTCGCCGTCTGCCTGGTGGTGATGGTCACCTTCCTGTTCCTGCGCAATATCTCTGCGACGCTGATCCCCAGCTTCGCCGTGCCGCTGTCGCTGATCGGCACCTTCGGTGTGATGTACCTCGCCGGCTTCTCGATCAACAACCTGACGCTGATGGCGCTGACCATCGCCACCGGTTTCGTGGTGGACGACGCCATCGTCATGGTGGAGAACATCGCCCGTTACCTGGAGAAGGGCGACCCGCCGTTGGAAGCCGCGCTCAAGGGCTCCAGGCAGATCGGCTTCACCATCATCTCGCTGACCTTTTCGCTGATCGCCGTGCTGATCCCGCTGCTGTTCATGGGCGACGTCGCCGGGCGGCTGTTCCGCGAATTCGCCATCACCCTGGCGGTGGCGATCCTGATCTCCGGCTTCGTCTCGCTGACCCTGACACCGATGCTCAGCGCCAAGCTGCTGCGCCACGTCGAGCCGGAAAAGGAAGGGCGCTTCGCCCGCGCCGCCGGGCGTTTCATCGACAATCTGATCGAGCGCTACGCCGCGGCCCTGCGCGTGGTGCTGCGGCATCAGCCGCTGACCCTGCTGGTGGCCATCGGTACCGTGGTACTCACCGTGCTGCTGTACATCTTCATGCCCAAGGGCTTCTTCCCGGTGCAGGACACCGGGGTGATCCAGGGCATCGCCGAGGCGCCGCAGTCGATTTCCTTCCAGGCCATGGCTGGCCGCCAGCAGGACCTGGCGAAGATCGTGCTGCAGGACCCGGCGGTGGAAAGCCTGTCCTCGTTCATCGGCGTCGATGGCACCAACGCCACCCTCAACACCGGGCGCCTGCTGATCAACCTCAAGCCCCACGCCGAGCGTGACGTGACCGCCAGCGAGGTGATCCAGCGCCTGCAGCCGGAAGTGGACCAGATCGCCGGCATCAAGCTGTACATGCAGCCGGTGCAGGACCTGACCATCGAGGACCGCATCGCCCGGACGCAGTACCAGTTCACCCTGCAGGATGCCGACCCGGAAGTCCTCGCCGACTGGGTGCCGCGCCTGGTGGACCGCCTGCAGCAATTGCCGGAGCTGGCCGACGTGGCCACCGACTGGCAGGACAAGGGCCTGCAGGCCTACATCAACATCGACCGTGACACCGCCTCGCGCCTGGGCGTGAGCCTGTCGAACATCGACAGCGTGCTGTACAACGCCTTCGGCCAGCGGCTGATCTCCACCATCTTCACCCAGGCCACGCAGTACCGCGTGGTGCTGGAGGTGGCGCCGGAATTCCAGATCGGCCCGCAGTCGCTGGAGAACCTCTACGTGCCGGCCAGCGATGGTACCCAGGTGCGCCTGTCGAGCCTGGCCAAGGTGGAGGAGCGCCACACCCTGCTGGCGGTCAACCACATCGCCCAGTTCCCGGCGGCGACCATCTCCTTCAACCTGGCCAAGGGCGTCGCCCTCGGCGAGGCAGTGCAGGCGATCCGCGACGTCGAGGCGCAGATGGAAATGCCCGTCAGCCTGCAAGGCAGCTTCCGTGGCGCGGCGCAGGCTTTCGAAGCGTCGCTGTCCAACACCCTGCTGCTGGTGCTGGCATCCATCGTCACCATGTACATCGTGCTGGGCATCCTCTACGAGAGCTTCATCCACCCGGTGACCATCCTCTCCACGCTGCCTTCGGCGGGCGTGGGCGCGCTACTGGCACTGATGCTCTCGGGGCAGGACATCGGCATCGTGGCGATCATCGGCATCATCCTGCTGATCGGCATCGTCAAGAAGAACGCGATCATGATGATCGACTTCGCCCTGGACGCCGAACGCAACGAGGGCAAGCCGCCCCATGATGCGATCTACCAGGCGTGCCTGCTGCGCTTCCGGCCGATCCTGATGACCACCATGGCCGCACTGCTCGGTGCACTGCCGCTGATGCTCGCCGGCGGCGCCGGCGCCGAGCTGCGCCAGCCGCTGGGCATCACCATGGTCGGCGGCCTGCTGGTCAGCCAGTTGCTGACGCTGTTCACCACGCCGGTGATCTACCTGTACTTCGACCGCCTCGCCGCCCGCTGGGCAGCCTGGCGCGGCCGCCACGGCCTCGACGTGAACAGCATCGACCCGGCGGAGCGCGGCTGATGGGCGGCCTCTCGCGCCTGTTCATCCTGCGCCCGGTCGCCACCTGCCTGCTGACCCTGGCGCTGATGCTGGCCGGCGCGCTGTCGTTCAGCCTGCTGCCGGTGGCGCCGCTGCCGAACGTCGACTTCCCGACCATCCTGGTGCAGGCCGCGCTGCCCGGCGCCAGCCCGGAAACCATGGCCTCCACCGTGGCCACGCCGCTGGAGCGTTCACTGGGGCGCATCGCCGGGGTCACCGACATGACCTCCAGCAGCTCCCTGGGCAACACCACCATCATCGTGCAGTTCGACCTGTCCAAGGACATCGACGGCGCGGCGCGCGAAGTGCAGTCGGCGATCAACGCGGCGATGAGCCTGCTGCCCTCGGGCATGCCGAACAACCCGACGTACCGCAAGGCGAATCCGTCGGACATGCCGATCATGATCCTCACGCTGACCTCGGACACCTACACCCGCGGGGAGATGTACGACCTGGCCTCGACCATCGTCTCGCCCAAGCTCGCGCAGGTGAAAGGCGTGGGGCAGGTGAGCATCGGCGGTTCCTCGCTGCCGGCGGTACGCGTCGACGTCAACCCGGACCAGCTCAGCCAGTACGGCATTTCCCTGGACACGGTGCGCACCGCGATCAACAACACCAACGCCGACGGGCCCAAGGGCTCGCTGGAGTTCGGCGAGCGCCACTGGCAGGTGGACTCCAACGACCAGTTGCGCAGGGCCAGCGAGTACGCACCGCTGATCGTCCATTACAACGCCGAGACGGGCGCGGCGGTGCGCCTGAAAGACGTCGCCATGGTCACCGATTCGGTGGAGGACGTGCGCAACGCCGGCTTCTCCGACGACCTGCCGGCGGTGCTGCTGATCATCACCCGCCAGCCCGGCGCCAACATCATCGAGGCCACCGACGCCATTCACGAGCAGTTGCCGATCATCCAGGATGTGCTCGGCCCGCAGGTGAAGCTGTCGGTGATGGACGACCGCAGCCCGTCGATCCGTTCCTCGCTGGAAGAGGCCGAGCTGACCCTGATCATCTCCGTGGTGCTGGTGATCCTGGTGGTCTACCTGTTCCTGCGCAACGGCCGCGCCACGCTGATCCCAAGCCTGGCGGTGCCGGTGTCGCTGGTCGGCACTTTCGCGGTCATGTACCTGTGCGGCTTCTCGCTGAACAACCTGTCGCTGATGGCGCTGATCATCGCTACCGGTTTCGTGGTGGACGACGCCATCGTCGTGGTGGAGAACATCGCGCGGCGCATCGAGGAAGGTGATCCACCGATCCAGGCGGCCATTCGTGGCGCGCGGGAAGTGAGCTTCACCGTGCTGTCGATGACCCTGTCGCTGGTGGCGGTATTCATCCCGCTGCTGCTGATGGGCGGTATCACCGGGCGGCTGTTCCGCGAATTCTCGGTGACCCTGGCGGCGGCCATCCTGGTGTCGCTGGTGGTGTCCCTGACGCTCACGCCGATGCTCTGCGCGCGCCTGCTCAAGCCGGTCGAGCGAGGGCCGAAGAAGGCTTCGGTGGAGCGCCAGAGCAATCGCTACTTCGTTGCCTTCATGCAGCGCTACCGTGCCAGCCTGAGCTGGGCGCTGGAACATTCGCGGCTGATGGTGATGATCATGCTCGGCTGCATCGCGCTGAACCTCTATCTTTTCGTGGTGGTGCCCAAGGGCTTCCTGCCGCAGCAGGATTCCGGGCGCTTGCGCGGCTTCGCGGTGGCCGACCAGAGCATCTCGTTCCAGGCGCTGGACAAGAAGATGGCGCAGTTCCGCAAGATTCTCTCCGAGGACCCGGGCGTGGAGAACGTGGTGGGCTTCGTCGGTGGCGGCAAGTGGCAGTCGAGCAACACCGGCTCGTTCTTCGTCACCCTCAAGGACATCACCGAGCGCGACTCCGCCGAGACCATCGTCAACCGCCTGCGCAAGAAGCTGGCGGAAGTGCCCGGCGCCAACCTGTTCCTGGTCGCCGGCCAGGACGTGCGCATCGGCGGCCGCCAGGGCAACGCGCAGTACGACTTCACCCTGCGCAGCGATGACCTCAACCTGCTGCGTGAATGGGCGCCGAAGGTCGAAGCGGCGATGAACAAGGTGCCGCAGATCGTCGACGTGAGCAGCGATGCCCAGGACAAGGGCGTGCAGAGCCGCCTGGTGATCGACCGTGACCGCGCCTCCAGCCTGGGGGTGAACGTCGCCGAAGTGGATGCGGTACTGAACAACTCCTACGGCCAGCGCCAGGTCTCGACCATTTTCAACCCGCTGAACCAGTACCACGTGGTGATGGAAGTCGCCCAGCCGTACCAGGAAACCCCCGAGGAGCTGCGCCAGGTCTACGTGATCAACAGCGAAGGCAACCGTATCCCGCTTTCGGCCTTCACCCACATCGAGCCGAGCCGCGCGCCGCTGGAGGTCAACCACCAGGGGCAGTTCGCCGCGACCACCTTCTCCTTCAACCTGGCCCAGGGTGCGCAGATCGGCCCGGCCCGTGACGCGATCCTGGCGGCGGTGGAACCGATCCACCTGCCGATGGAAATCCAGGCGACTTTCGAGGGCAACGCCGGCGCCGTGCAGGACACGCAGAACGACATGCCCTGGCTGATCCTGCTGGCGCTGGTATCGGTGTACATCGTGCTGGGCATCCTCTACGAGAGCTACGTGCATCCGCTGACGATCCTCTCGACGCTGCCGTCGGCGGGCGTCGGTGCGTTGCTCACGCTGATGCTGTTCCGCACCGAGCTGTCGCTGATCGCCCTGATCGGGGTGATCCTGCTGATCGGCATCGTGAAGAAGAACGCGATCATGATGATCGACTTCGCCCTGGACGCCGAACGCACCCTCGGCCTGTCGCCGCACGATGCCATCCTGGAAGCGGCAATGAAGCGCTTCCGGCCGATCATGATGACCACCCTGGCGGCCATCCTCGGCGCGCTGCCGCTGATCTTCGGCATCGGCGGCGATGCGGCGCTGCGCCGCCCGCTGGGCATGACCATCGTCGGCGGGCTGATCGGCAGCCAGTTGCTGACCCTGTATACCACCCCCGTCGTCTACCTCTACCTCGACCGCCTGCGCCATTGGGTCAACAAGAAGCGCGGCGTGCGCACCGATGGCGCCCTGGAGACACCCGTATGATCCGCTCCCGTTCACTGCTTTCTCCAATGGCGGCCTTGGCGCTGGCCGTGGCCCTGGCCGGTTGCGCCATCGGCCCGGACTACCAGCGCCCCGAGCTGACGGTGCCCGCCAGCTTCAAGGAGGGCGAGGGCTGGCAACTGGCCAAGCCGCAGGACGGCTTCAACCATGGCGCCTGGTGGGAGCTGTACGGTGACGCCACGCTGAATGACCTGCAGACCCGCCTGGTCGCTGCCAACCAGACCCTGGCGCAGTCGCTCGCGTCCTACCGCCAGGCCCAGGCACTGGCCAAGGGTGCGCGCTCCTCATTCTTCCCCACCATCAGCGCCGACGTCGGCAAGACCCGCTCCGGACAAGGTACCGGCAGTGGCGGCAGTGTGCGCCTGCCTGACGGCTCCACGGTCGCCAGCGGTGGCGGCAGCAGTTCGATCAGCAACAGCTATTCGGCGAGCCTCGGCGTGAGCTGGGAGCTGGACCTGTGGGGCAAGCTGCGCCGTCAGCTGGAAGCCGACAACGCGAGCATGGATGCCAGCGCGGCGGACCTGGCCAACTCGCGTCTTTCGCTGCAATCCCAGCTGACGCAGAACTACCTGCAACTGCGCGTGATGGATCAGCAGATCAAGCTGCTCAACGACACGGTGAGCGCCTACCAGCGCTCGCTCAAGCTCACCGAGAACCAGTACAACGCCGGCATCGTCACCAAGGCCGATGTGGCTCAGGCGCGCACCCAGCTGAAGAGCACCGAGGCCCAGGCCATCGACCTGAAGTACCAGCGTGCGCAACTGGAACACGCCATCGCCGTGCTGGTCGGCTTGCCGCCGGCGCAGTTCTCCCTGGCTGCCGTGGAAGGCGTGCCGAGCCTGCCGTCGGTGCCCGCGCTGCTGCCTTCGGAACTGTTGCAGCGGCGCCCGGACGTCGCCTCGGCCGAGCGTCAGGTGATCTCCGCCAACGCCAAGATCGGCGTGGCCAAGGCCGCCTGGTTCCCCGACCTGACCCTCACCGCTGCCGGTGGCTACCGCAGCGGCAGCTTCCAGAACTGGATCGAGACGCCGAACCGCTACTGGTCGATTGGCCCGCAATTCGCCATGACCCTGTTCGACGGTGGGCTGATCGCCTCCCAGGTCGAGCAGGCCGAGGCGAGTTACGACCAGACCGTGGCCAGCTACCGGCAGACCGTGCTCGACAGCTTCCGCGAGGTCGAGGACTACATGGTCCAGCTCAAGGTGCTGGAAGAGGAGAGTGGCGTTCAGCAGGAGGCGCTGGACGCCGCCCGCGAAGCGCTGCGCCTGACTACCAACCAGTACAAGGCCGGCACCATCGACTACAGCAACGTGGTCACCACGCAGACCAGCGCGCTGTCCAACGAGCGCACGCTGCTGACCCTGACGGGCAGCCGTCTGACTGCGAGTGTGCAACTGATCGCCGCGCTGGGTGGCGGCTGGAATGCGGCTAAGATCGCCGAGGAAGGGCAGGCGACGCGGGACTGACGGGCAGTCAGTCCTCGCTCAGCGAGCTCAGGGGAATGCGGAAGCGGTTTTCGCCATCCAGCGATTTGATCCCGCGTGGCCGTGCGGTGCTGACCAGCGCCGTGCCATCCAGACGTTCGAGCACCTCGCAATCGATGTGACCGATGGCGGGCAGGGGCGCGTTACCCGAGTCGGTCCGCAGGCGCGCCAGCGGCTTGAGGAAGCGCCAGTCGCGGCCTCCGGCGTCAATCAGGCGGCATTCTGCCCAGCCGGCGAAGCACTCTTCGGTGTAGCGCAGTATCTCGACCCGTAGTCTGGGCATGTTCTGAATTGTCCGGTGGCGACAGGGAGCTCAGCCGTTGAAGCGGCGGGCGGTGGTAAAGCTGCGTTGCCAGTAGTTGTTGGCCAGCGAGTCCATGCGAATGGTCTCGCCCGAACTGGGCGCATGGATGAACTGGTTGTTGCCGATGTACAGCCCGACGTGGCTGACGTTGCCGCGGCCATTCTGGTTGAAGAACACGGCATCACCCGGGCGCAGCTGCTGGCGATCGACCTGCGTGCCGCCGCTCTCGATCATTTCCCCGGTCGTGCGCGGCACCGTCATCCCTGCTTCCGTGCGGAACAGGTAGACCAGCAGGCCGCTGCAATCGAAGCCGCTGCTCACCGAGGTGCCGCCGTAGCGGTAGGGCACACCGATCAGTTCACGGGCGCGGGCGACGACGCGGGAGTTGGCGGTGAGGCGCCCAAGCCGCTGGCCGGCCAAGCGCGGGCGTGCGGTGCCGTGCTGGAGTCGGACGGTGTTGTGATTCACCGACTTGGCGTGCGCCGCACGCGACAGGCTAGTTGTGGCCTTGTGCGGCGTCGGATTCTTCGACTCGCGTGCTTCGGCGAAGGGCAGCGAGAGGGTAAGCAGCAGGGTCGTGCTCAGCAGGGTGAGGGAGCGCATCTTGGGTACATCGTGTGACTAACTGGCGAAACGGGGCGCTATCTTAGGAATCTCCTCCTCGGCAAGAACGTGGCAGCAGTCTGAATGCCTGTAGGCATTTTCTGATTGGTGAATCGAGCGCCGGCTTCTCGGCTCCTGCCATCAGCCGCTGAAGCGCCGGGCAGTGGTGTAGCGGCGCTGCCAATAGCTGTCGTCGAGGGAATCGATGCGGATGGTCTTGCCGGTACGTGGGGCATGGATGAACTGCCCGTCGCCAATGTACAGGCCAACATGGCTGGTGCGGCCGTTGCCGTCGTGGTTGAAGAACACCGCATCGCCGGGTTGCAGTTGGTCCAGGTCCACGGCGTTGCGCTGCTGCGCGACCATCGACGTCGTGGTGCGCGGCAGCTTGCGGTTGGCGATGGTGCCGTACAGGTAGACCAGCAGGCCGCTGCAGTCGAAGCCGGACTCCTCTGTTGCACCGCCCCAGCGATAGGGCGTGCCGATCAGTTCGTGCGCACGTTCGACAATGCGCGTCGTATCGATCGGGCTGTAGTTCCTGTCGCCCTGTGCAGGCGAATAGGTCGACAGCAGCCTGCTGGTGCGCTGCTGGGTTCCAGGCGGCGCCGACATCCTTTGCGAGCTGCCTTGCGCGCGACTGGCCGCGCCGCGCGGCTCGCCAATGCGTGCCACATGCCCGGCGGGCTGAAAGCTCCGGTCGATGGCGGCGGTATCGTAGCGGCGCCAGTCCGGCGCGTCGAAGTCATCGGCCAGGGCAACTGGCGCACCGAGGGTGCAAAGCAGATACAGAGGAAGCCAGCAGAGGGGGCGCACGTCGAATCACCTCAGGGTGAACGGTGGAGACGAGCGCCATCCTAGAAACTGCTAGGGAAGGTCGATGTAGGAAATTTCCAGTAGGCCTGAAGGCAAATTCTACGGAGGATGACCGGTCGCCACTCAGCGTGCGAACAACTGGCCGATGTCCTTGAAAGCCTTGAACTCCAAGGCGTTGCCGCAAGGGTCGAAGAGGAACAGCGTCGCCTGTTCACCCACCTGGCCCTGGAAGCGCACGTGGGGCTCGATGACGAACTGCGTGCCGCGCTCGCGCAGCCTTTGCGCCAGGCGCTCCCAGTCGTCCCAGCTCAGCACTACGCCAAAGTGCGGCACCGGCACGTCGTGGCCGTCGACGGCGTTGGTGTGCGCCGCTTCCTGGCTGGGCGTGCGCGGGTGTTCGTGGATCACCAACTGGTGGCCGAAGAAATCGAAATCCACCCACTGGGCGCTGCTGCGGCCTTCGGCGAGACCGAACACCTCGCCATAGAAGCGCCGGGCCAGGGCCAGGTCGTGGACGGGAATGGCCAGGTGGAAGGGCGATAGTGCCATGGGCGGACTCCCTGTCAGGTTCAGGCCGGTACGGCCAGCAGGCGGCTGATGGTGGCCTTGGCCGCGCTCATCTGGCCCTCGCGGGCGAGGCGGGTGAACTCCAGCAGGGCATGTTCGTGCTCCGCGAGGTCGTCGAGGATATCGCGGTCGTCGTCGTCGCCCTGGTCGGCCAGGTTGTCGTAGCGCTGGACGTAAGGCTCCACCAGCACCTCGAGTTTTTCCAGGGTCTGCGGCCAGTCGAGCCCGAGCCAGTCGGCAGCGCGCTGGCGGCCTTGCGCGGCGGCGTGCGCGGTGTCGCCCAGTGGCAGGCCATGGCGCTGCAGCAGCCGCGCCATGCGCAGGCCGGTCTGGCGCTCCAGTCGCGCCAGCAGGAGCATCGAGGATGCTCCCTCCGGCAATTGCTCGGCCAGGCCGAGGAAGAAGTTCTCGCCGCGGACTTCGCCCAGGTAGGCGGCCTGCAGTTCATTGGCTTGTCGGTGCATGCGTCGGTCCCCCTTTGCTGAATGGGGACCAGCCTAGACGATGTGTACCGGGCATCGAACCCGGCATGTCGTGTCTGGGCCAGAACGGGTCGCTCAGCGTTCGAAACCGTACTCGCGCTCGACCCGGCTGATGCGCACGCGGAACGCGCTGTACCAGTCGCTGCGCCCGGACTGCTGGGCCACCCGATGTTCCGCCTGCTGCTTCCATTGGCGAATCGCGGCTTCGTCGCGCCAGTACGACACGGTGATGCCCAGGCCATCCGCGCTACGGGCCGATTCGACGCCGAGGAAACCATCCTGCTGGGCGGCCAGTTCCAGCATGCGATCGGCGGTGGCGCCGTAGCCTTCGTCCAGTGTGGTGCGGTAGGAGGTGAAGGTCACGGCAAAGTAGGGCGGTTGCGGTGTACTGGCGATCATGCGGGGCTCCCGGCGGGTAAGGATCTTGGGCTGGATTCGCGGCTGGACTGATGGCGGAATGCGGCGGACAGGAGCGCTTCGGCCAGCGGCACGGCGATGCCGGCCAATGCCTTGCGCTCGGGCTGGAACAGGGTGGCGAGGAAGAACGGATGGTCGGTGGCTTCCACGGCGCGGATGCTGTCGTCCTCGCCATAGGCGCAGGCACGCAGCGAGCCGCCGAACAGGGCATCCTGGAACTCCGGGTTCACGCCGTAGCTGCAGCGATAACCTTCGCGGATTTCCGCCAGGCCGTAGATGGCCGCCAGGTGCGAGCCGGCAGTCAGGCGGATGCTTTCGCTGACTTCCAGCAGCGCACAGGGCAGGGTGTGGACCACCGCGCGCGGCGCTTGCGGGTCGATCTCGGCGTGGGCCGCGTCACTCCAGCCGAGGACGTTGCGGGCGCGCTCCAGCAGGGCATGCTGGAAGCCTCCGCAGGTGCCGAGGAAGGGCACTGCATTCTCGCGGGCGAACCTGATGGCGCGGAGGGCACCGTCGGTCTCCTGGTAGGGACTGCCGGGGATGCACCAGAAGCCGGAGTACGCTTCGAGGTCCAGGCCATCGGCGAGGCGCGGAGTGTCCAGCCAGTCCACGCGCAGGGTGCCGGAATGCGGCAACAGCGATTGCTGCAATGCCAGGGGAATCGCCCAGTGGGCAGTGACGCGACTGTCGCGATCGCCGATCAGGCCGATCCGCAGGGTTTTACGACGTTTTCCCATTCTTGGTTCCCCCAGGCGTCGTGGCCCATTGGCGGGCCCATGGGAGGCAATTTATAGTTGCGCAGGCGCAATCGAAAATGGGCGGTTGCGCAATCTTGGAGTGCGTCAATGCAATACCGACTGGAATACGCCGATCTTGCCCTGGTACTGGCGCTGGTGCGCGGCGGCAGCCTGGCCCGCGCTGCGGAATTGCTCGAGGTTGACGTCTCCACCGTGTTCCGCGCCGTGCGCCGGTTGGAGAAGTCCCTGGGTACCGCATTGTTCGAAAAAGGCCGCAACGGCTATCTGGCGACCGCCACCGCGCAGCAACTGGCGACCCAGGCGGAACTCGCCGAGCAGGCTCTGGAAGCTGCGCGCCTGGGCCTGGAACAGGGCCACGACGTGCTCAGCGGAACCGTGCGCCTGACCTGCTCCGATACCGTGCTGCAGGGCCTGCTGCTGCCGGCTCTGGCGCGTTTCATGAAGCGCTACTCCGCGTTGAACCTGGAGCTGACCACCTCCAACGCCTTCGCCAACCTCAGCCGCCGCGACGCCGACATCGCCCTGCGCCTGACCAGCGCGCCGCCGGAACATCTGGTCGGGCGCAACCTCGGCGAAGTGCATTACGTGCTCTGCGCCCACCGCGACTACCTGGCCGAGCAGGGGGCGCGGCCCTGGCAGGACATGAGCTGGATCGCCCCGGACGAGTTTCTCCCCGACCATTCCAGCGTTGCCTGGCGGCGCCAGGCGTTCCCGGCGGTAGTGCCGGCCTATCGCTGCAACAGCATGCTTTCGGTGCTCGACCTCTGTCGCGCGGGCCTTGGCCTGGCGGCGCTGCCGGCATTCCTGCTGCGTCCTGGTGACGGCCTGCAGATACTCGAAGCGGAGCTGCCCGGTTGCAGCACCCATCTCTGGCTGCTGACCCGCCCGGACTGCCGGGCACTGCGGGCGGTGGTCACCCTGTTCGAGGAACTGGCCGGCAGCATCCGCCTGACCGCCTGAATGAAAAGACCCCGCTCGAAGGCGGGGTCGTTTCTACCAATGGCGATAGTGGCCGGGCGGGCCGTAGTAGCCAGGCCCGTAATAGCGCGGCGGGCCATAGTAGCGGGGCGGCCCGTAATAGCGCGGGCCGGGCACCACCACAACCGGACGGTAGACCGGCTGGTAAACCGGTTGATAGACCGGCACCGGCTGGTAATACACCGGCGCAGGCGGGTAATAGGCCACCGGGGGCGGCGGAGCGTAATAGGGCGCCGGCGCGGGTTGCGACCCGGCGACCACTGCACCCCCGACAACGGCACCGACCACCGCGCCGATCGCGGCGGCATCGGTGTGGCTGTTGGCCGCGGCCTGGCCAGCGAGGGCGAGGCCAGCGCAGAGCAGGGCGATCTGGGGGAGACGGTGAAGCATGATGCACCTCCTGAGGAACCCGGCGAGGAACCAGGTATCTATGAGACATCGGCCTCGAACAAATCGTAACGCCGCCGGTGTAAAGGTTGTGTAAATGGTGCTGTACGGCTCTGCCACGGGCATTGCGTGTATCAGCCTGCAATACATCCATCGCGCTGCCGCGGCCTTCGGGCTGGTAAGGTGGCGCCTTTCGCGTTTTTTCCAGAGCACTTTCCAGAGCTCTTTTTCCAGAAGAACCAGGGAGACCTTTCATGCCCTTCAATCCCATGTCCTTGAAGTGCACCTTGCTGTCGCTTCTCGCTGTCGCCGCCCTTGCCGGTTGCAGTTCCAAGGATTCCTCCTCCGACGCCGCGCAACCGGCCGCGGACAACCCGGCGGCGCTCTCCGGCACCTGCAACGCCAAGGCCGTGCAATCGATCGTCGGTAAGGTCGTCACCCCGACCCTCACCGAGGAAGCGCGCCGCGACGCCGGCGCCAGCGTCGCCCGCGTGCTCACCCCGCACCAGCCGGTGACCATGGAATACAACTCGCAGCGCCTGAACATCGATGTCGATGACAACCAGGTGGTCAAGCAGGTTTCCTGCGGCTGAGTGCATTGCGACGAACCAGCACCCATGAAAAAGCCCCGCCTAGGCGGGGCTTTTTGTTTCCGGCCATGATCAGCGATTGGCCGGCTTATGGATCACCCGCAATGCCTGGGTGGTCTGGTTGACGCATTCCTCGTAGTCGCCGGCCTTTTTCGCTGCCTCGGCCTTGGCGATGTATTCGTGGACCACGTTCACCTTCACGCCGGTGGCGTCCTTGCTGGCGGTCTTGAGGAAGTCATTGAGCTGCTGCAGGTTGCCGTCGCACAGCGCGCTGTCGGCGAATGCCGGGACGGAAAACACCATGGCCAGGAGCAGGGCGTACTTTTTCATGCAGGTTCTCCTTGCATTTCGAATGCCGAGTCGAAGAAATTCGAAACTACGTTAGCTTGCTAACAATCGACAAGCGTTTGCCCCGCGAATTCATTTCATTTCTGACTCGAGTCAGGAAAACCCCGATCCACGCGTCGCTGGTCAGATCGCACTGAACTTGTGTTCCAGGCCCTGGTTGCGGAAGTGCTCGATGGTGTAGTCGACGAACACTCGCGTCTTGGCTGGCAGCAGTTTCTGCGCGGCGTAATAGAGCGCGGTGTTGCCGGCGTCTACGTACCAGTCCGGCAGCACGCGCACCAGACGGCCGCTGTCCAGGTAGGGCACGGCGTGCGGCATGCTCACCAGGGTGACGCCCAGGCCCATCAAGGCGGCGACGCAGGCAGCTTCCGGGTCGCTGAAGGTCATGCGTTCCTTCAGCGCGATGGGTGCCTGGGCCTGCTGGCGATTGGTCAGTGGCCAGGGCCGCACGCGGCCGGTCTGCGGGGAGCGGATACGGATGCCGTCGTGGCTGGGCAGGTCCGACGGATAGCGGATTGCCGGGCGGCCCTCCAGGTAGGCTGGCGCGGCCAGCAATACCAGGTGCGCCGGGCTCAGCTTGCGCGCCACCACACCGGGCGGCAGTTCGAAGCCGCCGCCGATGGCCGCGTCGAAGCCTTCGGCGATGAGGTCGACCTGGCGGTTGTCGAAGTGCCAGTCCGGGCGGATCGCCGGGTAGCGCCCGAGGAAGTCCCCCAGCAGCGGCAGGATGTAGTCGCGGCCAAACACCAGCCCCATGCTCACCTTCAGCATGCCGCTGGGCTGGCCGTCGGTACTGGCCAGGTTGGCGATGGCGCTCTGCAGGCTGGCCAGGCCGCCGCTGGCCTCGTCGAGAAATCGTTCGCCGGATTCAGTCAGGGCCAGGCTGCGGGTACTACGCTGGAACAGCCGCACCCCCAGGTTGTTCTCCAGCCGCGCCACGTTCTTGCTTACCGCTGCTGGCGTGAGCCCCAGGCGTCGCGCGGCGGCGGCGAAGCTGCCGGCCTCGGCGCTGCGGACGAAGCATTCGATACTGATCAGGCTTTCCATGGGGAATATTCCGGACGTTTGGTATCGACTGAATATAGCGATTACTGGCTACCGGGGCAGGAGTGAGAGCGCGAAACTGGCCCCGTCGAACTGACTCCCCCACATTCCTGGAGACATGAAATGACTACCACGCAAACCACTCAATCTCTCGCCGGCAAAGTCGCTTTCGTACAGGGCGGTTCCCGCGGCATCGGCGCCGCCATCGTGCAGCGCCTGGCCCGCGAAGGCGCCGCCGTTGCCTTCACCTACGTCAGCTCGGCGCAGAAGGCCGAGGACCTCGCGGCCAGCATCGAAGCCGCCGGTGGCCGCGCCCTGGCACTGAAAGCCGACAGCGGCGATGCGGCGTCCGTGCAGAGCGCCATCGACACCGCGGCCCAGCGCCTGGGTGGCATCGACATCCTGGTGAACAACGCCGGGGTGCTGGCCATCGCGCCGGTGGAGGAGTTCAGCCTGGAAGACCTCGATCGCACCCTGGCGGTAAACGTGCGCAGTGTCTTCGTCGCCACCCAGGCCGCCGCGCGGCACATGGGGCAGGGCGGGCGCATCATCACCATCGGCAGCACCAACGCCGACCGCATGCCCTTCGGCGGCGGTGCGGTCTACGCCATGAGCAAGTCGGCCATCGTCGGCCTGACCAAGGGCCTGGCCCGTGACCTCGGCCCGCGCGGCATCACCGTGAACAACGTGCAGCCCGGCCCGGTGGACACCGACATGAACCCCGCCGACAGCGACTTTGCGGCGTCGCTGATGGACCTGATGGCGGTCGGGCGTTACGGCCGTGCGGAAGAAATCGCCGCCTTCGTCGCCTACCTGGCGGGCCCGGAAGCCGGCTATATCACCGGAGCCAGCCTGACCATCGACGGCGGCTTCGGGGCTTGATTGGCGGCGCGTCGGCATAACTGTGTGGAAAAATGCCCCGGGCTGCTCATTTGCCCTCCGCGCCCGTGGCATTTTTCGCCTTGTTCTGCTCTGGCTCGCGCAATCAGGCTCTGTCTCTGCTCTGGATGTTCCAGTGTTCGGAGGTGTTGGCGAGCTTTGCCGAGAGCATCTCCACCTGTTCGTAGAGGCGCAGGGTGAGCCAGTAGAAGCCCTGCTTCTCGAAGGAATCGGTCAGGTTGTGCGGCCGCGCTGGCAGGTTGTCCAGGCCCTGGCAGGCCTGCACCAGCTTGCTGGTGCGGCTGAACTTCAGGGCATGGGCCGATTGCAGCAGCAGGCGGCCAATGATCTGCCGGTGCGCGTCGAGGCTGGCCGGCACCGGTTCTATTTCCCCGGCCTGGGCGGCGAACTGCCGCGAGGCGATCAGCGATTCCAGGGTGCCCATGATTGCGCGGTGGATGCGCTGGAGGGTTTCCAGCTCGCGCAGCGGCATGCCGGTCTCCCGCGACACCGGCCCCAGGTGCGCGCGTGAGGCCACCAGGCGATGATCCAGCTCTTCCAGTTGGCGGGCGAAATGCTCGGCGGTGAAGTCGTGGTTGGACGATAGCTGCCCGTACATCCGTGCGCAGGCCCGCAGGTTGTCCGAGAGCAGGTAGCGCCAGACGTAGACCGCGCGCAGCGGGTAGATCTGCGAGAACAGCAGCGCGACAGCGACGCCGATCAGCACGTTGGCTGAACGCCACAGGCCTTCGGTGAAACCGGTCTCGCCGGGGCCGGCGACGATGCACAGAGTGATCCCCGCCAGCAGCGCCACGTAGCCGGGTCGGCGGATCGCATAGAACGCCGAGGCCGCCCCCAGCACCGACATGACCAGGTAGGTAAGGGTGAGCGAACGCGTCTGGTCGTAGATCGCGATCACCCCCAGCCCCAGCGCCGCGCCCACCAGGGTGCCCAGCACCCGCTCGTAGGACTTGCCGCGAATCGTCCCCTGGTGCACCAGCCCGCCCATCACCACCAGTACCGTCACCGAGGCCCAGAGGCCGTGGGGCAACTTCAGCGCGCTGGTCAGCAGCATCGAGGCGAGCAGGGCGAGGCCGACGCGCACGCAGTGAATCCAGGCAGCGTAGCGATAGCGGGTGTAGGGATTGGCCAGGCGACGGAAAGGCAGGGTGAGGATCGAGGGTTGCTTCGCCAAGGGAAGCGGCTCCTGTGCGGGCAGTGGTGCTGCAGCAAGGTTAGCCGCTCTGGGCCGGAAGGGGCGGCCGTGGATCAATCCCGGGGTTATTGCTGGTCGACGAAGTAATAATCGCGCTCGCCCACGCGGAAGTGCTGCAGCACGCTCAGCGGCGCCTCTGGCATGGCTGTGCTTTCCAGCAGGGCGATAGCGCCGTTCGGCTGGCGGAGGAAAGCCGCCAGCTCTTCGCGGGTCTGCAGTGCCGGCAGCAGGCTGCGGCTATAGAACACACTGGCGCCGGCGAGTCGTTCGCTGGGCTGGAACAGCGCTACCTGGCGCCCGGCCATCTGCTGCTGGTGAATCGCTTCGGTCAGCGGCAGGAAGGATTCCTGCTGGTCGGCGCGGGGTTCGAAGCAGATTGCGTAGCCCAGATAGCAGGCGGGTATCAGTAACGCCAGGCAGACTGCCGCGCCACGCATCCGCTGCAAGGCGCGGGCATGCCAGCGCGGCAGGAAGACGTAGGCATATTCGGCAGCGATCACCGCTGCCGCCGGGGCCAGTGCCATCAGGTAGACCATGCGCTTGCTGGAGGCGAGGCTGAGCAGGGCGAACTGCGCCGCCAGCCACAGGCAGAAGAACAGCAGGTAGCGGTCCCGCAGCAGGCGCTTGCGCAAATGCCAGAGCCCCAGGTAGAGGAGGAAATTCCACGGCAGGAATGCCTGTGGCAGGCGCACCAGGTAGTAATAAAAGG
Organism: Pseudomonas sp. GD03903; assembly: GCF_029840045.1. NCBI lineage: Bacteria > Pseudomonadati > Pseudomonadota > Gammaproteobacteria > Pseudomonadales > Pseudomonadaceae > Pseudomonas > Pseudomonas sp. GD03903. The sequence continues at coordinate 76,575 of NZ_JAOCBT010000024.1, read as the reverse complement.
GTTCGAAATGCCCGGCTTCGCTGAACGTGCCGCTGAAGCGCCCGACGCTGTTGGTCCAGAGGATTTCCTGCAGGGCCGCTGTGCCGCCCGCCTGATACAGGAACAGCAACCAGACCAGCAGCGGCAGCAGGCCCGGCAGTGTCCATAGCAGTGGTCGCAGCCAGGCGGAGATTTCCAGCCGGCGTTGCGTCAGGCTGTCCCACAGCAGGCAGGCGAAGATCACCACGCCGGGCAGGGCCAGGCCCAGCACGCCCTTGCTCAGGGTGGCGATGGCAATCCCCACGGTGAACGCCAGCCAGTGCGCGGTGCGCCCCGGTGGCTTGAGCCAGGCTTGCAGGAATGACAGCAGTGCCAGCGTCACGCCGAAAGCGAGCAGGGCATCTTCGCCGACCTGGCGGGCATTGGCCCAGAAGCTCGCCAGGGTCATCAGCATGAGCGAGGCGAGCAGCGCCAGCGTGGCGGGCCGGCCGATGCGCCGGAGCACACGATAGAGCAGCAGCACGCAGAACAGCCCGGCGAATGCCGAGGCCAGCCGCACGGCCAGGGTGGTCGGCCCGAACAGACGAATGGCCGCGACGTCCAGCCATAGGCTCAGCGGCGGCTTCTCCAGGAACGGCTGGCCGTTCAGGCGCGGCGTCACCCAGTCCTGGTCGAGGTGCATTTCCATCGCGATGCCCGCCACCCTGGGCTCGGTGGAGCCCTGCAACTGGTGGTTGCCCAGTGCGCAGAAGAACAGCAGGCCACCCAGCACGAGCAGAACGACGAAGTAGCGGCGCTGGGGCATGGTGGGTCCTGGGCGGTTCCGGTTGCCTGCATGTATAGGCGACATTTCGTTAACGCGAAATTAACCTTCCCGGTGCTTCACTGCGACCCTCGCCCGGCCCACCCCTGGGGGTTGCCATGTCCGTCCGTCTGCCTGGTTCCCGTGTTGCCTCGCCGCGTCGCTTTCGCCGCCGCCACCTGCTGCTGGCGCTGGCCGTGCTGATTGTGGTGGTCGGCTGCCTGGCCGGCTTCATGGTGTTGGTGCCACCTCCGCCCTACACCCCCTTGCCGGGCCAGAACCCGGCGCAGGTGACGCTGCTGGCGCTGGGCGACCAGGGCAGCGGCGACCTGCAGCAATGGCGCGTAGCCGAGGGCATGGAGCGCGTTGCACAGAGCGAAGGCGGGGTGAACATGGTTCTGCTGCTGGGGGACAACTTCTACGGCAAGGCCCTGGGCGGGGTCGACGACCCGGCCTGGCAGCTCAAGTTCGAGCGTGTCTATCACGGTCGCTGGCTCAGCCATGTGCCGTTCTACGCGGTGCTGGGCAATCACGACTATCCCGCCTCGGCGGCTGTCGAGCTGGACTACGCCCGTCAGCATGCCGGTTCCGGTCGCTGGCAGATGCCGGCTCCTTTCTATACGCGCGACTTTGGCGAAGTGCAGGGGCGCCCGCTGCTGCGTGTGGTGTTTCTGGATACCAATGCCGACGCCAACGGCCTCCAGCGCCAGGCGGACTTTCTGCAGACCGCCTTCGCCCGCTCCGGGCCCGCGCCGCTGTGGAAGATGGTGGTGGCGCACCACGCCATGCGCAGCAGCGGCGGCAAGCACGGCGATGACGTCGGCCTGCTGCAGCAACTGCTGCCGGCGATGCAGCACAGCGGCGTGGATCTCTATCTTTCCGGGCACGAGCACAACCAGGAGGTGATAGTCCGTCCCGGTGAGCCGGCCTGGCTGGTCTCCGGTGGCGGTGGCCAGACCCTCGACGGGATCAGGCCCGGCGAGCCGGCCGATGGCACGCTGTTCGCCGCCGAACAGCACGGTTTCGCGCGCCTGGCCTTCACCGCGGACAGGTTGCAGCTGGCTTACTACGACCCGCAGGGGAACCGCGAGCAGGGCTTCCTCTGGGCCCGGGCCTGCCCCTGGATGGCGCAGGGCTGTCTGAAGCAGAACGACGCGGCGCAGTTGGCGACGAATAGGGCCACTGGCCAGTAGTTGTAACCTGGGGGTTTTCGCTAGAATTCCGGACTTTTGCGCGCAGGGATCGCGTGAGTCCATCTGAGAGCCCCCATGCTTACCGGTAGTTACGATCCCGCCCTGGTCCTGATTTCGCTGTGCGTCGCCATGCTGGCGTCCTACACCGCCCTGGACCTGGCCGGGCGCATCGCGACCACCCGCGGCTGGCCGGTGCTGCTGTGGATCGGCGGCGGCGGGGTAGCCATGGGCATCGGCGTCTGGTCGATGCATTTCATCGGCATGCTTGCCTTCAGCCTGCCCATCGCGCTGGGCTATGACCTCACGCTGACCCTGCTGTCACTGGCCATCGCCGTGCTCAGCTCGGGCTTCGCCCTGGCGCTGGTCAGCCAGGACCGGCTGCCGCTCTGGCAGCTGATCTGCGGCGCGCTGGCCATGGGCGCCGGGATCAGCTGCATGCACTACCTGGGCATGTACGCGATGCTGATGCAGCCGGGTATCGACTACGACCCGACGCTGTTCGGCCTGTCCCTGCTGATCGCCGTGGCGGCCTCCGGCGCCGCGCTGTGGATCGCCTTCAAGCTGCGGCACAACACGCCCTATGTGCGCCTGGCCCGCGTTGGCGCGGCGCTGGTGATGGGCGTGGCCATCGTCGGGATGCACTACACCGGCATGGCCGCCGCGCGTTTCCCTGAGGGCAGCTTCTGCGGCGCCTCACCCAGCGGGCTGGACAGCGACTGGCTGGCGTTGCTGATCATCGTCGTCACCCTGGCGGTGATCGGCATTGCGTTGCTCACCTCGGTGCTCGATGCCCGTCTGGAGTCGCGCACGGCGCAACTCACCTCGTCGCTGGCGCAGGCCAACCAGGAGCTGACCCAGCTTGCCCTGCACGACAACCTCACGCGCCTGCCCAACCGTATCCTGCTGGAAGATCGCATCGAGCAGATGATCGCCAAGGTGCAGCGCAGCGGCGGGCATTTCGCGCTGATGTTCCTTGACCTGGACGGCTTCAAGCCGGTCAACGACGCCTTCGGCCACCACGTCGGCGACCTGCTGCTCAAGGCCGTGGCCCAGCGCCTGCGCGACAGCCTGCGCAGCGAAGACACCGTGGCGCGCATCGGCGGCGACGAGTTCGTGGTGCTCGCCGAACTGGCCGAGGCGGAAGACGCGGTGACCGTCGCCAGCCAGCAGGTCAACCTGCTGGCCCAGCCGTTCCAGGTGGCCGGGCAGGAACTGCGCATCGCTACCAGCATCGGCATCGTGGTCTATCCCGGCGACGGCGCCAGCCAGCACGAGCTGCTGCGCAACGCCGACGCGGCGATGTACCACGCCAAGGGCAACGGCAAGAACGGCTACAGCTTCTTCGAGCAGTCGATGAATACCAACGCGCGCAATCACCTGCAGCTGCTGCACGACCTGCGCGCGGCCCTGGAGCGTCGCGAGTTCACCCTGCATTACCAGCCCAAGTTCGCTGCCAGCGGCGAACCCATCGGCGCCGAGGCGCTGCTGCGCTGGCAGCATCCGCAACGCGGTCTGCTGATGCCCGACACCTTCATCGCCCTGGCCGAGCGCACCGGGCTGATCATCCCCATCGGCGACTGGGTGCTGGACGAAGCCTGCCGGCAGATGCGCGAGTGGTACCTGCAGGGCCACGAAAGCTGGCGTGTGGCAGTGAATCTCTCGGCCCTGCAGTTCTGCCATGCCGCGCTGGTGCAGTCGGTGGCCGAGGCGCTGCAACGCCACCAGTTGCCGGCGCGCTGCCTGACCCTGGAGATCACCGAAACCACGGCCATGCGCGATGCCGACTCCAGCCTGGAAATCCTCGGCAGGCTGTCGGACATGGGCGTGGACCTGTCCATCGACGACTTCGGCACCGGCTATTCCAGCCTGCTCTACCTCAAGCGCCTGCCGGCCAACGAACTGAAGATCGACCGCGGCTTCGTCCGTGACCTGGAACAGGACAGCGACGATGCCGCCATCGTCTCGGCCATCGTCGCGCTGGGTCAGGCACTGGACCTGCGCATCGTCGCCGAGGGGGTGGAAACCTCCGGCCAGCAGAACTTCCTTACCCGCCTGGGCTGTGATTCGCTGCAGGGCTTCCTGCTCGGCAAGCCGGTGCCGGCCGAGCAGTTCCTCGAGCGTCTTTCTACGCCCGCGTAACCGCGGCCAACTGCGAGCAGAGTTCGCGCAGCTGCTCGCACAGGCTGCGCCCGGCGCTGCCCAGCTCGGGACGGGCGTAGAGCGCCAGCTCCAGCCCCTCGATGGGCGCAAAGCCTTCGTCGGCGGTCAGTACGCGATGGCCTTCGTGTCGGCCACGCAGAGGCAGCAGGCTGACCCCCATGCCCGCCGCCACTGCCGCCGACAGGCTCGCCAGGCTGGCGCTGCTGTAGCTGATGCGCCAGCGCCGGCCGCTGGCCTCCAGAGCGTGGATCATCTCCTGGCGATACAGCGCGCCCAGCGGGAAGACCACCAGCGGCAGCGGATCACGCGCAGCGGCAGGCGTCGCGGCGCTGTCCTGCCAGGCCAGCGGTTCGGGCCAATGGGCGAGGCAGTCGCTGTCCGCGCCCCATTGCTTGACCAGCGCCAGGTCCAGCTCGCCGCTGCGGTACTGGCGCAGCAACTCCTGGCTGAGGCCGCTGGAAACCTCCAGGCGCAGCCGCGGGCGTTCGGCGCTGAAGGCCGCCAGCAGCGGCATCATCCGTTCGCCGGCGAAGTCCTCCGGCATCCCCAGGCGCAGCACGCCCTCGCTGTGCTCGCTGCTCAGCGCCTCGCGCGCCTCCGAGCCCAGTTCGAGGATGCGCCGCGCATAGCCCAGCAAGCGTTCGCCCTGTTCGGTGGGGAGCACCTGGCGCTGGCTGCGATCCAGCAGGCGACAGTCCAGGCTCTGCTCCAGACGGAGGATCTGCTGGCTGACGGTGGACTGGGTGAGGTGCAGCAGTTCGGCGGCGCGGGTGAAGTTGCCGGCATCCACCACCATCACGAAGCTGCGCAGGAGGTTGGGGTCAAGCATTGTGATTCCCACTGAAAGTCATGTTTCTATTTAATTTCAGCATAGAACATCCCTTCGTCATACTGCTGCTGCTCATTTGCTTGAGCGTGAGTAGACGCACGACAGCCAGCAGGGGGAGCGCCAATGGACATGCCGACCATCCAGACCGAAGACGTACACAGCCGTGCCGCCGCCGACGCGCTGCTCGGCGCGGCCAGCGAAGGCCGCGAAGCCGAAGTGGCGACCTTGCTCAAGCGCGGTGTGGCGGTGGACGTGACCGACGGCCAGGGCAATACGCCGCTGCTCCTGGCGACCGCCGGAAACCGCGTGGCAGTGGCGCGGCTGCTGGTTGCCGCCGGGGCTGACGTCAACCGGCAGAACCGCATCCACGACAGCGCCTATCTGCTGGCGGGTGCGGCGGGGCGCCTGGAAATTCTCCAGCTGACCCTGGCCCACGGCGCCGACCTGCGCAGTACCAACCGCTACGGCGGCACCGCGCTGATTCCGGCGTGCGAGCGTGGCCACGTGGAAGTCGTGGCGCGGCTGCTCGAGGCTGGCGTCGATCCCGACCACGTCAACAAGCTGGGCTGGACCGGGTTGCTCGAAGCCATCCTGCTCAGCGACGGCGGCCCGCGTCACCAGGCCATCGTCAAGCAACTCATAGAAGCCGGGGCGAACCTGAACCTGGCCGACAACGACGGCGTCACGCCGCTGCAACACGCCCGCCAGCGCAACCAGACCACCATCGCCAGAATGCTGGAAGCCGCCGGCGCGCACTGAACCGATTGATTTGCTGGAAACTGCCATGTCACACGAAGTCTTCATGCGCGAGGCCCTGCAACTGGCCCGCGACAATATCGAGGCCGGCGGCCGCCCGTTCGGCGCCGTGCTGGTCAAGGACGGCCGGGTGATTGCCCGCGCCGCCAACTCCATCCACCTGGATTTCGACCCCACCGCCCACGCCGAGCTGCTGGCGATCCGCCGCGCCTCGGCCGTGCTGGGAATGTCGCGCCTGGACGGCTGCGTGATCTACGCCAGCGGCCACCCGTGCCCGATGTGCCTGGCGGCCATGCACCTGTGCGGCGTGGAGGGCGCGTATTTCGCCTATTCCAATGACGATGGCGAGCCGTTCGGCTTGTCCACCGCTGCGGTCTACCAGCAGATGGCCCAGCCGCCACAGTGGCAGGCGGTGCCGCTGCGTGCGTTGCGCCCTGTGGGTGAAGAAGGGCTCTACAAGCACTGGCAGGAGCTTCGCTCGTGAGCCGCAGTGTCGCCATGGCGAGTGGGCCGGCCAGCAGCGAACAGGGTGTCCGCGCCGGCTGGATCGGCCTGCTGGTGATCGTTGCGCTGGGCATCAACCTGCGGCCGATCCTCACTTCCATCGGCCCGCTGCTCGCCGATATCCACGACGCCACCGGCCTGGGCTTCCAGGGCCTGTCGATGCTGACCGTGCTACCGGTGCTGTGCATGGGCCTGTTTGCGCTGGGCCTGCCCTGGGTCGGCCCGCGCCTGGGTGAGAACCGGGGCATGCTGTTCGGCCTGCTGGCTATCGGCGCGGCATGCTTCTGGCGGCTGCTGCTGGACAGCGGCTTGGCGCTGATCGCCAGCGCCGTGCTGGCCGGTTGCGGGGTGGCGGTGATCCAGGCGTTCGTGCCGGGCGTGATCAAGCGCTGGTTCCCGCACAAGGTGCCATCCGCGATGGGCCTGTATTCGGCGTCACTGATGGCCGGTGGCGGTAGCGCCGCGGTGCTGGCGCCAGTGGTGTCGGAGCACTTCCACCGCTGGCAGGACGGCCTCGGCGCCTGGATGCTGCTGGCCATCGTCGGCCTGCTGCTGTGGAGCCTGGCCCGCCCGCGGGAAACCCCCGTGGCTGCGCCGCCCAAGCAGAAGGTGCAGCATTATTTCGGTAGCCGCCGGGCGTGGCTGCTGGCCTTGTACTTCGGCCTGATCAATGGCGGCTACACCAGCATGGTGGCGTGGCTGCCGGTTTATTACCGGCAACTGGGCTGGAGCGCCCAGGCCAGTGGCCAGTTGATCGGCCTGATGACCATTTTCCAGGTGATTGCCGCGTTGACCGTCCCGCTGCTGATCCGCCGCTCGCTGGATCGCCGCGGCTGGTTGTGCCTGTGCCTGCTGATCCAGCTCGGCGGCTTCATCGGGCTGATCTCGGCGCCACTGCACCTGCCGGGCCTCTGGGTGGCGCTGATCGGCTACGGCCTGGGCGCGTGCTTTGCCCTGAGCCTGACGTTGACCCTCGACCACCTGGCCGACGCCGGTGCGGCGGGGCGCCTGGCGGCCTTTGTGCAGGGCATCGGCTTCATCGTCACCGGCATCGTGCCCTACGTCACCGGCTGGCTGCGCGACAGCACCGGAAGCTTCCAGGCCTCCTGGATCCTGCTGGCGGTGTCGGTGGTGCTGATGCTGGGCGTGACGTTGCGTTTCTCGCCCAGAGGGTATGCGCGGGCAATGGAGAAATAGGCGAAATTCGGCGTTGTCGGATGCCAATCGCGGACGGAGTCCGCTCCTACGCAGGCTTGGAGCTTTCGTAGGAGCGGACTTCGTCCGCGATTGCTTTCAGGCGAGGGAGACGGTCAGACCGACGTCGCGATATAGATGCGGTAGGCGATGATCGACAGCATGCTCAGCGTGCCGACCCACATGAGGAATACGCCCACTGGGCGCTGGCGGATGGTGAAGCCGATCCCCAGCATGAACATGCCGAAGACAAGGATGCCGAGGGTGATGAAGAGGGACGTGGGGTCGAGCGGGATGAAATGGGCAGTGGCGTCCACGGCGGGTCCTTGTCTGAAAAGTCCGATATAGAGAGTCTAGGCCAGAGTAGGACCGAACTCCTTTGATCCCTGGCAAGCCGGTCCCGGATCATAACGGCCAGCGGCGCTCAGCCCAAGCTCAGGGCTCCAGAAGGAGCGAGCCCTTGCCCGTGAGTGCAAGGCGCAGGCCACGGAATTCGGCGAATCCCAGGTGGACCAGGAGCCGCTTCAGTTGGGGGTGGATGACCTCGCCACGCCTGACGCCATGGAGTAGCTGACATAGCTCGGCGTTGCCGGTTGGGGGTGGATTACTCTCGACCTGTTGGTTGGGCACGGCCGGGCTTCCCTGATTCCTGATGTCGGTGAATTCTGAATTCTGACCAGCTTCAGCTTATTTTTATTTGCTATCGGAAAATACTGATCAGCATCTAAGTATCTGACAGATTTTGGAACAGGCGTGCCAATAGCTAGGAGTCGGCGCCGTGCCGCGAGCATAAAAAAGCCCCGCGGTCCGGAGCGTCAGACCGCAGGGCCAGAACGGTCGAGAAGTTCTCGACCGGGGAGGACCGATCAGGCCGCCGGTGTCGGCTGCCAGCCGCCGCCGAGGGCCTTGTAGATCGCCACGATGCCGCGATACACGTCGACTTCCGCCAGGGCCTGGGCGTCCTCGGCGGCCAGTTGTTCGCGCTCGGCGTCCAGCAGGTTGAGGAAGTCCACGGTGCCCTCGCGGTATTGCAGGCCGGCCTGTTGCGCGGCGTTGCGGCTGGCTTCGGACTGGCGCACCAGCGAGACCAGGCGCTGCTGGCGCTTGCCGTAGTCGCTGAAGGCGTTCGACGACTCCTCCAGCGCCAGCAGGACCTGCTGCTCGTAGGTCGCCAGGGCGCCGTCGGCATCGGCCTTGGAGGCACGCAGGCGAGCGCGCACGCTGCCCAGGTCGAAGGCCGCCCAGGTGATGCTCGGGGCGACGCCCCAGGCACTGGCGGCGGACGAACCGATCTGCGAACCGCGACCAGCGGTGTAGCCGAGGAAGCCGCCGAGGCTGACTTTCGGGAACAGGTCGGCGGTGGCCACGCCCACATCCGCGGTGGCGGCCGCCAGGCGGCGTTCGGCGGAGGCGACATCCGGCCGGCGGCGTAGCAGCTCACCCGGATCACCGATCGGCAACGCCTTGGCGATGGCCGGGAGTTTCTTCGGCGACAGGTCCACGGAGAGCGCGTCCGGGCGCTGGCCGAGGAGGGTGGCGATGCGGTTGCGCTGGCGCACTTCCTCGGCCTGCAGTTGCGGCACGCTGGCTTCGGTGGAGGCCAGGCGCGCTTCGGCGCGCTGCACGTCCAGCTCGCTGCCGACACCGGCGTCACGCAGTTGGATGGTCAGGTCGCGGGATTCGCGCTGGTTCTGCAGGTTGCTCCTGGCAATGCTTTCGCGCAGTTGCGCACCGCGCAGCTGCCCGTAGGCATCGGCCAGCTCGGCGATCAGGCTGACCTGCAGTTGCTGCAGGTCGGCCACGGTGGCTGCACTCAGCGCGTCGCTGGATTCCAGCTGGCGGCGTACACGGCCGAACAGGTCGACTTCCCAGATCATGTCCAGGCCCAGGTCGTAGCGCTCCTGGTTGACCCGGTCCTCGGTCTGGCCGGGCACCTGGCCCTTGCCGACCTGGCCTTCGGCGCGGCTGGTGACCGTGGGGAAACGGTCATTCGCCACGTCGTCGCGGATCGCCCGCGAAGCCAGCACGCGGGCATAGGCCACACGCAGCTCGCGGTTTTCCTTGAGGGACTGGTCGACCAGTTGGGTCAGCACTGGATCGTCGAACTGTTTCCACCAGGCGTCTTCGTAACGGCTGCGGTCGTAGTTATTCGCCTGGGCATTGCTGTCCAGCTGGGCCGGCGCGGTGTCCGGCTTCTGGTAGTCGGGGCCGACCATGCACGCGCTGAGGGCCAGCGCGAGCAGGGAAGGGACGAACAGTTTCACGGCACTCTTGCTCACAGCATTGATGGTCATGACGCTCATGCCTGATGGGCCTCGTTATGGTTCGTGTGGCTCAGGGCAGCACGCGCCTGCTTCTTCGCTTCACGGGCTTCCATGAAGCGGCGGATCAGCACATAGAAGACCGGGGTCAGCAGCAGGCCGAAGAAGGTCACGCCGAGCATCCCGGAGAACACCGCGACACCCATGGCATGGCGCATTTCGGCGCCGGCGCCGGACGACAGCACCAGGGGCACCACGCCCATGATGAAGGCGATGGAGGTCATCAGGATCGGCCGCAGACGCAGGCGGCAGGCTTCCAGTACCGCGCTCAGGCGGTCCATGCCTTCATCCTGTTTATCCTTGGCGAACTCGACGATCAGGATCGCGTTCTTGCACGCCAGGCCCACCAGTACGATCAGGCCGATCTGGGTGAAGATGTTGTTGTCGCCACCGGACAGGATCACGCCCGCAATGGCCGACAGCAGGGTCATCGGCACGATCAGGATCACCGCCAGCGGCAGGCCCCAGCTCTCGTACAGCGCGGCCAGCACCAGGAAGGCGAGCAGCACGCAGAGCGGGAACACGTAGATCGCGGAGTTGCCAGCGAGGATCTGCTGGTAGGTCAGCTCGGTCCATTCGTAGGTCATGCCATTGGGCAGCTCCTGCTTGAGCAGGCGCTCGATGGCGGCCTCGGCCTGGCCGGAGCTGTAGCCCGGTGCGGCGGCGCCGTTGATCTCGGCGGTGATGAAGCCGTTGTAGTGCATCACGCGGTCGGGACCGGCGGTGTCGCTGATCTTGATGAAGGTCGCCAGCGGGACCATTTCACCCTGGTTGTTGCGCACCTTCAGCTGGCCGATCTGCTCGGGTTCGAGACGGAACTGCTGCTCGCCCTGGACGTTCACCTGGTAGGTGCGGCCGAAGCGGTTGAAGTCGTTCGCGTACAGCGAGCCCAGGTAGACCTGCAGGGTGTCGAAGATGTCGCTGATCGCCACGCCATGGGTCTTGGCCTTCTCGCGGTCGATGGCAGCGTCCACCTGCGGCACGTTCACCTGGTAGCTGGTGAACACCGACATGGGGTTCAGCTCCGGCAGAGCGCGGGCCTTGTTGAGGATGTTCTGGGTCTGTGCGTAGAGCTCCTCGTAACCGGCGTTGCCACGGTCCTCGATCTGCAGGCGGAAGCCGCCGATGGTGCCCAGCCCCTGTACCGGCGGCGGCGGGAAGATCGCGATGTAGGCGTCCTGGATATCCGCGAACTGCTTGTTCAGCTCGGCGGCGATCTCGTTGGCCGACATGCCCGGGCCCTTACGCTCGCTGAAGTCCTTCAGCGGGGTGAAGACGATGCCGCTGTTGGGGCTGTTGGTGAAGCCGTTGATCGACAGGCCGGGGAAGGACACGGTGTGCTCGATGCCCGGGTGCTTGCCGGCGATTTCCGACATGCGCTTGATCACCGCTTCGGTGCGGTCCAGCGTGGCGGCGTCAGGCAGTTGCGCGAAGGCCACCAGGTACTGCTTGTCCTGTTGCGGCACGAAGCCGGTCGGGGTGCTGGAGAAGCCCAGGTAGGTCAGGCCGATCAGGCCCGCATACAGCAGCAGCGCGATGGAGCTGCCGCGCAGCACGCGGGTGACGGTGCCGACGTAGCCATGGCTGGCGCGATCGAAGAAGCGGTTGAATGGACGGAACAACCAGCTGCCCAGCAGCTTGTCGAGGATCACCGAGAAGCGATCCTTCGGCTCGTGGTGCCCCTTGAGCAGCACGGCGGACAGCGCCGGCGACAGGGTCAGCGAGTTGAACGCGGAGATCACCGTGGAGATCGCGATGGTCAGCGCGAACTGCCGGTAGAACTGCCCGGTGAGGCCGGAGATGAACGCGGTCGGGATGAACACGGCGCACAGCACCAGGGCGGTGGCGATGATCGGCCCGGTCACTTCCTTCATGGCGCGCTTGGTCGCCTCGACGGGGGTGAGCCCCAGCCCGATGTTCCGCTCGACGTTCTCCACCACCACGATGGCGTCGTCCACTACGATGCCGATGGCCAGCACCAGGCCGAACAGGGATAGCGCGTTGAGCGAGAAGCCGAAGGCGTGCATCACCGCGAAGGTGCCGATCAGCGAGACCGGTACGGCGGCCAGCGGGATGATCGAGGCGCGCCAGGTCTGCAGGAACAGCACGACCACCAGCACCACCAGGATCAGCGCTTCGAACAGGGTGTGCACCACCGCTTCGATGGAGCCGCGGACGAAGATGGTCGGGTCATAGACGATGGAATAGTCCACGCCCTGGGGGAAATCCTTCTTCAGCTCGGCCATCTTCTCGCGCACCAGGTTGGAGATGGCGATGGCGTTGGAACCGGGGCGCTGGAAGATCGGGATGGCGACCGCCGGCTGGTTGTCCAGCAGCGAACGCAGGGCGTACTGGCTGGAGCCGAGCTCGACCCGGGCGATGTCCTTCAGGCGGGTGATCTCGCCGTCGGGGCCGCTGCGGATGACGATGTTCTCGAACTCTTCCTCGGTGACCAGGCGACCCTGGGTGTTGATCGACAGCTGGAAGCTGGTGTCGCTCGGCGCCGGCGGGGCGCCGAGGGAACCGGCGGCTACCTGGCGGTTCTGTTCGCGGATCGCGGCGACCACGTCGGTGGCGGTCAGGTTGCGCGAGGCGACCTTGTTCGGGTCGAGCCACACGCGCAGCGAGTAGTCGCCCATGCCGAACAGCTGCACATCGCCTACACCATCCAGGCGCGCCAGCTCATCCTTGATGTTGAGGATGGCGTAGTTGGACAGGTAGAGCATGTCGTAGCGGTTATCCGGCGAGGTCAGGTGCACGACCATGGTCAGGTCGGGCGAGGCCTTGTCGACGGTAATACCGATGCGCGTGACTTCCTCGGGCAGCTTGGGCTGCGTGCGGGTCACGCGGTTCTGCACCTGCACCTGCGCGTTGTCCAGGTCAGTGCCCAGGGCGAAGGTGATGGTCAGGGTCATCTTGCCGTCGGCGGTGGACTGCGAGGACATGTAGAGCATGTTCTCGACGCCGGTGATGGCCTGTTCCAGCGGCGCGGCGACGGTCTCGCCGATCACCTTGGGGTTGGCGCCGGGGAAGTTGGCGCGCACCACCACGGTGGGCGGGACCACTTCGGGGTATTCGCTGATCGGTAGCTGGAACAGCGAGATGGCCCCGCCGATCAGGATGATCAGCGAGAGCACGGCGGCGAAGATCGGCCGCTGGATGAAGAATTGCGAAAAGTTCATGGCTGGTTCCTGTCGCGAACGCTGCGGTTCGCCAAACCCGGGACAAAGGTCACCCAAGGCCCTGGTGGGACAGGGCCTGGTACATCAATCGTTTAAGACAGGGGGTGGTTCAGTCGGAGAGTGCTCAGCCGCGCGGCGCGCCCGGCTTGGCGGATTTCTCGGCCACCTTCGGCGCCTCGAGGCTCTCCAGCGCACGACGCTGGTTTTCGAGGTTGGCGAGGGTTTCCTTGCTGGCCATCTCGACACCCTGGGCATCGACCTGGGCACCGGGGCGAACCCGTTGCAGGCCGTTGACCACGATGCGATCACCCTTCACCAGGCCGGTGCGGACGATGCGCAGGCCTTCCAGTTTGGGGCCCAGCTCGATGCCGCGGTACTGCGCCTTGCTGTCCTTGTCGACCACCAGCACGAACTTCTTGCCCAGGTCGGTGCCGACCGCTTCGTCCTTGATCAGCGCGGCGGGGTAGGTGCCGCTGCCGACCAGCTTGATGCGGGCATACAGGCCGGGGGTGAACTGGTTGGCGTCGTTGTCGAACACCGCGCGACCGCGGATGGTGCCTGTCTTCGGGTTGACCTGGTTGTCGAGGAAGTCCAGGCGGCCCTGGTGGGGGAAGCCGTCTTCGCCGGTCAGGCCCAGGTACACCGGACTTGTGCCGCGGGCATCCGGGCCGCCCTTGCGGGCGAGGTCGACGTACTTCAGGTAGACGCGCTCGTCGGCGTCGAAGTAGGCGTAGACCTTGTCGGTGGACACCAGGGTGGTCAGCAGGCTCTGGCCGCTGTTCACCAGGTTGCCGGCGGTCACTTCGGCGCGCGAGACGCGGCCGTCGATGGGCGCGGTGATCTGGGTGAACGACAGGTTCAGGCGGGCGTTGTCCAGTTCCGCCTGGGTCGCGGCGACCACGGCCTTGGCCTCGGTGGCGGCGGCGGTGCGGGCATCGGCGAGTTCCGCGGAGATGGCGTTGGTGGCGCGCAGGCGATCACCACGGGCCGCTTCGTTGACGGTGCGGGTCTGGTTGGCGCGGGCCTGTTGCAGCTGGGCTTCCAGGCGATGCACCTCGGCCTGGAACGGCCGCGGGTCGATCTGGAACAGCAGGTCGCCTTTCTTCACCAGGGCGCCTTCACGGAAGGCGACGCGGTCGATATAGCCGGACACGCGCGGACGCAGTTCGACGGATTCCGGAGCCTCCAGGCGACCAGTGAATTCGTCCCATTCATTGATCGGCTGTTCGATCACATCCGCCACGCTGACCTTGGGGGCAGCCATGTTCTGTGCTGCCTCCTGGCCCTTGCCGCAGGCGCTGAGAACCAGCACGGCGGCCAACGCCAACGGAATACGCAAGGTGTTCAGATTTCGCTCCATGGAAAAGACTCCGGCGTTCTAATTGGTTTATGGATTTCTAATGGAGCGGAGTCTGCGTGCGCGGGGGCTCTGGAACTAATCGAACGAGAGAATTTTGATTATCACGTGGAGTGATAAAAGCCTTTGCACTATTCGTATGAATAGATAGAAGAAGTGGGTACGGGGATTGCCCGGAAGCTCTACTGGATAGTTTGGTGCGCTCGGGCTGCCCTCACCCTAACCCTCTCCCAGAGGGAGAGGGTTAGGGTGAGGGAATCGCCTCGCACCGATGCTCGGCCAGCGTCGTATTTGTAGGAGCGAGCTTGCTCGCGAAGTTTTTCACCCAAGGCACTGTGCCATGCAGGTTCGCGAGCAAGCTCGCTCCTACAGGTTCTTCTGCTAACGGAACGTAGCAATCGCGTAGGGCGAATAACGCCTCGGGCGTTATCCGCCGCGTCTATGCCCTCACTCTAACCCTCTCCCCGGGGGGCGAGGGGATTGATCGGTGCAGGAGGAAACTACAGCGTCAGCCGGCACGGACGGCTCTCTCTCCCTCTGGGAGAGGGCTCGGGTGAGGGAATCGCCTCGCACCAATGCTCGGCCAGCGTCGCATCTGTAGGAGCGAGCTTGCTCGCGAAGTTTTTCACCAAAGGCACTGTGCCATGCAGGTTCGCGAGCAAGCTCGCTCCTACAGGTTCTTCTGTGAACGGAACGTAGCAATCGCGTAGGGCGAATAACGCCCCAGGCGTTATCCGCCGCGTCGTTGCCGGCGGATAACCTGTTCCGGGTTATCCGCCCTACGGCGAAGGTGGCGTCAGAGACTGTCCGGATCACCCACGAACATGGTGATGCGCGAGCGCAGCCAGCGCTCGGCCGGGTCCTGGTCCTGGGCGCCGCGCCAGACCATCGACAGCTCGGCCAGGCGGGTGGGGAAGGGCGGGTCCTCGGCGCGCAGGCCGCCGGCGGCGGTCAGGGCCAGGGCCACGTACTCGGGCACGGTGGCGATGATATCGGTGCCGGCGAGCAACTGGGCGAGGCCGACGAACTGCGGCACGGCCAGTACTACCTGGCGCTTGCGGTCCATCTCGGCGAGGGTCTGGTCGACGAAGCCGTCCAGGTCGCCGGCGTAGGACACCAGCGCGTGCGGGCGCGCGCAGTAATCATCGAGGGTCAGCGCGCCGGGAATCGAGTCGGCCCGGAGGATCTTCCAGGTGCTGCGACGCAGGGTCTTGCGCTTGGCGTTGGCCGGCAGCTCGTCGGTGTAGCTCACGCCCACAGAAATTTCCCCGGACGACAGCAACTGCGGCATCAGCAGGTAGTTGGCGCGGCGTACCACCAGAGTGATGCCCGGCGCTTCCGAGCGCAGGCGGCGCAGCAGCGGCGGCAGCAGGCCGAACTCCACGTCATCGGACAGGCCGATGCGGAACACTGCCTTGCTGGTCGCCGGGTCGAAGTCGGCGGCGCGGCTCAGGGCGGTGGAGATGGAGTCCAGCGCCGGCGATAGGTGGCCGAAGATTTCCTGCGCCCGCGCGGTGGGTTCCATGCTGCGCCCGGTGCGGACGAACAACGGATCGTCGAACAGGCCGCGCAGGCGCGCCAGGGCCGCACTGATCGCCGGCTGGCCGAGGAACAGCTTCTCGGCGGCGCGGGTCACGCTGCGTTCATGCATCAGCGTCTCGAAAACGATCAACAGGTTGAGATCAACCTTGCGAAGGTCGTTGCGGTTCATGGGGACTCCCTGGCGATGGGGGAAAAGTGAGGCCGACCGTGTCCTGAGTCAAGTCTGTCAGATAAGTCCTTGATCAATTTCTACTTTTTTAATGAGAATCTCGCCCCGGCGGTGTGGTCTGAGCTTGTATGAACAGCGCCGCCCCGGTCCCGCCCGCAGCCCCGCCGCAGAGCCTTGCAGTCGCGCCGGACAAGGCCTGCAATGCGGGCCGAATCATCGCCGTTTATGTCAATTATCAATGGTGAACGGTGGCGTCACCTCTAAAGCCCGGATAGAGTCCGTGGCTATGAAGCACTACAAAGGCGAGGTATGTGATGTCCCGCATGATCCGTTTCCACCAGTTCGGTGACGCCTCGGTCCTGAAGATCGAGGAAATGCCGACCCCGCAACCGGGGCCGGGTGAAGTACTGATCCGCACCCAGGCGTTGGGCGTCAGTTGGCGCGACGTACTCTGGCGGCAGAACCTCGCCCCGGATCAGGCCAAGTTGCCGGCGGGCATCGGTTATGAACTCTCCGGCATCGTCGAAGCCGTGGGCGAGGGCGTGGAAGACCTCGAGCCCGGCGTGGCGGTGGCCAGTTTCCCGGCGAACTCGCCGAACCTGTACCCGGCCTGGGGCGACCACGTCATCCTGCCGCGCACCTCGCTGACCCGCTATCCGGACGTTCTTTCGCCGGTCGAGGCAGCGGTGCACTACACCGGCCTGATGTACTCCTATTTCGCCCTGGTGGAGCTTGCCCAGATCAAGCCCGGCCAGCGCGTGCTGATCACCGAGGCTGGCCATTGCCTGGCTCCGCAGGCGGTGCAACTGGCCAAGGCGCTCGGCGCCCAGGTGATCGCCACCACCAGCCACGAGGAGACCCGCGAGTTCCTCAAGGGCCTGGGAGCGGACAAGATCATCTACACCGAGGAGCAGGACCTGGTGCTGGAAGTCGAACGCTTCACCAAGGGTGAAGGCGTGGAGATCGTCCTCGACCAGTGCGCCGGCCCGCAGATGAAACTGCTGGGTGACGTCGCCGCGCCGCGCGGTAAGCTGATCCTCTACGGCATCAACGGCGGCAACGACGCCGCCTTCCCGGCCTGCGCGGCGTTCAAGAAGCACCTGCAGTTCTACCGTCACTGCGTGCTGGACTTCACCGGGCAACCGGAGATCGGCCTGACCCGCAACGACGAAGCCGTGCAACGGGCGCTGACCGCGATCAACCAGATGACCGCCGACCAGCTGCTCAAGCCGAGCATCGACCGGGTGTTCGACTTCGCCCAGTACCGCGACGCCAACTACTACATGGAAACCTGCCCGGGCGGCGGCCGTGTGGTGATGAAGATGCCGGAGTGATCCGGCATCCGTGAGGCGTGAAAGCCACTCTTCGGAGTGGCTTTTTTGTGCGCACGAATCCGCGCCTGAGCTTCGGAATGGCCTGGAAACGATCGCGGACAGAGTCCGCTCCTATGCTTGCGCTCGACACCCTGTAGGAGTGGACTCTGTCCGCGATCGCTCGCCGCCGGCACCGACCACACCCTGCGTAGTTTGTAGGATGGGTGGAGCGCAGCGATACCCATCAATTCCGCGCACCGACAGCATGGGTATCGCTGCGCTCCACGCCATTCTACGCAGAGCATCAGTGGCATTTCCGAATTGGGCTTCAGCTGCGCGCGTTGGCCGCAAAGGCTCGGAATAGAGCTATCTATACGCCGCTACATCCCCTGCAGTATCAGGCAAGCCTCCAGAGAACCAGGCAAACCGCTCGGCGCCTTCCTCGCGTATCGTCGCGGCATGGGCCGGCGCTTGCGCCTAGGCTGAATCCACTGCGTATCGAGGCCCGCGTGCTTCGTCCCATCCCATCACCCGCAGAAGAGGTGACCCCCTGATGATTACCGTGAACCTGAACGGCAAGGACCATGAACTCGACGCTCCCGGCGAGATGCCGCTGCTCTGGGCCATACGCGACGTCGCCGGGCTGACCGGCACCAAGTACGGCTGCGGCATGGCGCTGTGCGGCGCTTGCACCGTGCACATCGATGGCCAGCCGACGCGCTCCTGCGTTACCCCGCTGGCGGCGGTGGCCGGCAAGAAGATCACCACCATCGAAGCGGTAGCCGAGCAGGCTGCCGGCAAGGCGGTGCAGGAAGCCTGGCGCAAGCTCGACGTGGTGCAGTGCGGCTATTGCCAGTCCGGGCAGATCATGTCGGCCACCGCGCTGCTGGCTTCGAACAAGAAGCCCAGCGACGCCGACATCGACGCTGCCATGAGCGGCAACATCTGCCGCTGCGCCACCTATGCGCGGATCCGCGCGGCCATCCACGACGCCGCCCAGACCCTGGCCTGAGGACCGATACCATGCTCGAACCCCGAATCGACCAGCAGCCGGCCGAGGCCGGCAGCATCCTCAACGTCAGCCGCCGCGGGTTCCTGCGCGGGGCCGGCGGCCTGGCCCTGGGCATCTACTTTGCACCGTTGCTGAGCCACCTGGGCGACGCCCGGGCGACCAGCGATTTCGAAGCGAACGCCTTCGTTCGAATCGCCCCCGATGGCACCGTCACCGTGATCGCCAAGCATGTGGAGATGGGCCAGGGCAGCTACACCGGCCTCGCCACCCTGGTGGCCGAGGAACTGGACGCCGACTGGAGCCAGGTGCAGGTCGAAGGCGCACCGGCTGACGCCAAGCGCTACGCCAACCTGGCGTTCGGCAACCTGCAGGGCACCGGTGGCAGCAACGCCATGGCCAACTCCTTCGAGCAGATGCGCAAGGCCGGCGCCAGCGCCCGCGCCATGCTGGTGGGCGCGGCGGCGGAGCAGTGGAAAGTGCCGGCGGCACAGATCGAAGTGCACGATGGCGTCGTCAGCCACGCTCCTTCCGGGCGCAAGGCCAGCTTCGGCGAACTGGCCGAGGCGGCGGCGAAACAGCCGGTGCCGGCGGAGGTGAAGCTCAAGGAGCCGAAGGACTTCAAACTGATCGGCCAGGTGCAGTTGCCGCGCAAGGACAGCCCATCCAAGACCGATGGCAGTGCGCAGTTCACCCAGGACGTGCACCTGCCGGACATGCTGGTCGCCGTGGTCGCCCATCCGCCGCGTTTCGGCGGGGTGCCGGCGAAGGTTGACGCCAGCAAGGCCAAGGCCGTGCCCGGCGTGGTCGACGTGGTGCAGTTCCCTGGTAGCGAGCGGCGTTTCGCCGGTGTCGCGGTGCTGGCGAAGAACACCTGGGCCGCGCGCCAGGGCCGCGATGCATTGCAGGTCGAGTGGGACGAGAGCAAGGCCTTCAAGATGGGCAGCAAGGAAATCTTCGCCCAGTACCGCGACATGGCCAGCAAGCCGGGCCTGGTGGCGCGCAATGACGGCGATGTGGCCAAGGCGCTGGAGAAACCGGCGCACCTGATCGAAGCGGAATACCAGTTCCCGTACCTCGCCCATGCGGCCATGGAGCCGCTGAATTGCGTGGTGTTCCTCAAGGAGGACGGCTGCCAGATCTGGAACGGTGAGCAGTGGCAGACCGGTGACCAGATGTCGGTGGCACAACTGCTGGGCCTGCAGCCCGAGCAGGTGAGCATCACCCAGCTCTACGCCGGTGGCAGCTTCGGGCGCCGCGCCAACCCGCACTCGGACTACGTGCTGGAAGCGGTCGCCATCGCCAAGGCCGCCCGCGAGCAGGGCGTGAAGGTGCCGATCAAGATGGTCTGGACCCGCGAGGACGACACCCGCGCCGGCTACTACCGCCCGGCCTTCCTGCACCGCGCGCGGCTGGCGGTGGATGCCCAGGGCAACCTGGTGGGCTGGGAGCAGCGGCTGGTCGGGCAATCCTTCATCATCGGCACGCCGTTCGAGAAGTTCATGGTCAAGGATGGCGTCGACAAGATCGCCGTGGAGGGCGCCGCCGACCTGCCCTACGCCGTGCCCAACCTGCGCGTCGAGCAGGCACTGGCGGAGAACGTTACCGTGCCGACCCAATGGTGGCGTTCGGTGGGGCACACCCATACGGCGTTCTCCACCGAGACGCTGATCGACGAGGCAGCCATCGCCGCCAGGCAGGACCCGTACGAATTCCGCCGCAAGCTGCTGGAACAGCACCCACGTCACCGCGGCGCGCTGGAGTTGGTGGCGCAGCGCGCCAACTGGCTGGCGCCGCTGGAGAAGGGCAAGGAGGGCGAGCAGCGCGGCCGCGGTATCGCCGTGCACGAGTCGTTCGGCAGCTTCGTCGCCCAGGTAGTAGAGGTGACCTGCAAGGCCGACAAGAGCTTCAAGGTGGACCGCGTGGTCTGCGCCGTGGATTGCGGCCTGGCGATCAACCCGGACGTAATCAGGGCGCAGATGGAAGGTGGCATCGGCTTCGCCCTGTCGGCGGCGCTGCACAGCGCCATCACCCTCACCGACGGCAAGGTCGACCAGTCCAACTTCCACGACTTCCAGGTGCTGCGGATCAACGAAATGCCGGTGGTGGAAGTGCACATCGTGCCGTCGGCCGAACCGCCCACCGGGGTCGGCGAGCCGGGTGTGCCACCGCTGGCGCCGGCGCTGGCCAATGCGCTGTTCGCCGCGACCGGCAAGCGCATCCGCACCCTGCCGATCGGCAATCAGTTGCAGGCGTGATGCCTGGCGGGTAACACAAATGCCCCGCGCGAGCGGGGCATTTGTCGTTCAGGGTCTAAGCTTTCCTGAGGTCAGGCGACCTGCTGTTCCTGCTCCTGGCAGATCAGCTCGCGCAGTACCCGGCGTTCTTCAGGCCGGGTGGCGGCGCTGTGCAGGGCAAGGCCGCCTTCCTCGTCGGTGACGGCGACCTGGGTTTCGAAGTGCAACTGCACCTCGTCCAGGGTGATGTAGGTGATGCGGTAGGCGGCGTCTGGGCTGTGCATGGTCGCAGGCTCGAGGTGGGAGGGGCGCAGGCCCGATGGCTGCATCCTCGCGCCGAGCGGGCAAGCGCGGAAGTGAATCGCCGTGATGGTGAACATCACCGAAGGCAATGGTGTCGGCGAGATTTTCCGGCATCTGTCATGCAGGACGGGTATCCTGCGCGGGCGTGCCCAAAACGGGCATTTTGTAAATCGAATTGGAGCAGTGACATGAGCCGCGACAAGCAGCTTTTCCCGGAAGACGAAATCGGCGATGCCCTGTGGGCCCTGCAGGAAGACGGCGAAGACCTCTCCCTCGAGCATGAGGTGGAGTTCGCGGTGATCTTCCCGGACGAGCAGTCCGCCCTGGACTTCGCCATCATGCTGCTGCAGAACGGGCAGAAGGTGGCGTACTCCGAGTACGACGGCAACGACAAGCTGCCCTGGCAGGTCCTGGCCTACCCGGTGATGGAGCTCTCCCACGAGCACATCAGCGGCTATGCGGCGCTGCTGTCCGAGCACTCCGCCGACCTGGGCGGTCAGATGGACGGCTGGTCGGCGCTCTGATCGGCTGACGCAGCATGAGAAACGGCGCCTTCGGGCGCCGTTTTTCTTTGGGCGGATGCCCCGCAGCGCCTCGACTGTAGGAGCGAGCTTGCTCGCGAAGCGGGTTTCCCGGCGGTGCCAGTTCCGTAGGGCGCATAACGCGCCAGCGTTATCCGCCGCGGAAAGGCTGGCGGATAACCTGTTCCAGGTTATGCGCCCTACGCCTGCGCAGGGCAGGGCACGACTGTAGGAGCGAGCTCGCTCGCGAAGCGGGTTTCCCGGCGTTGCCAGTTCCGTGGGGCGCATAACGCGCCAGCGTTATCCGCCGCGCAAAGGCTGGCGGATAACCTGTTCCAGGTTATGCGCCCTACACCTGGTTGTAGGAGCGAGCTTGCTCGCGAAGCGGGTTTCCCGGCGGCGCCAGTTCCGTAGGGCGCATGACGCGTCAGCGTTATCCGCCGCGCAATGGCTGGCGGATAACCTGTTCCAGGTTATGCGCCTTACGTCTGGTTGTAGGAGCGAGCTTGCTCGCGAAGCGGATTCCCCTGCGGCGCCAGCGTCAGGCGGGTTCGCCAGCAAGCTCGCTCCTGCGAAAGGCCAGGTCACTCCGGCAGCGGTGCGTTGCGTGCCACCTGGCGTAGCGCCTGCTCGTAGTAGTCGGTGCTCTGCGCCCCGGAGATCAACTGGCGGCCGTTGAGGATCACCGCCGGCACGGCGCGGATACCGTGGCTGGTGTAGAAGTCCTCTTCGGCTACCACCTCGTCGGCGAAGGCGTCGCTGTCGAGGATTTCCCGCGCGCGCACGGCATCCAGGCCGACGCTGATGGCCACCTCCAGCAGCACTTCCGGGTCGCTCGGGTCGCGCCCTTCGCTGAAGTAGGCATGCAGCAACGCCTGCTTCAGCGCCACGTCGCGGTGCGACTCGGCCGCCCAGTGCAGCAGACGGTGGGCGTCGAAGGTGTTGTAGATGCGGCTGCGCTTCTTCAGGTCGAAGTGCACGCCAACGTCCTCGCCCACGGAGCGCAAGTGTTCCTGGTTTCGGGCGATGTCCTCGGCGCTGCTGCCGTATTTGCGCTGCAGGTGCTCCACCAGGTCCTCGCCTTCCGCGGGCATGTCGGCGTTGAGCTCGAAGGGTTTGATGCGCAAGTCGACGGTCAGCTCGCCGTCCACCCGGCGCATGGCTTCCAGCAGGCCGTTGAGGCCGATGGCACACCAGGGGCAGACCACGTCGGAGACGAAATCGATGGTGATGGCGTCGCTCATGGGGCGAACTCCGGCAAATGGGCGAGCATCAAGCATGGACCCGGAAGGGTGTTTCAATCCAGTAACGCAGCGGTCGAACGGCGCCGCTGCGCTGGCGCGATTCGCCGCAGAACGGCGCAACCTGCTGATTCTGAAAGCCCGAATTGCCGCCGCCGGTCCGCCGGTGACTCCCGCGCAGAGCCCGGCAGTCGCGACGACTGGCGGAGGAAGAGGGGCGACGTCCCTGTCGCGAAGGGGAAATCAGAAGTCCAGGGTCATCGACAGCTTCAGGGTGCGCGGGTCGCCCTGGGTCAGGTAGCCGCCGATGGTGGAGGCCCAGTACGACTTGTTGGCGACGTTCTCCAGGTTGGCGCGCAGCGTCACGTCGCGCTCGTCGACCTTGAAGGCGTAGCGGGCGCCGAGGTCGAAGCGGGTCCAGGCCGGGATGCTCAGGTCGTTGGCGGCGTCCAGGTACTGGCCGCCGGTGCGCAGCACGCGGCCGTTGATGGCGGCGCCCTGGATGCCGGGGACATCCCAGTCGGCGCCCAGGTTGTACTGGAAGGTCGGCACGCCCACGGCGCGGTTACCGTCGGTCTTGCCGCCGGCGGTGTTCTTCAGCTCGGTGTCGATCCAGGTGCCGCCGGCCAGCAGGCGCAGGCCGTCCACCGGCTCGCCGAAGACGTTCAGCTCGATGCCGCGGTTTTCCTGCTCGCCGTCGACGCTGAAGATCTTCGAGTCCGGGTCGGTGGTGCTGAAGGGCTGCTCGATGCGGTAGAAGGCCAGGTTGCCGCCGTAGCTGCCGAAGTCGAGCTTGGCGCCCACTTCAACCTGTTTGGAACGGTTCGGCGCGAACACTTCGCCGAAGTTCGCCGCGCTGCTGGGTGCGGTCGGGCCGGCGGCCAGGCCTTCGATGCGGTTGGCGTAGAGCGACAGGTAATCGGTGGGTTTCACTACCAGGCCATAGACTGGCGTGGTGATGGATTCGTCGTAGGTGGCGGTGCGCTTGCCGACGTAGTTCCAGCCATCGGTGCCGATGCTCTGGCGGCGTACGCCGACGGTCAGCAGCACGCGGTCGTCGAGGAAGCCCAGGGTATCGGCGGCGGCCAGGCTCTTGTTCAGTGTCTTGCCGACGATGCCGGGGTCGCTGTAGTCGCCGCCGGTAAGGGTTGGCGCGGGCTTGGGCGTCTGCACCGGGTTATAGATGTCGGTGGGGTAGCGCTTGGTGGTCATGGTGTAGGCGCTGCGCTGCTCGGCCCAGATGCCGGCGACGCTGAGGTTCATCTGGTGGCTGACCGGGCCGGTGGCGAAGTGGCCGTTGAGGCCGGCCATGGCGCTCTTGTTGTCCTCGTCGTGGGTGGCATCCATCATGCCGCCGCCTGCGGCACCGTAGTTGTCGCTCAGCGTCAGGGCCGAGTAGGCGCCGTTCTCGCGGGTGTGCTTGGCGCCGCCGGAGAGGTAGGCGGTCCAGCTGTCGTTGAGGTCGTACTCGGCGCGGAACATGCCGAAGCTGTCTTCCAGCTGCGAGTAGCTCCAGGACTGGCCGTAGTTGTGGTCGGCGTCCGGGGCGTGGGGAATGCTGGTGACGCCGGTGCCGACGTAGACCACCGGGCGACCCTGGTTGATGCGCTGCTTCTGGTAGCCGAAGTCGGTCATCAGGCGCAGGCGCTCGCCGCGGTAGTCGAGGTTGACGGTGGCCAGCTTGTAACGCTGGTTCTCGTCGTCGACGCCGGTCTCGCCCTCGCGCTGGGCCAGGTTGACCCGCGCGCCGAAGCGGTTGTCCTCGCCGAAGCGCTGGCCGAGGTCGAGGTGCTCGCCGATCTGGTTGTCGCTGCCATAGCCCAGGGTCACGCTGCGGGTGGGGACGTCGTCGGCGCGCTTGGTCTGCAGGTTGACCGCACCGCCAATGCCGCTGCCGCTGGGCGTCACGCCGTTGATGAAGGCGTTGGGGCCCTTGAACAGCTCGACGCGTTCCAGCGATTCGGTGCCGATGATCTGCCGCGGGGTGACGCCGTACAGGCCGTTGAGCGAGACGTCGTCAGTGCTCAGCGGCAGGCCGCGGATGACGAAGATCTGCGAGAAGTTGCCGTAGCCATTGCCCTGGCGCACCGAGGCATCGTTGAGCAGAACGTCGCCGACGGTTTGCGCCTGCTGGTCCTGGATGGTCCTGGCGGTGTAGCTGGCGAAGCTGAAGGGCACGTCCTGCATGTCCTGGTCACCCAGCATGCCCAGCCGCGCGCCACGGGCGACCTGGCCGCCAGCGTAGGCGGGCGGCAGCTCGCCGCGCTGCTGCACGGCGCCGCTGACGGTGGTGGCGTCCATCTCCAGGGCACCGCTGTCATCTGGCGCGGCCTCCACGCCGTAGCCGCTGCTCTTGCGTACCAGGCGGTAGCCGCTGCCTTCGAGCAGGCGCTCCAGGCCTTGCTCCGGCGCGAAGCTGCCTTTCAGCCCTGTGCTTTGCTGAGCATTCAGCGCCTGCGCCTCGAAGGCCAGCGGCACGCCGGCCTGGGCGGCAAAGCGCGCCAGCACCTCGCCCAGCGGGCCGGGGGCGATGTCGTACTGGCGCTGTTCGCTGCTGGCTTCGGCGGCCAGGGTGGGCAGCACGACGCCGCCAGTCAGGGCCAGGCCGACGGCCAGGGCGAGGGAGTGCGGGCGGAGGCGGGAGCGGAGGAGCATGGAGTGTTCCTGTCGGCGAATAGAGGTTGTCTTCCTCTTCACCGGGCGAGATCGAAAAAGGTGTCAGGGGTGGGCGAAAAAATTTCAGGTTGTCTGTTCTGTAGGGGCGAGGGGGGCGCCCAGCTCCTGCTCGCGAACCGCCCAGCGCCAGCGCGGCCGGAGAATCTGTTCGCGAGCAAGCTCGCTCCTACAGGGCAATGGATAGTTCGGAGTGGTGGCATGCCCTCACCCCAACCCTCTCCCAGGGGGAGAGGGAGCAGATCGTGCCGGCTGACGCCGAGGGTTTCGTCCTGCACCACACGGCCCCCTCTCCCTGAGGGAGAGGGCTGGGGTGAGGGGGACGCCGTGGGCGCAGGAATAGCAGGAAGCACACTTTGCTCCCGGCTCACGCCGGCTCCACCGTCACCCAATACCGCGTCATCCGCCGCAGCTTCACTGGCAGCATGTCCGCCAGCAGTGCCAGCCCGGCGTCGCTGTCGCCAACCGGGATCGCCCCGGTCACGCGCAGGTTGGCCAGGCGCGGGTCACAGCGCAGGAAGCCGCTGCGGTAGCGGCCGAGTTCTTCCAGCAGGGCATCCAGGCGCATGCCCTGGGCCAGCAGCATGCCGTTTTCCCAGGCGCTGGCGTTGGCGTCCGCGCTTTGCAGGGGCTGGAAGCCCTGCGCGCCGAACACCAGCTGCTGGCCGGCGCCGACCACCTGGCTCGCGGCTCCCGGCAATTCGACGCTGACTTCCTTGCTCAGCACCGCGACCCGGCAGGCATCGCCGAGGTCGCGCAGGCTGAAGCGCGCGGACTGGGTGCGCAGCAGGCCGTGTCGGCTGTCGACGAGGAACGGACGCGGATCGGGGAGGGCGTCGACGAGGATTTCGCCTTCCACCAGGCTGAGGCGGCGTTCGCCGGCGTTGTAGGCCACATTCACCGCGCTGCTGGTGTTCAGCGTGATCTGGCTGCCATCTGGCAGGCGCAGGTGCTTGCGCTCGCCCACGGCGGTGCGCAGGTCGGCATTCCACTCCGCCCACGGCATCTGCCGGGCCACCAGCCAGGCAGCCGGGGCTACTGCCATCAACACGCCCAGGCGGTTGAGCATCTGCCGGCGGCTCAGGCCGCTGCGTTGCAGGCTCTGCCGGCCGAGCCCCGGCGGCAGCTGGCGCAGGCCGAGCAGGGCTTCGGCGCGACGCCAGGCTTCGGCGTGCTGGGCGCTGCGCGCGCGCCATTGCTCGATGGCTTGCAGATCGGCGTTGCTGGCGGGATGTTCATTGAGGCGCACCAGCCAGTCGGCGGCTTCGCCGAGGATGCCGGGGTCCAGCGGTTGTTCGCGCATCAGGCGACGCTCAGGCAGGCGACGAAACCGGAGCGCATGTAGCGCTTCACGCTGGCCAGGGAAATGCCCAGGCGCTCGGCGATCACCGGGTAGGTCAGGCCATCCAGTTGTGACAGCAGGAAAGCCTCGCGGGTCAGCGCCGGCAATTCGCTCAGGGCAGTATCGATGCGCTCCAGCGCCTCGAAGATCAGTTCGCGGGTTTCCGGGCCAGGCACCCGCTCTTCGGGCAGCGCGGCGACGCTTTCCAGGTAGGCGCGCTCGATCTCCTGGCGCCGCCAGCGGTCCACCAGCAGGCCCTTGGCGATGTGAGTGAGAAGGGCGCGCGGGCGCTCGCCGAGGTCCTCCAGCGGCCGCCGCAGCAGGCGCAGGAAGGTGTCATGGGCGAGGTCGGCGGCATCCCAGGCGTTGCCCAGCTTGCCGCGCAGCCACTGCTGGAGCCAGCCGTTGTGCTCGTTATAGAGAGTGTGCAGGTGCTGCGGGGAAGGGGATTCGACGGGGGCCACGGTACGTGCGTCAGATTTTCATTTGAGAATGCCTATCATTTTATGGTTTTCCCGCCGTGCAGCGCAATGCCGGAGCGACGCAGCCGGTCGGACTGCGACACCGGCGACCTCGCCGCACTGGAATTGCCACGAAGACGCGCTACCTTGAGCCTGTTGCGCTCAGAAATTTCTGATGCCGCACTTCCTCCCGCCGTCCCGCGCAGGCAACGGACCCGCAGCAACAGGCCCGGCAGTCAACCAGCAGAAACGGAGCACAGCATGGCTCGCAATACGCCCATCGAGCTTTACCGCAATATCGGCATCGTCGCCCACGTGGACGCCGGCAAGACCACCACGACCGAGCGCATCCTTTTCTACACCGGCGTGAACCACAAGATGGGCGAGGTGCACGACGGCGCGGCGACCATGGACTGGATGGTGCAGGAACAGGAACGCGGCATCACCATCACCTCGGCGGCCACCACGGCGTTCTGGCAAGGCTCGACCAAGCAGTACGACCACAAGTACCGCTTCAACATCATCGACACCCCCGGCCACGTCGACTTCACCATCGAAGTGGAGCGCTCGCTGCGCGTGCTCGACGGCGCGGTGGTGGTGTTCAGCGGCGCCGACGGCGTCGAGCCGCAGTCCGAGACGGTCTGGCGCCAGGCCAACAAGTACCACGTGCCGCGCCTGGCCTACGTCAACAAGATGGACCGCCAGGGCGCCGACTTCCTCCGTGTGGTCGCGCAGATCAAGCAGCGCCTGGGCCACACGCCGGTGCCGATCCAGCTGGCCATCGGCTCGGAGGAAAACTTCGCCGGGCAGATCGACCTGGTGAAGATGAAGGCCATCGTCTGGAACGACGCCGACCAGGGCACCAGCTACACCGAGGAGCCGATCCCCGCCGAACTGCAGGCGCTGGCGGACGAATGGCGCGCGCACATGGTCGAGGCCGCCGCCGAAGCCAACGACGAGCTGATGAACAAGTACCTCGAAGGCGAGGAACTGAGCATCGCGGAAATCAAGGCCGGCCTGCGCCAGCGCACCCTGGCCAACGAGATCGTCCCGGCGGTGCTGGGTTCCTCGTTCAAGAACAAGGGCGTGCCGCTGGTGCTCGACGCCGTCATCGACTACTTGCCGGCGCCCTCGGAAATCCCCGCGATCAATGGCACCGACCCGGATGATGAAGAGAAGCATCTGGAGCGCCACGCCGACGACAGCGAGCCGTTCTCGGCATTGGCCTTCAAGATCGCCACCGACCCCTTCGTCGGCACCCTGACCTTCGCCCGCGTCTATTCCGGCGTGCTCAGCAGCGGCGACGCCGTGCTCAACTCGGTGAAGATCAAGAAGGAGCGCGTCGGCCGGATGGTGCAGATGCACGCCAACCAGCGCGAGGAAATCAAGGAAGTGCGCGCCGGCGACATCGCCGCGCTGATCGGCATGAAGGATGTCACCACCGGCGACACCCTGTGTTCCATCGACAAGCCGATCATCCTCGAACGCATGGACTTCCCCGACCCGGTGATCTCGGTGGCCGTGGAACCCAAGACCAAGGCCGACCAGGAGAAGATGGGCATCGCCCTGTCCAAGCTGGCCCAGGAAGACCCCTCGTTCCGCGTCAAGACCGACGAGGAAACCGGGCAGACCATCATCTCCGGCATGGGCGAGCTGCACCTGGACATCATCGTCGACCGCATGCGCCGCGAGTTCAACGTCGAGGCCAACATCGGCAAGCCGCAGGTGGCCTACCGCGAGGCGATCCGCAAGAAGTGCGAGATCGAAGGCAAGTTCGTCCGCCAGTCCGGCGGCCGTGGCCAGTTCGGCCACTGCTGGATTCGCTTCGAGCCGGGCGACGAGGGCAAGGATGGGCTGGAGTTCGTCAACGAGGTGGTCGGCGGCGTGATCCCGCGTGAGTTCATCCCGGCGATCCAGAAGGGCATCGAGGAGCAGATGCAGAACGGCGTGCTCGCCGGCTACCCGCTGATTGGCCTGAAGGCCTCGGTATTCGACGGCTCCTACCACGACGTCGACTCCAGCGAGATGGCGTTCAAGATCGCCGCATCGATGGCAACCAAGCAGCTCTCGCAGAAGGGCGGCGCGGTGCTGCTGGAGCCGGTGATGAAGGTCGAGGTGGTAACGCCGGAGGACTACATGGGCGACGTGATGGGCGACCTCAACCGCCGGCGCGGGCTGATCCAGGGGATGGAAGATACGCCGGCCGGCAAGGTCATCCGCGCCGAGGTGCCGCTGGGCGAGATGTTCGGCTATGCCACGGATGTGCGCTCGATGTCCCAGGGGCGCGCGAGCTACTCGATGGAGTTCACCAAGTACGCCGAGGCGCCGGCGAATATCGCCGAGGCGATCATCAAGAAGTCCCACGGCTGAGGTTTCCCCAAGCCAATGACGGCGCCTGCGGGCGCCGTTTCTTTTGATCTTCGTAGGAGCGAGCTTGCTCGCGAACCCCCAGTTTCGTAGGGCGCATAACGCGCCAGCGTTATCCGCCGCGTGCCTATCGGCGGATAACCCGTTTCGGGTTATGCGCCCTACGGTGGCGGCCTTACCGGCGAGTCTCGGATGTAGGATGGGTGGAGCGCAGCGATACCCATGCTGGCCGGTATGTTGCTGGCGATGGGTATCGCTGCGCTCCACCCATCCTACGAAAAGCGTCGTGCCGTGTTTACGGTCGGTCCGCCAACGGCAACCCGAAGCAGAACATCGCGCCGCACGGCTCGACGTTCTCCGCCCAGATATCCCCGCGGTGCCGCGAGACGATGCTTTGGCACAGCGCCAGGCCGATCCCGTTGCCGCTCACCTTGGAGGTGAAGAACCCATCGAACAGCCGCTCCTTGGCCCCGGCATCGATGCCACGGCCCTGATCCAGCACGCACAGCCGCGCGCTGTTGCCTTCGCGAGAGGTGCGGATACGCAGCAGGCGGTGCTCCTCGGGGAGGTTGAGCATTTCTTCGATGGCGTTGAAGGCGAGGTTGAGGATCACCTGGCCGACCAGCACCTTCTCGCAGCTCACCCACAGCGGTTCGTCGCAGCGCTCCAGTTGCACGCGCACGTTGCTCGGCTGGGCCTTGAGGCTGATGAAGTAGAGCGTTTCGCCGAGCAGTTCGTTGAGGTCGATGCGTTGTTCGGCCTGCTCCAGTTTCACCACGTACTCGCGCACGCTCTTGATGATCAGCGAGGCGTGCTCGATCTGCCGCACGGCGCTGTCCAGGCCCCAGGCGGCGGAGGCTTCGGCCTTCTGTTCGCGGTCCAGGCGGATCAGCGCGCCTTCGATGAAGTTGCGTGTCGCCGCCAGCGGCTGGCTGAGTTCGTGGGCAATCGCCAGGGCCATTTCGCCCATGGCGTTGTAGCGCGCCAGGTATTCCAGCTTCTGGTCGCTCTGGCGTTGCGCCTGGGCGGCGCGGACCTGCTCGGTGACGTCGCGGAACAGCAGCAGGTGGCCGACCAGGTCGTCCTCGATCTCGATGTAGCGGCAGGTCGCGTGGTGCCAGCGCCATTCGCCGTCCAGGCGCTGCAATTGATAGCTGACCGAGTAGGGCTCGCGGCTCGGCGGCTGCATCGCCAGGTGGTGTTCCAGGCGCGGGCGCGTGGCGCTGTCGCAGCGGCCGAGGAAGTTGTGCGCCATCCAGTCGTCCTGGCTGCCGCCCAGCAGGGGCAGGGCGGATTCGCTGAGGAAGCGCAGGTTGCCGTCCGCATCCAGCACCGCCACGCCTTCGGCGAGGTCCTGCATGAAGGCCTTCAGGCGGCTCTCGAAACGCTGCAGGTCGCGCTCGACCTGCTTCTCCTTCGAGATGTCGCGGAACTGCACCATCAGCACATCGCGCTCCTGCAGGTGCACGCGGGTGGCCACCGCCTCGGAGAGGATTTCCACGCCCTGCTTGGAGCGGTAGCACCACTCGATGGTGCGCTGGCCGGTGCGCGCGGCGCCTTCCAGCCAGCGCAGGCCGACCGAGCGGCGGTACTGCGGCGCCTTGGCGGTCATGTCCGGGGCTTTCAGCGGTACCAGCTCTTCCAGCGTGAAACCAAGCACGGCCAGTGCGGCGTTGTTGGCCCAGAGGATTTCCTTGGTCTGCGCGTCGTGGAGGATTACGCACAGCGGCATGGCCTGGAGCAGGGCGAGGAAGTCGTCGGGCTTGGGCTGGAACATCGAAGCTCGCTCTCGATTGCAGGGGACGGGTAGGCAGTGGCGCCTTTATACCGCGCAGCGTAGCGCGAAGGGACTGCGGAGTAACCCGGCGCCGACTAGGGGATTCCTTTAGGCATGGGGCTGCACGCCCCAATAGTTGGGCGCATATGGCGGTTCTTACACTGGCCCCAACGACGACCAGCCCGCATCGAACGGGCCGGCCCTTACAAGAACAACCGGAGATGCCGCCATGCTGCGTGCCGCCCTCGCCGAACCGCTCGATGCGGACGGTCGTGCCCTCGAATTCCAGCGCGTACTCGATGAAGTGCGCCAGCGCCGCGATGAATTCGACACCCGCTCCCACGTTCCCCGCGACATGATCGAACGCTTCCGCGATGTCGGCATCTACCGCGCCGCGACCCCGCGCTGCTTCGGCGGCGATGCACTGCCGCCGGCGCAGTTCCTGAAACTGGTCGAGCGTATCGCCGAAGCCGACGGCTCCGCCGGCTGGGTGGCCAGCTTCGGCAGCGCCAGCACCTACCTCACCGCATTGCCGCGCCACACCCTTGCCGAACTCTATGCCGACGGCCCGGACCTGGTGTTCGCCGGCGGCCTGTTCCCGATCCAGCCGGCCACCCAGGTCGAAGGCGGCTGGCGCGTCAGTGGCACCTGGAAATTCGCCAGCGGCTGCAAGGGCGCCGACGTGCTCGGCGTCGGCATCGGCATCGGTGGCCCGGGCGGCAAGCCGCGCACCGCGCTGCTGCGCGCCATGGACGTGGAGATCGTCGAGAACTGGAACGTGGTCGGCCTCAAGGGCACCGGCAGTCACGACCTGAAGCTGGACAACGCCTTCGTTGCGGACGACTGGACCTTCATCCGCGGCGGCGAATCGAACATCGACGAACCGCTGTACCGCTACCCGACCATCGCCTATGCCGCCCAGGTACTGGCCGTGGTCAACCTCGGCCTGGCCCGCGCGGCGCTGGACGAGATCACCCGCATGGCGTCTTCCAGCGGCGTGACCGGTGCGCCCAAGCTCGGCGACCGCGCCTATGTGCGCATCGAGATCGGCAAGGCCGAGGCTGAGCTGCAGGCCGCGCGCGGCTTCTTCTACGACGCTACCGAGACCGTCTGGGATTCCATCCTCGCCGGCAACGCCGTCAGCCCCGAGCAGGTCAGCCAGTTGCGCCTGGCCGCCGTGCACGTGTCCCGCGCCGGCGCCGACGTGGTACGCCGCGCCTACAGCCTGGCCGGCACCACGGCGATCTACCTGAACCACCCGCTGCAGCGCTACCTGCGCGACGCCATGGTGGTGACCCAGCACGCCTTCTTGAGCGATGGCATGTACGACGGCGCCGGTGCGGTGCTGCTCGATGTGCCGCCGTTCCCCGGATACATCTGACATAAAAACAAGGACTCGAAGCATGACCCGTCCGACCACCGAACCCTTGCGCGTACTGTTCTGCATCGGCATCGCCCAGCCGTTCTTTGACCTGCCCACCGGTGAAGGCATCACCGTGTGGAAAGGCTTCTCGCAAATGATGAGCGACCTCGGCGCGCTGCCGGGCATGAACGTGCTCGGCGTGCTGGATGACGACCGCCTGATGGTCGGCCCGTCCACCACCTCGCCCTGGACCGTCTACATCATGGCCGACGTGGATTGCCACCAGACCGTGATCGACGCCTGCAACCTGTTCCGCACCACCCCGGTGGGCGAGTACAGCCTGTGGAAGTACGCCAAGGTCGAGGCACGCATCGGCCGCCCGCTGACCATCCCCGAAGCCGCGCGGACCTGAGCCATGAGCAGCCTGAGCATGGCCGAGCTGAACCGCCGCCTGGAGGTCCTCGAAGGGGAAAGCCAGGTGCGCCGGTTGATGGCCCGCTACATGGACCTTTGCGACGTGCCGCGCGCGCCGGTGGCGATCACCGAGCTGGCTGAGCTGTTCAGCGAGGACGCGGTGTGGGAAGGCATCGGCACGACCACGGCGCAGACCTTCGGCCATCACCAGGGCCGCGAGGCGATCGCCGCGTTCGTCTTCGGCTACCTGCCGCCGTCGCCGCACTTCACGCTGAACCTGCATTTCCTCACCAGCGAGTCGATCCGCGTCGACGGCCGCACCGCGCGCGGGCAATGGATCATGCAGCAGCTCTCGACCTATGCCGAGGGCCACACCGAGCTGTTCGGCACGCGCCTGGACATCGATTTCCGCGAGATCGACGGGCGCTGGCAGATCAGTCATTTCCGTACCCAGCGCCTCTCGCAACGCGCGCTGGGTGGTGCAGGGGAGGGCCGTCCATGAGCACTTTCGTCAGCGAATTCATTCTCGGCGGCGACGGCAAGCGCGTCGCGGTCAAGGACAGCATCGACATCGCCGGCTACCCGACCCGCTGTGGCACCCGCGCGCTGGCCGACGCCGCGCCGGCCACGCGCAACGCGTTCGTGGTCGACGCCGTGCTGAACGCCGGCTGGCAGATCGTCGGCAAGACCAATCTTCACGAACTGGCCTTCGGCGTCACCGGCATCAATGACTGGACCGGCACGCCGATCAACCCGATGGCGCCGGACCGCGTGCCCGGCGGTTCCTCCAGCGGCTCCGCGTCCGCCGTCGCAGCCGGCTTGGCAGATATCGCGCTGGGCACCGATACCGGTGGTTCGGTGCGCGTGCCGGCGGCCTGCTGTGGTATTGCCGGGCTGAAGCCGACGCTCGGCCGTGTCAGCCGCGACGGCGTCCATCCGGCGCAGAGCAGCCTGGATTGCGTCGGCCCGTTCGCCGCCAACATGGCCGACCTGATCGCCGCCATGCAGGTCATCTGCCCCAGCTTCGGCAACGTGCAGTTGCCGGGCGAGGGCGCCCGCGTGGCCTTCCTCGAAGTGCCGTCCGCGCCGCATATCCAGGCCTGCCTGGGTGCCGCCGCCGACCGCGCCGGCTGGCGCCGCAGCCATCTGTTCCTCGGCGAGTTCGAGGCGGCTTTCCAGGCCGGGCTGGTGGTGATCAATCACGAGAACTGGGCCGCCTATGCGGCGCTGACCGGCAAGGGCCTGATCGGCACTGATGTCGAGCAGCGCCTGCTGCTGGCCAGCCGCACCACCGACGCCGAGCGCGCCGAGGCGGAGATAGTGCGCGAGCACTTCACCCGCGCCATCGACGCCGCGCTGGAGGACTTCGAAGTCCTGCTGCTGCCGACCATGCCCGACCTGCCGCCGCTGCTCAGCGATGCGCGCAACGGCAAATCGGTGGCCGGCATGACGCCCCTGGTACGGCCTTTCAACCTCAGTGGACACCCGGCGCTGACCGTGCCGGTGGACCTGGATTGCGGCGGGCTGAAAGTCGGCCTGCAGATCATCGGCCGCAAGGGCGACGACGAACGCGTGTGCGCCTTTGGTGCGCAACTCGAACACAGCCTGGCCGCCACGCGGCCTGCGCAAAAACATAAGAAATCGGCATGAGGAGATGGGCATGAGCGCTCACGAATACCGGCTGATCGCCCGGTCGCGCAGCGTCGAAGAGCTGGTCGGTGACGACCGCGTCGATGTCTCGCTGTACAACGACCCGCAACTGTTCGAAGCGGAGATGGACAAGATCTTCTACCGCACCTGGGTGTGGGTCGCCCACGAAAGCGAAGTGCGCAACGCCGGCGACTTCAAGACCACCAGCGTCGGCCGCCGCCCGGTGATCGTGGTGCGCGACAAGAAGGGCAACATCAACGTCCTGGAAAACCGCTGCCGCCACCGTGGCGCCACCGTCTGCGAGAAGCACAAGGGCAACGCCACCGGCTTCACCTGCCCGTACCACAGTTGGTCCTACGCGCTGGACGGCAAACTGCGTGCGCTGCCGTACCCGGACGGCTACGAGGACATCCTCGACAAGTCCGAGCTGCCGCTGACCAGCCTGCGCGTGGAAAGCTACGCCGGCATGGTGTTCGCCACCTACAACGACGAGATCGAGCCGCTGCAAGACTTCCTCGGCGGGGCCAGGCACTGGATGGACCTGTTCATGAAGCAGGGCGCCGGCTACCCGATCAAGACCCAGGGCGAACACAAGTTCACCTTCCGCGGCAACTGGAAGATCCAGCTGGAAAACACCACCGACGGCTACCACTTCCCCATCGTGCACAAGTCGTTCATGTCCTCGGTGGATGAAGAGACCGAAGAGATGCTGTCGTTCATGAGCGACGAGCAGGCAGTCACCCACGCCCTGGGCAACGGCCACAGCGTGATGGTGATGGTCCCCGAACACGTCGACCTCGACCACGACGACGGTACCGAGCAGCTCCAGGAGCGCTTCGCCCACGTCACCGAGGAACTGTCGAAAACCATGGAGCCTGCACAGGTGCGCCGCATCGTCCGCTCGCTGCATGGCGCCGGTTTCAACCTCAACCTGTTCCCCAACGTGGCCATGTCCATGTCGTTCTTCCGCGTGCTGCGGCCGATCTCCGTCACCGAGACCGAGATTCGCCACGTCGCCCTCGGCATGGACGGCGGCCCGGAAATCGCCAACCGCGAGCGCATGCGCATCCACGAGCACTTCCAGGGCCCGTTCGGCTTTGGCAGCCCGGATGACGCCGAGGCCTGGGACCGCGTGCAGCGCGGCTCCTACGCCGGCGTCGACGCACCGATCCTGGTCAACCGCGGGCTGAACCGCGAAGTGGTCGCCGAGAACGGCGACAAGGTCTCCCACGCCACCGACGAAGGCGGCATGCGCGAGGCGTACCAGATGTGGAAAAGGATGATGAGCCAATGAGCAACGACACCCTGAACGGCTTCTCCGGCCCGCTGGCCAAGGCCATCGAATTCGTCTGGCGCGAGGCCGAGCTGCTCGATCGCAAGGACTACGCGCAGTGGTCGCAGCTGTGGAGCGAGGACGGCATCTACGTGGTGCCGATCGACGGCGAGGACGATGACTTCGCCGCCAGCCTGAACTACGTCTTCGACGACGCGCGCATGCGTGCGCTGCGCATCGAACGCCTTACCGGCGGCCATTCGCCGTCGGCGGTTTACGCGGCGAAGACTGTCCGCACGATCTCGCGCTTTTCCCTGGTGGAAGCGGCGGGCGACCTGGTCGAGGTGAACTCGGCGCAGGTGCTCTACGCCTACAAGCGTGGCGTGGCGACGCCGTTCATTGCCGACCTGAACCACCGCATCCGCTTCACCGACGGGCAAGCCCGCCTGGAGCGCAAGGTGATTCGCCTGATCAACGCCGAAGACGCGCTCAACGCGCTCGGCTTCCTGCTCTGAGGGCCACACCATGCAACGAGTTGCCCTGGTATCCGGCGCCGCACGCGGGTTGGGCGAAGTCATCGCCCGTCGCCTGCACGCCGCCGGCCTGCGCGTGGCGCTGGCCGACCTCAACGAAGATGCGGTGCAGCGCCTGGCCGATGAGCTCGACCCGGAGGGCCGCTCAGCCCTCGGCTTGAAGCTGGATGCGCGGGAGAAAGCCGATTTCGAACGTGCTCGCGATGTGATTGCCGAGCGCTGGGGCGGCACCGACATCCTGGTGAACAACGCCGGGATGTCGAAGGTCGCCGCACTGATGGACATCAGCCCGGAGGACTTCGACGCCTCCATGGCGGTGAACCTGCGCGGCACCTTCGTCGCCTGCCAGGTGTTCGGTACGCACTTTGCGGCTCGCGGATTTGGCCGCATCGTCAACATCGCCTCGCTGGCCGGGCAGAACGGCGGCACCGCCACCGGCGGCCACTACGCCGCGGCCAAGGGCGGCGTGGCGACCCTGACCAAGGTGTTCGCCCGCGAACTCTCGGCGCAGGGCGTGACCGTCAACGCCATCTCGCCGGGGCCGCTGGACTTGCCGGTGGTCTACGAAAGCGTGGCGCCCGAGCGTCTGGAACGGATCCTCAAGACCATCCCCGCCGGCCGCCTGGGCGACCCGACCTTCATCGCCGACAGCGTGTTGCTGCTGTGTGCGGAGAACGCTGGGTCGGTAACGGGCGCCTGCTGGGATATCAATGGTGGGTTGTTCATGCGTTGAGGTTGAGTCCGGGCGCTAGGGCTGAAAGCCCCTCACCCTAACCCTCTCCCGGAGGGAGAGGGGACTGTTTGGAGCAGGATGAAACCACGGCGTCCGCCGGCACATTCTGCTCCCTCTCCCTCTGAGCGGGGCGCGCAGCCAGGGCTGGGGTGAGGGCAAGGCGCACGCTCCAGAGTCAACCATTCGGAGAGAGGATAAATCCTCGCTCCACACAAGAACCGATAAACCCGTCCGCTCGTAACAAAGAGGCCGGAAAGGGGCCACAGAGCCCGCACCCAATGCCTTGCAGGTAACGCCATGATGAAAGTCAGAATCGAAAGGATCGTCGAGGAAGCGCAGGACATCCGTTCCCTGCGTCTCGTACGTTGTGATGGCCAGCCGTTCGACGCCTACGAGCCGGGCGCCCACGTCGACGTCACCGGGCCCACCGGGGTGACGCGCCAGTATTCGCTGTGCAGCCCGCCGGACGACCGTACCGCCTACCTGGTGGCGGTGAAGAAGGAGGGCGCTTCCCGTGGCGGCTCCAGTGCCCTGCACGACGTGCAGGAAGGCGCGGAGCTGGACATCGGCGCGCCGCGCAACCTGTTCCGCCTGGCGCCGGAAGCCCGCGAGCACGTGCTGTTCGCTGCGGGTATCGGCGTCACGCCGCTGCTGAGCATGGCTTACCGGCTGAACGCCAGGGGCGAGCCCTATCGCCTGCACTACTTCGCCCGTTCCGCCGAGCACGCGGCTTTCGTCGAGCTGCTGGCCAGCGAGGCTTTTGTTGGCAAGGTCGAGCTGCACTACGGCGTCGAGCCGGCCGATCTGGACAACGTGCTGGGCGAATGCCTGGCGCGCGCGCCGCAACACGCTCACGTCTATACCTGCGGCCCGGCGCCGTTCATGAACAAGGTAGTGGAGATCGCCGCGCGCAGCCGCCCGGAAGAGGCCATCCACCTGGAGCACTTCCAGGCCGACCCGGCCGCCAACGCGGCGCCGGCGGGTTCCTTCGACGTGGAACTGGCCAGCTCCGGCGTGGTGCTTCACGTACCGGCGGACTCGACCCTGGTGGACGTGCTGCAGGCCCACGGCTGCGACATCGACACCGAGTGCCGCGAGGGCATCTGCGGCACCTGCATCGTCGAGGTGCTGGAAGGCGAACCGGAGCACCGCGACAACTGCCTGTCGAACAAGGAGAAGGCCTCCAACAAGCAGATCTGCGCCTGTGTTTCGCGGGCCCGGTCGGCGCGGTTGGTGCTCGATCTGTAAGCCGGACCGCTCTGCGTAGGATGGCGTGGAGCGCAGCGATACCCATCAATCCGCCTGCGCGCCAGCAGCATGAGTATCGCTGCACTCCACCCATCCTGCGGACTGGATCATGTAGGAGCGAGCTTGCTCGCGAACCCGCTTGATGTCAGCGCCGCAGGGGTACTTCGTTTGCGAGCAAGCTCGCTCCTACGGGATAAGGTCGGTGCGCGGTGGCACAGCTGGCAATTCGTCTGGCAGGCAGCGACACTCGCGCGCCGCCGGCAATTGCTAGCCTCCGGCGCTAGTCTCTCGATCGGAGTTCCCCATGCCTGCGCTGATTGCGCGCCTGGCGCTCGGCTGCCTGCTGCCGGCCGCCATCCTGCTCGGCCTCGGCGCCATGCCGGGGCTTGGCTATGCCTGGGATTTCGCCAACGCTGCCGGGCTGCTCGGCGCCTGCCTGCTGGGGCTGCTGTTCGTCATCGCTGGCCGCCCGCAGCCGCGCCCGCTGTATGAAGGCAAGTTCTTCCTGCGCCTGCACCGCGACCTGGGCTTTGCCGCCGTTGCGCTGCTGCTGGTGCATATCGGCGTGCTGCTGGTCGATGAACCACTGCTGATCGAGGACCTGCTGCCATCCGCGCCCGGCTACATGCTCGCCGGGTTGGCGTCGGCGATCCTGATGCTGGTGCTCGCGATCTCCAGCCTGAACCGCGTCCGCCCGCGCTGGAGCCGCAGCGCTGCTTCGTTCCGCCGCTGGCATTACGGCGCTAGTCTTTTTGCCCTGTTGCTGATGGCCGTGCACGTGCTTGGCGCGGGGTACTACAGCGGTGGCATCTGGAAGGTGGCACTGCTGGTGACGCTGATGCTGGCGGCGGCCATCTGGCCGCGCTTGCCAAAACCTGGCAACGGTATCAGCGGGCGTCAGCGGAACACGGCGCAAAGGGCCACCTGGTTCGCGCTGGCAGCGAGCGGTGTGATCATCGGGCTTTCGGCGCTCTACAGCCTGCTGGCGAACCTGGAGCTGCCGCTATGAAGCGAGCCTGGATCGGGCTTTTGCTTGTTTCAGTCGTGGCGCTGTCGGTGGGAGCGTGGTTCGCCCACGGGCATTGGCAACGCAGCCGGCCGCTGATGCCGTTGGCCTTCCCCCACGAGCCGCACGCCTCGGTGAACTGCATCACCTGTCACCACGACTACAAGGACCAGTCGCCTTCGGTCTCCGGCAACCGCACCTGCATTCTCTGCCACAAGCAGAGCCCGGCGCTGGCGGTGCGTATCGAGGCGGATTTCCATCGGCTGTGCCAGAGCTGTCACCTCGAACGATTACAGGCTTTCCACGCCAGCGGGCCGGTGCGCAGCTGCCAGGCTTGCCATCGCTGAGGGAACCTGTAGGAGCGAGCTTGCTCGCGAACAGATTCGCCCGCGGCTTCGGCGTCAGGCGGGTTCGCGAGCAAGGACTAGGCGTCCCCCTCGGTCCTACAAAAAATAAAGCCCGGCGTGATGCCGGGCTTTTCTTCAGCTGCGATACAGCACCGGCCGCCGCAAGTGCACGTAGCTGTAGCCCTCGCGCGCCAGGGCGATGCGTTGCGGGTCCAGCTCGGCTACCAGCAGTTCCTCGCTGTGCTTGGCCTTGGTCAGCACCTGGCCGTCGGGGGCGACGATGCTGCTCAGGCCGCAGTACTCGATTTCGCCCTCGCTGCCGACATAGTTGGCGTAGGCGAGGAACACCTGGTTCTCGTAGGCGCGGGTCGGCACCAGGACCTGGGCGACGAACTCGTAGGGACGCATGTTGGCGGTGGGCACCAGCACGATATCCGCGCCTGCCAGCGCCAGAGTGCGCACGGCCTCGGGGAACTCCACGTCGAAGCAGATCAGCAGGCCGATCTTCCAGCCGTCCAGCTCGAAGATCGCCGGCGGCTCGTCGGAAGCGCTGAACTGGCTGCGGTCGAGATCACCGTAGAGGTGGGTCTTGCGGTAGTTGGCGCGGCGTTCGCCCTGGCGGTCGATCAGCTGCACGCTGTTGAAGATGGCGCCGCTGCTGTCGCGCTCCGGGTAGCCGTAGAGAATGCCGAGCTTGTTGGATTGGGCGATCTCGGCGATGCGCCGGGCGGAGGGGCCGTCGGCGCTTTCCGCCAGCTCCGCGACGCGTTTAGCGCCGATGTTGTAGCCGGACAGGAACATCTCCGGCAGCACCAGCAGGTCCGCACCGTTCTGCACCGCCTGCCGGGCAGCCTGCTCCAGACGCTGCAGGTTGCCGGCGACGTCCTCGGGGCCGGGCGGGCACTGGTAGAGGGCGAGGTACATGGTGTTCTCCTTCGAAATGCGCAAGGCCGGGACCAGGCAGTTTGCACCTGAACCCGGCCCTGCGCGAGCCGCTCTTCACTGAGTGGAATGAATCAATCCGGCAGCACCATCGGGCCAAGCTCGGCGAAGCGATCGCCAGGGCCGGGGTTCTGCGGATGGGTGGCACCGCCGAAGTGCTTCATGATGCCCCACACGGCATTGAGCGAGGTCTGCACCGCGCCTTCCACCCAGGCTGGGGTCCAGGACACATCGTCGCCAGCGATGAAGATGCCGCGCTGTTCGGCGGGCATGTCGTCCTGCATGAAGTGCGCGTACATGCGCTGGTTGTAGCGGTAGTGGCCCGGCAGCGCGCCCTTGAAGGCGCCGAGGAAGTGCGGGTCGGCCTCCCAGGATACGGTGATCGGGTTGCCGATGATGTGCCCGGCGATGTCGACCTTCGGGTAGACCTTCTTCAGTGCGTCCAGGGCCAGCTGCACGCGCTTCTCCACCGGGTGCGGGAGCATCTTCATGGCGTCGCTCATCCAGGAGTAGGACAGGCAGATCACCCCCGGCTTGTCGTCGCCGTTGTCGAACAGGTAGGTGCCGCGGGTCAGGCGGTCGGTGAGGGTCATGCTCATGACGTCGCGGCCGGTCTGCGGGTCCTTGTCCTTCCAGAACGGCCGGTCGACCATCACGAAGGTCTTCGAGGATTGCATGTAGCGGGTGCGGTCCAGGGCCATCCACATCTTCTGCGAGAACAGCGCTTCCTCGCATTCGATCTGGGTGGTCAGCAGCCAGGTCTGGCAGGTCGCCAGGACGGCCGCGTAGTGGCGGGTATCGCCCCAGTAGTCGGTGACGGCGAAGGTGCCATCGGTGGCGCGGGCGATCTTCTTCACGCCCGGGCGCGGTGCGCCGTTGTGCAGCGAGGCCAGGGAGGTGCCGGCCGGCCAGTGCGCGCAGTTTTCCGGCACGTGGCTCCAGATGCCGCGCGGTACCTGCTCGACACCGCCTACGACCAGATGCTGGTGGTCGTCGCAGTTGGTCATCACCACGCGGAAGATTTCCAGCATGGAGTTGGGGAAGTCCGAATCCCAGCCGCCGGTGCCGAAGCCGACCTGGCCGAAGATTTCGCGGTGCTGGAAGGACAGCCGGGAGAAGGCCTTGGAGCTGGCGACGAAGTCGTAGAAGGTGCGGTCGTCCCACTTGGGCACCAGCTCGTCCCACAGAGCCTTGAGCTTGACCGTGTCGCGCTCGCGGATGGCTTCCTGGATCTCGGAGAAGCGCGCGCCGTCTTCCAGCGCGTCGGCCCAGGCCTGGGCGACTTCGCGGAAGATTTCCGGCAGGTCGTCGATCTTCTCCGCGTAGTGGCTGGTGCCTTCCAGGTCGACCACGGTGCTGCCCGAGGCCGGGGTCAGCGGGTTGGGGAAGGGCCGGGTTTCCAGGCCGAGCTTGTCGACGTAGTGGTAGAAGGCCGTGCTGGACACCGGGAAGCGCATGCCGCCCAGCTCGGCGATGATGCCCTCGGCGCCTTCGAAGGTCTCCGAGCGCAGGCGACCGCCCATCTTCGAGGCTTCATAGACGACGGGCTTCAGGCCCATCTTCATCAGCTCGTAGGCCGCCACCAGCCCGGAGATGCCGGCGCCGACGATGGCCACTTCCTGGCCGTGCTTCTCGGCGGGGATGCTGCCCAGGCCGGCGGGGTGCTCGATCCAGTCGTCGAAGGCGAAGGGGAAGTCCGGGCCGAAGATGGTCACCGGTTTCTTGCCGGGGGTGTGGGGATGGCGGTTCTTGTGCATTGGAGGCTCCCTTCTATTTTTTTTCGACGTACGCGGCGTGCCGGCTTGTAGCACCAGCTTGGCAAGGCTTTCTGCGGCCCGCAGAGGCCAGTCGATGGATGGCGCGCGGGCAAAGAAATGGCGAGCTGTGAGGGCTCGCCGTGGCGTCCACTATTGCAAAGGCCGTCGTTGAAATGAACCTGACAATCTGCAAGATTGGCGAGAGTATTCAGGCAGATTGATCAATCCAATGAGCAATATGACGAAAAATGCCGATGCGGCCCTGTTGAACCTGTTGCGCGCCA
This sequence comes from Pseudomonas sp. GD03903, assembly GCF_029840045.1. Classification (NCBI taxonomy): domain Bacteria; kingdom Pseudomonadati; phylum Pseudomonadota; class Gammaproteobacteria; order Pseudomonadales; family Pseudomonadaceae; genus Pseudomonas; species Pseudomonas sp. GD03903. The sequence continues at coordinate 33,793 of NZ_JAOCBT010000024.1, read as the reverse complement.
ACGCCCGCGAGTCGATCTCCGAACTGGCGCGCAAGCTCGGGGTATCTCGTTCTACGGTACAGAGCCGCATCGAGCGGCTGGAGCAGCAGGGCATCATCAGCGGCTATTCGATCAAGGTGTCGGACAGCTACGCGCAGTCGCTGGTGCGCGCCCACGTGCTGGTGACGGCGCTGCCGAAGCTGTCGCACCAGGTGGTGCAGGCGCTGGAGAAGATCGCCGAGGTGAAGACCCTGCATTCAGTGAGCGGCAACTTCGACATGATCGTGATCGTCGAGGCGCTGTCGATCCGCGACCTGGATGCGGTGCTGGACCGCATTGGCGCGCTGGACGGGGTAGAGCGGACGATGTCGTCGATCATCCTGTCGACGCGCATCGATCGGTGAGGGGTTTCTCTTGCTGGAAATACGTGCCGGCGGTTTCCCCTCACCCCAGCCCTCTCCCGGAGGGAGAGGGGGCGGACCGTGCCGACTGACGCCTTGGTTTCATCCTGTACCGAACGGTCCCCTCTCCCGCTTGCGGGAGAGGGTTAGGGTGAGGGGCATTTGATCTTACGGAGCGATCAGCCCAGGTCTTCTTCCAGCGCCAGCAGCTCTTCCACGCGCTGGCGGCGGCGGATCAGCCTGGCTTCGGTGCCTTCCAGCAGCACTTCGGCGATCAGCGGACGGCTGTTGTAGTTCGACGACATGGACGCGCCATACGCGCCGGTATCCTCGATCAGCAGCAGGTCGCCGACCTGGGCGCGCGGCAGGGCGCGGGGGATGACCACGCCGCCGTCACCCTGGGTGAACACGTCGCCGGACTCGCATAGCGGGCCGGCCACCACGGTGTCGATCACCTCGCGGCTGGCCACGTCGCCGGCCAGTACGCGGATGCCGTGGTAGCTGCCATACATGGACGGGCGCATCAGCTCGTTGAAGCCGGCGTCCACCAGCACGAAGTGGTTGCGGCCGGCGTCCTTGGTGGCGCGTACTTCGCTGAGCAGGCAGCCGGACTGGGCGACCAGGTAGCGGCCCGGCTCGATCTCCAGGTGCAGTTTGTGGCCGACCACGGCTTCGGCGGCCTTGCGCGCCTTGTCCCACAGCTGGAAGTAGTGCGCGGTGTCCACTTCCGCGTCGCCGGCGCGGTAGGGGATGGACAGGCCGCCGCCGGCGGAGATGCCGGACAGGTCGTGGCCGGCGTCCTTCACCTGCTGCACCAGGCCGAGCATGGCTTCGCCGACCTGGGCCAGGTGGCCGTAGTCGACGCCCGAGCCGATGTGCATGTGCAGGCCGACCAGGCGCAGGCCGCGTTCGCGGATCACGTCCAGGGCGGCGCGCAGGTCGCTGTGCCAGATACCGTGCTTGGAGTGTTCGCCGCCGGTGTTGGTCTTGTTGCTGTGGCCGTGGCCGAAACCGGGGTTGATGCGCAGCCACACCGGGTGGCCGGGGGCGACTTCGCCCAGCTGGCGGAGCATGTCGATGGAGCCGGCGTTCACCGGGATGCCGTGCTCGACCACGGTTTCCAGGGTGGTGCGGTCCAGCAGGTCGGCAGTGAAGACGATCTCGGATTCATCCTCGCGGCACGAGTAGCCGGCGGCCAGGGCACGCAGCAGTTCGCCCTGGGAAACGGCGTCGACTTTCACCCCCTGTTCGCGCATCAGGCGCAGGATGTGCAGGTTGGAGCAGGCCTTCTGGGCGAAGCGGATGATATCGAAGCTCTTCAGACGCTCGATCTGGCTGCGGATGGTGGCGGCGTCGTAGATCCACAGCGGGGTGCCGAATTGCAGGGCGAGCTGTTCGGCGCGGGGCAGGGCGAGGGAAGTCATGAATGGGCTCCGAAAGTAGATGCCGCTAGTCTACCGGGCCTTTGTCTGGCTGAATAATGCCGCTTGTTATTCGGTCAATTCATTTTTGATATAGGGTGCAGCCAACGCCGGCTTCGCGCAGGCGCTGCACCAGCACGCCAGCTTCTGCCTGAAGTGCCGCGACGAAGCGCTCGCGCAGCGGCGTAGCGGGGCGGTACAGCGGCTTCGCCACGCTCACCTGGAACGGCAGCGAGAACGCCAGCGGGCGCAGCTGGATGCCCTGGCCCTGGAACATCAGCGCGGTGATCGGGTTGACCACGGCCAGGCCCAGTCCGGCGCGGACCATGCTGCACACCGAGACGGCGCTGTGGGTTTCCACCTGCATCTGCCGCTGCACGCCGGCGCCGAGGAATACCGCGTCGATCAGGTGCCGATAGCGGTCGCTGGTGGCCAGGCTGACGAAGGGCTGGCCGGCGAAATCCGTTGCTTCCAGGCGCTCGCGGGCCAGCAGCGGGTGGCCATCCGGGAGAATGCACACCTCGTCCACTGCCAGCAGCGGCTGCAGCTCGGTGCCGCGCGGGGCGTCGTCGTTCTCGATCAGACCGATGTCGTGGTGCTGGGCGCTGAGGGCCTCTTCCAGATGCGGCGACTCCAGCGCCGCGACTTCCAGGCTGATGGCCGGGTTTTCCCGGCTGAAGCGTCTGCAGGCTTCCGGCAGCAGCGCCTGGGATAGCGCCGGCAGGCAGCCGATGGAGAACTTGCCCTCGGCGAACTGCCCCAGGCTGCCGGCGAAGGCGACGATGCGCTCCAGTCCGCTGAAGGAGCGCTCCACTTCCTCGAACAGCATCAACGCCCGCGCCGTCGGCGCCAGCCGCCCGCGCTCGCGCAGGAACAGCTCGAAGCCGACCAGTTGCTCCAGCCGCGCCAGCTCGCGGCTGACGGTGGGCTGGCTGGTATGCAGGAAGGCCGCCGCACGGGTGACGCTGCCGGTAGTCATGACGGCGCGGAAGACTTCGATATGGCGGAGGCTGATCATGCTCGGAGCCGGAAGGGGGGATGGCGGCAGCGTAAGGTGTCCGCGCGGTCTCGGCAAATCGGCCGGGGTTGTGTAGTGTCGGGCCGTCATTGAAAGGAGCGACAAGGCTGATGGAAGGCGAACGATCCTTGCCCGGTGAACCCGGACTCGCACGTCTGGCGTTCTGGGTCCTGGCGGGTGCTGCGCTGGCCCTGGCGCTCGCCGCGGCGGGCATGGCGCTGGCGATGTTCCTGGTGCTGGGCAGTGATATCGGGGCGCTGAGCGATTACGGCCGCTTCCACGCCATCCTGGTTCCCGCCGTCCTGTGCAGTGCGTTGTTCGCGCTGGGGCAGATATTCTGGCTGATGCTCCGCAGCTGCCGCGCCCGCGTGGTACTGGTTGTGCTCTACGCGCCTTTCGCGCTGCTGATCTGGGTGGGCTTCACCGGGCCGTACCTGTTCTCGCTGTCGGTGGCCGAGCTGGTCATCTACCTGCTGGGAGGCTGAGCGCTCCCGGTAGGATGGGTATCGCTGCGCTCCACGCCATCCTACGAAGCAGTATTCCTGCAAGACTTCCTGGCGCCGCCGGACTCTGCAGGGCGAATAACGCCTCAAGCGTTATCCGCCGCCTTGGGGGATCAACCCCCGGCGCGTTCGCACCAGCCGAGGTTGGTCTTGGCGGCGCGGACCTGTCGCAGGTAGCCGTCGCAATCTGCCGGGGGCAGGTAGCGATCGCCGCTGTCGCAGATGGCCGTGTTGTCCTCCTGGGGGCCGCCGTAGCGCTTGGCATCCTCGATTATCGACTCCAGCGTGCTGCGGCAAGCCTTGCCCTGGCCGAGTTTGGCCTGGGTCAGGGCCAGGTCGTTGCGGGTAGTGAGTTCCTCCAGCCAGTGGAGGGTGGCCTTGCAGTCGCTCAGCAGCGGAGCGAGCAGGCGCTCGGCGCCGGCGTAGTCCTTGCTGTCATAGAGCCTCTTGAAGCGATTGCGGGTCTGGCGCAGGGCCGCAGTGCTGCAGCCGGCTGCCGGCTTCAGGTAGCTGCCGCCGAAGCTGGCACGGGCGCCGCAATAGCCCCGGCAGCTCTCGTTCTGCTCGTTGTCGACCTCGATGCCGTTGCTCTGCAGCTTGAACTTCACGTTGCAGACGCCTTCCTGCCAGTCCTCGCGCAGGTTGGCTTCGCCGTTGCGGATGCTGCCGTCCAGCGAGCAGGAATGGCCGTTAGCGCCGAGGGATTCGAGGCTGAAGCTCTGCTGGCCATTGACAGCCTTCTGGATGATCAGGCTGCCCCATCCGCCCTTGGCCAGGTATTCCCCGGCGGGCAGCGTGGTGTCGGCGGCTTGGGCGGTACTGGCGAGAGCGGCGAAAAGCAGGGAGAGCAGCGAGCGTCCGTTCGATTTCATGGGTCCATCCAGGGTTTGCATGACTGGGGCACATGATACCGCTGCGAGCCGGTGGCTAGTGGAAATCCCGGCTGCGCACATCCAGCCCTTCCAGCAATCCGCTCAAATCCGTCAGCCGCCCGGCGATCACATGGCGCACGCCGTCCTTGGCTTCCAGGGTGCCGTCCACCTGCATCAGGCGGGCGCTGAGGAAGGGGCGGCGCTGTTGTTCGGCAAGGTCGCGCCAGACGATCACGTTGATCATGCCGAACTCGTCTTCCAGGGTGACGAAGGTGACGCCGCTGGCCGTCCCCGGCCGTTGCCGGCCGACCACCAGGCCGGCGACACGCACCGGGCGATCAGCTTCGAGCTTGAACAGGTCCCGCGAGCTGCGGCAGCGGCGGGCCCTGAGGGCGCCGCGCAGCAGGGTCATGGGGTGTGGGCCGAGGGTGGTGCCGAGGGTCGCGTAGTCGGTGAGCAGGTCTTCGCCACGGCTGGGCAGCGGCAGGCTGACCGGTGCTTCTTCGGTGACCTGGCCGGCGAACAGCGGCAGTTGCGGCTCGACCCCGGCGATCGCCCAGCGCGCCTTGTGCCGGTGGCCGGCGAGGCCACGCAGGGCGCCGGCGTCGGCCAGTTGCTCGCGGGCGCGGTTATCCAGGTGGGCGCGCAGGCAGAGGTCGGCGGCATCGGCGAAGGGGCGTTGCTCGCGGGCCTGGGCAATGGCATCGGCGACTTCTTCACGCAGCCCGCGCACCATGCGCAAACCGAGGCGGATCGCCGGCTGGCGTTCGGCGATGGGTTCCAGGGTGCAGTCCCAGTGGCTGTGGCGCACGTCCACCGGGCGAATCTCCAGGCCATGGCGGCGGGCATCCTGCAGCAACTGGTCGGGGCTGTAGAAACCCATGGGCCAGCTGTTGATCAGTGCGCAGGTGAAGGCCGCCGGCTCGTGGCATTTCAGCCAGCAGCTGGCGTAGGTAAGCAGGGCGAAGCTGGCGGCGTGGGATTCGGGGAAACCGTAGCTGCCGAAGCCCTTGATCTGTTCGAAGATGCGCGCGATGTACTCCTGCTCGTAGCCCTTGGCGGTCATGCGTTCGAATAGCCGTTGGCGGTGCGGCTCCAGGCCGCCGTGGCGTTTCCAGGCGGCCATGGAGCGGCGCAGGTGGTCGGCTTCGCCGGGCGTGTATTCGGCGGCGATGATCGCCAGTTGCATCACCTGTTCCTGGAACAGCGGCACGCCGAGGGTGCGCTCGAATACTGGCTTGAGTTCCTCGGAGGGATAGACGACCGGCTCTTCCTTGTTCCTCCGGCGCAGGTAGGGATGCACCATGTCGCCCTGGATCGGGCCGGGACGGACGATGGCGACTTCGATCACCAGATCGTAGAACGTCTCGGGTCGCAGGCGCGGCAGCATGGCCATCTGCGCGCGGGACTCGATCTGGAACACGCCCACGGTGTCGGCGCGGCTGATCATCGCGTAGGTCTCCTTGCACTCCTGCGGCAGGGTGGCGAGGGTCCAGTGCTTGCCGCGATAGTCGGCGATCAGGTTGAAGCAGCGGCGCAGGGCACTGAGCATCCCCAAAGCGAGCACATCGACCTTGAGCAGACCGACGGCGTCGAGGTCGTCCTTGTCCCACTGGATCAGGGTACGCTCGGGCATGGCGGCGTTTTCCACCGGCACCAGGGTTTCCAGCGGTTGCTGGGAAATGACGAAACCGCCGGGGTGCTGCGACAGGTGCCGGGGGAAACCGACCAATTGCCCGGTCAGCGCCAGCACTCGCCGCAGGATCGGGCTCTCCGGATCGAAGCCGGCTTCGCGCAGGCGGTCGGTGTGCGGCGCTTCGCGGCTCCAGGCACCGCAGCAGTCGGCCAGCGCGCCGACCTGATCCGGCGGCAATCCCAGCGCCTTGGCTACGTCACGCACCGCGCCGGCGCCACGGTAGGTACTGGCCACGGCGGTGAGCGCGGCGCGCGTGCGGCCATAGCGGCGGAACACGTACTGGATGACTTCCTCGCGGCGGTCGTGCTCGAAGTCGACGTCGATGTCCGGCGGCTCGTTGCGCTCGCGGGAGATGAAGCGTTCGAACAGCAGGTGCACGTGCTCGCGAGTCGGGTCCAGCTCGGTGATGCCCAGGGCGAAGCAGACCACCGAGTTGGCCGCCGAGCCGCGTCCCTGGCAGAGAATGCTTTGGCTGCGGGCAAAGGCGACGATGTCGTAGACCGTGAGGAAGTAGCTGTCGTACTTAAGCTCGGCGATCAGCGCGAGCTCATCCTCGACACGCTGGCGGACGGCGGCATTGGCGCCGTCTTTCCAGCGGCACAGGATGCCTTCCTCGGTCTTCTCCCGCAGCCAGGTGGTGGGCGTGTGGCCTTCGGGCACCAGCTCGCGCGGATACTGATAATCCAGTTGACCGAGATTGAAGCTGCAGCGCTCGGCGATCTTCAGCGTCTCCGCCAGCAACTCGGCCGGATAGATCGCCGCCAGCGCCTCCTTCGTTCGCAGATGTCGCTCGCCGTTGGGATAGAGGTACTGTCCGGCCTCGTGCACCGGCAGGTGCTGGCGGATAGCGGTCATGCAGTCCTGCAGGGCGCGGCGGCCACGGATGTGCATGTGCACGTCGCCGCAGGCCACGGCGGGGATGGCCAGGCGCGCGGCCTGTTCGCGCAGGCGGCACAGCTTGCCGGCGTCGTCCGGGCCCTTGTGCAGTTCGACGCCCAGCCACAGGCGCTCGGGGAAGCGTTCGCGCAGCCACAGGCCGTCAACGTCCTGGTCGTCTCGCGGCAGCCAGATCGCCAGCAGGTGCTCGAGGTTGTCGTCGAAGTCCGCGCGCACCAGACGGTAGCTGCCTTTCTCGGCGCGACGGCGGGCATGGGTGAGCAGGCGGCAGAGGTTTTCGTAGCCAGTGAGGTTCTCCGCCAGCAGCACCAGTTTCGGGCCCTGCTCGATGCTCAGTTCGCTGCCGGTGATCAGGGGGATCTCGGTTTCCTTCGAGGCCTGCCAGGCGCGGACGATGCCGGCCAGGCTGCATTCGTCGGTGATCGCCAGGGCGCGGTAGCCGAGCTTCTTCGCTCGCCCGAACAGCTCGGCGGCGCTGGAGGCGCCGCGCTGGAAGCTGAAGTTGGACAGGCAGTGCAGCTCGGCGTAGCCGGGGCCTTCATCCGGCGCGTTCATGCGAACCAGCCGTGCAGCAGCAACGGGCCGTCTTCGCCCACCGGGCGAAACACCCAGGCGCGCTGCCCGCTGCGGGTGCGTACCTGGTAGTAGTCGCGGCGGATGTCCTCGCCGTCCCACCAGCCGGATTCGATGCGTTCAGGCCCGGCCAGCAAAGTCGGGGCGAACTCGCGCAGCGGTTGCGGCTCTGCCAGCAGCCAGCCGGGGCGCGGGACCTCGGCAATGGGCAGGTGTGGCGTGGCGTTGCCTTGCCAGGCGCGCTCCGGGCGATGGTCGGCGAGGCCGCCGAGGCTGTGCACGGCGTCGTCGCCCAGTCGCGCGCGCAGGCGTTCGCGCAGTTGTTCCCAGGGTTGGGATTGCTGCGGGCGGTCGTCGAACAGCTCGCGGTGCTGCGGCACGAAGGGCGGCAGGTCTTCGGCCAGTAGCCGCACGCTGTGCACCGGGGCGCGCAGTTGCAATTGCTCCAGGCGGCCACGGCTCAGCTCGAAGAGCATCGCCGCTTCGCGCTCGGCGCTGAGCAGGCCCACCGGCATCTGGGTGTCCGGGCCGTCGTGGTGCTCCAGGTGCAGGACGAAGCGCTGCACGCCGCTGTCGCGCCCGACGAGGAAGGCGCCGAGGTCGGCGGTCAGGCGGCGCAGCGGGAAGAGCAGGGCCTGGGTGGATTCCACGTCGAAGTTCAGCTCGATGCGCGACTCGAAGCTGTCCGGCGGCCGGTAGAACTCCAGGGCCAGCGGGCGCTGGCCGAGCAGGGTATCGACCTGCCGCAATACCTGCGGCGGGAAGCGCCGGGCCAGGCTCTCGCGCGGCAGGGCGAGCAGTTGCTGCAGGTTGCGCAGGCCCATGCGGCCCAGCGAAGTGGCGGCGTCGCGCTCCAGGCCCAGGCGCTCCAGCGGCATCCTGCCCAGGTACTGGTGCAGTTGCTGGTTGTCGTGGATTGCCACGCCGTCGTGACCATTGGCGAGGATGCGTGCGGCGGCTGGATTGGGCGCGGCGGTGATGCGATGACGGAAGCCCAGGGCGCTCAACTCCTCGCGCAGCCGCGCCTCGAAGCGCGGCCAGGGGCCGAACAGTTGCAGGCTGGACTGTACTTCCATCAGCAGCGCACGCGGGTAGTGCTGGCTGACCTGCGAGCTGAAGCCGTAGGCCCAGGCGGCCAGCAGGTCCTGCCAGCGCTGCACTTCGCCCAGGTCGTACTCGGCGGTTTCGAAATCGCGGCTCAGAGCCTGGGCGGCGGTGAGCGACTGGCCGGGCTTGAGCCCCAGCGCCCGTGCCGCCGGGTTCACCGCCTGCAGCACGCGGCGTTGCGCTGGTCCGGTGAGCAGCGCCAGGGCCGCGTCCGGCTCGGGACGGCCACGGAGCGCGCCGTCCATCGCCAGTTGCGGCAGGAGAATGCAGGCCCAGAGCATGCCGGCCTCAGTGCCAGGGCAACGGGATGGGCCGCGCCGGCGCCAGCCCGCCACGGCACTTGAGTACGCGCAGCTGTGCCGGGGTGGCGTCCAGCGCCAGGCGCAGTGCGGCGGGCGATGGGTTGAGCGCTTCACGCTGCGAGCGGTAGGCGATGGCCAGGGTCTGCCCGGTCTCGGCAGCTACCTGCAGGCGGCGCAGGGCGCGGTCGTCGGCCTGCTGCGGCCAGCACAGCACGGCGCCACAGCTGCCCGAGCGCAGGCACTGCTCGGCGGCCCAGAGGGCATCTCGACCTGTGGCGCGGACGATGCTCAGTTGGTCGAGCAGCACACCGGCCGCCTGCCAGGCTGCCGGGTAGGGCACGTGGGGTGGGCCGACCAGCACGATGCGCTCGCCGGCTGCACTGAGCCGCGCGAGGGTCGGCCAGACCAGTTGAAGTTCGCCGACGCCTTCCTGGGCCAGGAGGATTTCGCTGAGCGCGGCTTCTGGCCAGCCGCCCGTGGGCAGGGCTGCGTCCAGCGTAGGGTGGCCGGTGGGCTGCTGGCTGGGTGGCAGGCCCTGGGGCTGGCCTTTCCAGACCTGGCGCTGGTGGAACAGGGTGTCGAGCGCGACCACGCTGCCCATCACGGCCTCCCGGCCGGCGAGCGGCGACGCTCATGCGCCCGGCAGAAGGGCCGGGGGCGAAGGATGGGTGGGTGTTGCATGGGGTTGCTCGGAAATAACTGTATGGATGTACAGTTTATCCGGTGGGGTGGCGCCGTCAATGGCGGTTGGTCTGGATGGGGCTGGGTGCGCTGGCGTTCTGTAGGAGCGGACTCCGTCCGCGATGTGTGTGCCTCGCGCTTTTGTTTCCCGCGTCGCGCCGGAGTGCGCGCAGGCTTCCTGTTTCGCCCCCTCGGGCGAGTCACTTTGCCAAACGACGCAAAGTAACCAAAGGTCTTGCCCCTCCATCCGGTTTTCGCTTAAGCGAAAAATTCCCTCGTTGAAGCGAAGTTTCAGGGGCACGCTGCGACGGGCCATCCCTGGCCCATCGCAGCTCTCGCGACATCCATGTCGCTCAACCCCTGAAACTCCGCTTCAACGAGGCCTCCTGAAAGGGGCGTTCGGCGTGTGTGGATATTTCTCTGGAAATCTTCAAGGGCCAAACCTAATCCAAATCCAGAGCTGTTCGTTCATAGGAGCGCAGCTTCTCCGCGATGTGCTTGGTCGAGACAACACGAAAAAACAACAAAGAAAAACCATAGGTCCAGGCGCGCAACCGCCCCTTACAGGAGGCCCCTCGACGCCACCATTTTCGGGGTTTGGCGGCATGGATGCCGCCAGAGCCGCGATGGGCCAGGGATGGCCCTTCGCGGCGTGCCCCTAAAATGGTGGCGGCGAGGGGGAACCCAGCGAAGCCGGGCCGTATGTCGGGGCAAGCGCTTTTGGTTACTTTTCTGGCGTTTGAGAAAAGTGACTCGCCCGAGGGGGCGAAACAAGAAGCCTGCGCGTACACCTAAGCGGCGCAGAAACGCCCAACCCGAAGCCAGGCATGCTCCGCTCCTGCAGGGAATGCCAGGCGATGGGCTACAGCAACAGATACCCCAGCGGCGCCTTGAACTGCGGCGGATCGGCAACGAACTTCAGCCGCTCTGGCTTCCACCACCCCGGCAACAACCGCCGCACGGCGGGCTGGTTGAATCGATCATCGAGCAGGTAAATCACCCCCGAATCCGTCGGCGTGCGGATCACCCGGCCGGCCGCCTGGACGACCTTCTGCAAGCCGGGGAACAGGTAGGTGTAGTCGTAGCCGTCGCCGAACATGCCCTGCATGCGCTGCTTGATCTCCTCGTTGACCTCGTTCACCTGCGGCAGGCCCAGCGTGGCGATGAAGGCGCCGATCAGGCGGTCGCCCGGCAGGTCGATGCCTTCGCCGAAGGCGCCGCCGAGCACGGCGAAGCCGATGCCCTGCGAGTGCGGGGTGAAGCGGTCGAGGAAGGCCTGGCGCTCGATCTCGTTCATGCTGCGCGACTGCACCCAGCGCGGAATATCCGGGTGCTCGGCGGCGAAGCGCTCCAGCGCCTGCTGCAGGTAGGCGTAGCTGCTGAAGAACGCCAGGTAGTTGCCGGGGCGTGCGCGGAACTGCCGGGCCATCAGCGTGCTGATCGGCGACAGGCTGGCCTCGCGGTGCTGGTAGCGGGTGGACAGGTTGCTCAGCGCGTGGACTTCCAGTTGCTCGGCGCGGAAGGGCGATTCCACTTCGCGCCAGGTGGTGTCTTCCGGCAGGCCGAGCAGGTCGGCGTAGTAATTGGCCGGGTTCAGCGTGGCGGAGAACAGCGTGGTGCTGTGGGCCGCCTCGAAGCGCGGTTCGAGGAAGGGCGCCGGCACCACGTTGCGCAGGCATAGGGTGGAGAGTGTGCGCTGGCCGCTGCCGTCGTGGCGGGTGATGTCGAACAGCGAGTGCGGTCCGTAGGCTTCGGCCAGCCGGCAGAACAGCATGGCATCGAGGTAGAAGCGCAGCAGTTCGGCCTCGTTGCCGGTGGGCTGGTCGGTGAGGTGGTCGGTGATGGCGCTGACGGCTTTCTGCAGCGCGGCGATGAACAGGTCCGGCACCGTCGGGTAGATCTGGTAGTCGACCTCCTGGTCGCGGTGCATCTGGTTCCAGTGCCGGCCGACGCGCTCCAGCACGCCTTTCAACCCGGCCGGGGCGACCTTGCGCAGGGCGTTGAACTCGGACTGGTCGAGCTCGGCGCTGTACATGCCGCGGCCGCGCTCGATGAGGTTGTGCGCCTCGTCCACCAGCAGGGTGACCTTCCAGTCGTTGAGCACGGTAAGGCCGTAGAGCAGGGCGCTCATGTCAAAGTAGTAGTTGTAGTCGCCCACCACCACGTCGGCCCAGCGGCACAGTTCCTGGCTCAGGTAGTAGGGGCAGACCTGGTGCTGCAGCGCCACCTCGCGCAGTGCTTCCTGGGTCAGCCAGCGCTGCTTGAGCGCGGCCTCGCGGGCGGCGGGCAGACGGTCGTAGAAACCCTTGGCCAAGGGGCAGGAGTCGCCGTGGCAGGATTTGTCCGGGTGTTCGCAGGCCTTGTCGCGGGCGACGTGTTCGAGCACGCGCAAGGGCTGCGCGGCGTCCTGCTGGCGCAGGGTCGCCAGGGCGTCGAGGGCCAGGCGCCGGCCGGGGGTCTTGGCGGTGAGGAAGAACAAGCGGTCGAGCTTCTGCCCGGGGAAGGCCTTGAGCTGCGGGAACAGGGTGCCAAGGGTCTTGCCGATGCCGGTGGTGGCCTGGGCCATCAGCGTCTGGCCGTCGCGGGCGGCGCGGTACACCGATTCGGCGAGCATGCGCTGGCCCTGGCGGAAGTCCGCGTAGGGGAAGCGCAGTGTTTCCAGCCCCTGGTCGCGCTCGACGCGGTGGGCGCTTTCCTGCTCGGCCCATTTCACGAAGCGGCTGCATTGCAGCTCGAAGAAGGTCCGCAGGTCATCGGCGGCGAAGCGCTCGCGGAATAGCGTTTCCTTCTGGGTGATGACGTTGAAGTAGACGACGGCGAGATCGATGGCATCGATCTCCAGCGTCTGGCACAGCAGCCAGCCGTACACCTTCACCTGTGCCCAGTGCAGCAGCCGGTGGTTCTGCGGGATGCGTGCGACGTCGCCGCGGTGGGTCTTGATCTCTTCCAGCAGGTTGGCGTCGGGGTCGTAGCCATCGGCGCGACCGCTGACCACCAGCCCCGGATACTCGCCGCGCAGCGGCAGCTCGGCGATATAGCCAAGCCCCCGCCGCGAGACCACCGTGGCGTGCCCGGCCATGCCTTCCTGGGCGGTGGGCGCGGGGGTGAAGCGCAGGTCGAGGTCACCTTCCTTGGCGGTGAATTCGCACAGCGCGCGCACGGCGACGGCGTAGCTCATTGGCTTTCGTCCGCCTCGCCCTGCCAGCGCACGTAGCAGACTTCCACCGGCATGCCGTGCTCGGCGCAGAAGGCCAGCCAGCGCTTCTGATTATCCTGCAGGCGGTCGCCGGGGCCTTTCACTTCGATCATCCGGTAGCGTGCCTCGCCGGGCCAGAACTGGATCAGGTCGGGCATGCCGGCGCGGTTGGCCTTAGGGTCGGCCAGCAGGCGCGCGAACCACAGCTTCAGGTGCGCGGCCGGCAGGCAGTGCAGGGCCTGCGCCAGCAGACTCTCGTCGAGCAGCTCCCAGTGCACGAAGGGCGAGAGGATGCCGTGCTTGGCCGTGTAGGTTTCACGGATCGCCGCCAGATAGGCGTCGCTGTCCAGCAGTGCCAGGCGTGCGGCGAAGGCCTCGGCGCGGCGGCTGACGAAATCGCCGCGATACAGATCGCTCGGCCCGGCCTGGAAGGGGTGGAAGAAGGCGCCGGGCAGCGGGGCGAAGATCACGTCCCAGCAGAGCAGGCCGAACAGGCTGCAGACCAGCGCGTTCTCCACGTAGTGCACTGGCGCTTCTTCCTCGTGGAGCACGGATTGCACGGCGAATTCGACGTTGACGTCGGGGCGCGGCAGTTCCAGGTCGATACGCAACGGCGGTACGGGCTTGGCCGCTTTTTCCTTCGGCAGCCCGAGTTGGCGGACCAGTCGTGTCAGCGCGCGCTCCACAAGCTGCAGCTCGCCGTCGCTTTCCGGCGCGGCCAGCGCGGCCTGGGCCAGGGCATGCGCATCCTCGAAGCGCTGTAGACGTTCCAGCACGCGGATCTGCCGCTGCCGCGAGCCGCCGGCGGTGGTGCGCTGATAGAGCGCCAGGGCGGCGTCCAGCTCGCCGTCACGCTCCAGCTGGTAGGCCATGCGGTAGAGCAGGCGGCCGTGGCGGGCTTGCAGGTAGGCGTTGTCGCTGCGGAACTCGCTCAGCTCGACCAGCAGCTCGGCGATGGATTCGCCAGCGTCGAAGCGGACGGCGCCGTTCCACAGGTGGATGTAGGCCTCCAGCTCGTCACGACGGCGGAAGGCGCGGGAATCGGCGGTGAAAGGGACGCTTTCGTAGCGGAAGATGCCGAGGTCGGCGAGCACGAACTCGGACCAGTCCTGCTGCAGGTTGCCGAAGAACAGCAGGCGCAGGCGGTCGCACAGCGGCGTCGCCATCAGGGTGTAGAGGCGGTCGAGGTCCGGGTACCAGCTATCGAACGGCTGCACCTGCTGGTGATAGGCGTACAGGTGCTCGTAGAGCTCGGCCTTCTTCAGCGAGGCGCGTGGCAGGTCGTCGCGGAAGCGCGCAAGCAGTTCGTCCTTGAGCAGCAGCGGCAGCAGTTCGTGCAGTGTCAGCGGGTAGTCGTCGGCCAGCCAGCCCAGCTCCAGCAGCGGTGCGGCGGCTTCGGGGATATCGCCGATCTCGGCATAGCTCAGCTTGCCGGCGCGAAAGTGCGGTCCCTTGCGCATCACCAACCGCACCAGCAGCGCCCGCGAGGGCAGCGGCAGCGTGCGGAAGTCCGTGATGAAGCGGGCTTCCTCGGCGTCGAGCAGGTCGGCGTAGCGTTCGTCGATCCAGTCGAGGGCGCGGTGGAAGTTGGTCAGGTAGTAGAGGCTGGGGTCGAGCGGCGCGGACATCGGCGGGCACTGGTTTTACATACAGTGCCAAGGATGGCGCGATGGGGGCTTGGCCGCAAGGGCTCTGGCGGCCTTTCATCGGGAGATGTCGGGGTTTTCTGTAGGAGCGTCCCATGGGCGCGATCGCGGGCATGACCCGCTCCTTCAGGAGCAGCGGCATCAGCTCTGTAGGATGGGTGGAGCGAAGCGATACCCATGCGGCGGGTGCTCGGAATCGATGGGTATCGCTTCGCTCCACACCATCCTACGGTCGCTCTTTGCTCTACCGCATCGCACCGACTCAGCGGATCAACCCAGGCGGAACACCAGCGCCTTCAGGCCGCTGTCTTCCTCGATGTCGGCGAATTCCGGCGGGTTTTCCAGGCGCTCGACGAAGCGCAGCTGCGGCGCCTCGGCGGCCATGCCCTGGAGCAGGAAGTCGACGCCCACTGCCGGGTCGTTCACGCAGGCCAGCACGGTGCCGCTGCCATCCAGCAATTCCGGCAGGCGGCGCAGGATACGGGCGTAGTCCTTGTCGAGGACGAAGCTGCCTTTCTGGAAGCTCGGCGGGTCGATGATGATCAGGTCGTACGGGCCGGACTTCTTCACCTTGCCCCAGGACTTGAACAGGTCGTGGTCGAGGAAGCTGACCCGCGACAGGTCGTGGCCGTTCAGGCGGTGGTTGTCACGGCCACGGCTGAGCGCGGCGCGGGCCATGTCGAGGTTGACCACTTTCTGCGCGCCACCGGCGATCGCCGCCACGGAGAAGCCACAGGTGTAGGCGAACAGGTTGAGCACGCGCAGGCCGGCCGAGTTGGCCTGTACCCACTGGCGGCCGTAGCGCATGTCGAGGAACAGGCCGTTGTTCTGCTTGCGGCCCAGGTCCAGCTGATAGCGCAGCCCGTGCTCGGTGATCTGCCAGCCATCGAATGCCTCGCCGTGGAGCACTTCCATCGTGCTTTCCAGCGTGTAGCGGTGCTGCAGCATCAGGCTGCGCGCAGCGGTGGCACGCCAGGTTTCGCTTTGCGCCAGTTCCAGCAGCATCGCTCGCAGCGCGGCCAATTCGTCCTCGGCCGGCTCGCGGAACAGTGACACCAGCAGCACGCCTTCCAGCCAGTCGGCAGTCACCTGCTCCAGCCCCGGCCAGCGCCGGCCGCGGCCGTGGAACAGGCGGCGGGTTTCCACGGGGGCGGGGTTGAGGGCCGCAAGCAGTTGCTCGCGCAGGGTGGCGATGGCGTCGGTGTTCATCTTTCCGGTCTTTCTGATTCAGGTGATCGGGGGCAATCGGGGCGGCGATTCTACGCGCTCAGGCGTCATGGCGCTGCACCTGCAGTTTTTCCTCCGGGCGCGGGGCGACGAAGTAGCGGTTGAGGGATTCGTAGCCGGCCGGGTCCAGTGGCGCGGCCAGCGGCGCCAGGGCGTGGCGGGCGAGCAGGCGGCTGCGGCAGGTGGCCGGGTCGACGTCGAGGAAGTGCAGGCAATGCGCCGCGCCGGCCTGTTCGGCCAGGTCGATGAGCCAGCGGCGGTCGGCCAGGGTGTTGGCGGGGATGTCCAGCACCACGCTGGTACCGGCGCGCAGCAGGCCGACCACATGCGGCCCTATCACCTTGCGCACGCGGCGGGCATAGAGCTGGTAGTCGTCGGGGTTGCTGATGCCCCAGGGAAACAACTCCGCCAGCCACTGTTCCTCGGCCAGCATCACAGTGCCTGGCGCCTCGGCCAGCTGCCGCGCCAGGCAGGACTTGCCCGACGCCGCCTTGCCACACAGCAGGTGCAATGTGCCGGTACTCATGTCGTCGCCTCCAGCAGGTCGGTGCCGTAGGAGTTGTCCACGGCGCAGCGCCAGGCGCCATCGGCCTCGCGGCGAAAGACGTAGGTGGCGCGGCGGCTCAGCTTGCCGTGGCTGGTGTCGAGCAGGGTCTGTGCGACCACCAGTGCGGTGTCGCCGGCTTCGAGGATTTCCAGGCGGCCCTGGCGCACCCGCAGGTTGTGTCCGAAATGCTCGGCGATGGCGACGAAGGCCTGGCGGATCTGCTCCTTGCCACGCGCCAGCAGGCCGGGTTTGACCACCAGCAGGGCGTCGTCGGTGTAGAAGTCGATCAGCGCGTCGAAATCCTCGCGGCCGATGGCTTCGTCGGCGGCCAGGATGAGCGCTTGCAGGGGATGCTGCTCGGGGTGGGTTGCCTGGTCCATCAGTGTCTCCTCGATCGGGAGCCTCGGACGGCGGGCATTAAAAAACCCGCCGGGAGGCGGGTTTGGTTGTTCGCGGAATGCGCTAACCCACCATCGGAGCGATGGTGGTAATAATCTGCTGGAAGGTGCGGTTGGCGGCATTCATGGGGCAGAAGCTAGCAGAAAATTCCTGCGCTGCGCCAGTGCTCTTTTTTCCTCGCGCCGTGGCATGATCGCGCCGCGCCGTGGTCCAAACGCCCAGTCTTCCTCCACGCTGTAGCGGAGCTTTCCATGCCACTCCTCCTACCGACCCGCTTCCTGCGCGCGCTGACGCTGCTGGCCGGGTTGGCCGTTTGCGCGCCAGCCTCCGCGGTTGCGCCCAGTTGCCCGGCGGGGCAGCGCCAGGTCTGCCTGGACAGTTGCATGTGCCTGCCCGACCTGGGTGCCGTGCTCGGCCCGGTGTTGTCCGATACCCGCAAGATGGCCGCCCAGGCCCTGGCGGTATGGCTGCAGCAATCCCGCGAGCAGGCGGAGCAGGGCGGCACCGAGCCGATCCCACTGGAAATCCGCGCTCAGCTGCAGGGCTACTTTTCCGATGACGTGCTGATGGGCGCGCGCTACTCCACCGGCGCGCTGGACCAGCTCAACGCCGCCCAGGCGATGATGCAGAACCCCGACACCGAGGCCGTTACCCTGGTCGACGTGATCGTCTTCCGCCGCGAGGAAGACGCGCAGAAGGACGTCGCGCTCTGGGCTCACGAACTGTGGCACGTCAAGCAGTACCAGAAGTGGGGCGTGCAGGGCTTCGCCACACGCTATACCGAGGACTTCGACGCCGTGGAGGCGCCGGCCTACGAAATGGCGCGGCGCGTGGCGAAGGACCTGCGTGATGGCAAGCTGGCCTCGCCGGCGCCCTGAGTCCCTATCGGCTGGCGGACGCTTCCGCCGGCGGCGTGCCGCCGCCCAGCGCCTTGCACAGGGCGATCAGCGTCAGGCGCAGCTGGGTATCGCTGTCCACCACGTCGCGGCGTGATTGCAGGTAGGCGCGCTGGGCGTCCAGTTCCACCAGGAAATCGGTGAGGCCACCGGCATAGCGGGCCTTGGCCATGCCATAGGCGGCGTCGCTGCTGCGCAGCTTTTCCTGCAGGCGCTGGTTGCGCTGGCGTTCGGCACCGTAGTGACTCAGTGCATCGTCGACTTCCTGCCAGGCCTTGAGCACGGTCTGCTGGTAGGACACGGCGGCTTCCTGCTGTTCCAGCTTGCGCAGGTTGATCTGCGAGCGGCGCCGGCCATTGTCGAAGAGCGGCAACGACAGGCTCGGCCCGACACTCCAGGTGCGGCTGCCCCAGTCGCTGAACTTGCCATCCTCCACCGATTCGTAACCGAAGTTCGCGCCCAGGCGAATACTCGGATAGAGGTCGGCCACGGCCACGCCGATGTTGGCGGTAGCGGCATGCAGCTGGGCTTCGGCGGCGCGGATGTCCGGGCGGCGGCGGGCCACTTCCGAGGGCAGGCCGAGGCTCAGGTCCGGGGTCTGCGGCGCGTTCTGCGCGACGGGTTTCAGGTCCTCGCGCAGGCTGCCCGGTTCGGCGCCGATGAGTACGCCGATCTGGTTGATCGCCGCGCTTTCGCTGGCCTGCAGTTGCGGCAGGCTGGAGCGCAGTTCGGCGAGTTGGCCGCGCTGGCGTTCGACGTCGAAGTCGTCCACCAGGCCGCCGTCGGCTCGCACCTGGATCAATTGCATGGATTCCTCGGTGGCTGCGATGTCCTGCTGCGCCACGGCAATTTGCTGCTGCACGCCGCGCAGCTCGAAGTAGCTGCGCGCCAGTTCCGCCGAAACGCCCAGGCGGGTTTCCTCGAACATCGCCTGCTGCGCATCGACGCTGGCATCGGCGGCCTCGACGGAGCGACGGATGCGGCCCCACAGGTCGGGTTCCCACGAAGCATCGAAACCGGCCTGGTAGAGCGTGAAGGGCTCGGCCAGGACCTTGGCGATCTGGTCGCTGTCACCGGTGGGGGCGATGCGCTGGATCATCAGGGCGTTGGAGCCGTTCTCGCTCAGGCGCTGGCGATTCACCGCGGCCGAAGCGTTGACGTCGACGCCGCGCTGGGCCGCCACCATCTGCCGCTGCATGCGGCTCTGGGCGAAACGCAGCACGGCGGTCTTGAGGTCCGGGCTGGCCTTGTCGGCGCGGCGTTGCAGGTTGTTCAGCACCGGGTCGTTGAACAGGCTCCACCAGTCCGCGCCGAGGCGGGTGCTGCCTTCGGCCAGATGCAACTGGCCGCTGCCGGAGTGGGCGGCCTGCCAACTGGCCGGCGTCTGGGTTCTCGGCGCCTCGTAGTCGGGGCCCACGGCGCAACCGGCGAGGCTGCCACCCAGCAGGGCCAGGGAGACGAAACGGGAGGTGCGGTTCATGGCTGACACCCTCTTGCAAAGCTAGTCATCGGATGTGCCCTCGAAGCGTCGTGCGACATAGCCCATCAGCAGCCCGCCGAAAATGCCGATCACGCCGCAGGCCAGGCCCATGGAACGGTTGGTCACCATGCCGACGTTCTTCACGTGGGTGGGCAGGCCAAGCAGGCCGATGAACAACAGCATCGCCACCGACAAGGCGATCAGGTAGATGCCGCCCGCGCGCCAGGACTGGGTGGGAATGCCTTTCCTGCGGCAGTAGCGGTGGCCCAGCCAGAACGGCAGCAGAAGCTGGGTGACGAGGAAGACGATGAAGCTGCTGGTGTCGCTCATGGCTGTCCATTTCCGAAATAGTCCCCTGCCAGGGTATTGCATTCGCTGGCCATGCCGGGTGATCCGTTACGCAAGCCGGTGGCGGAACAGCCACGAGGCAAGCGGCAAGGTGACGGCGGCGACCACCAGCATGGGGATCAGGTTGAGCCCCACGTCGGCCAGGGTCGCGCCTTCGAGGTAGACCCGCTGGATCAGGTCGATGCCGAAGCGCAGCGGGTTGGCGTAGGTCACGATCTGCAGGAACTCGGGCATGTTGCGCACCGGTGTGGCGAGGCCGGAGAGCAGCGTCAGCGGCATGATCAGCACGAAGGTGTAGAGCATCGCCTGCTGCATGTTCAGCGATACAGCGGAAATCGACATGCCCAGCCCAACGCAGGCAATGGTGAAGACCGCCAGCCCGCCATAGAGGTTGAACAGCGAGCCTGCCATCGGTATTCGGAACCAGAACAGCGCCATCAGCAGCACCAGCGTGGCCTGCAGCATGCCGATGAGCAGCGGCGGAATGGCCTTGCCGAGCATGATTTCCAGCGGCGTGTAGGGCGTCACCAGCAACTGATCGAAGGTGCCCTGTTCGCGCTCGCGGGCCACCGAGAGGGCGGTGAGCATCAGCGTCTGCATCATGCTCAGGGTGGCGATCAGCGCGGGGATCAGCGGCCAGCGGGTTTCCAGGTTGGGGTTGTACCAGGAGCGGCTGACCACGCTGATCGGCGCCGAGGCCAGGCCCTGCTCGCGGTTGAACTCATCCACCACCACGGCGAGCCCGGCAGCGGCGGAGCCGGCGGTGTTGGAGTTGCGCCCGTCGAGGATGACCTGAATCGGCGCCGGGTCGCCCTGGGCGAGGCGGGTCTGGAAGTCCGACGGGATGTGGATCACCAGCAGCGCCTTCTGCTCGTCGATCACCGTCTGGATTTCCTCGACGCGGGTGAGCGTTGCCACGCGGTGGAAGATGCCGCTGCCGTCCAGGCGAGAAATCAGGCGCGTGGAGGATTCGCTGTGGCTCAGGTCGAGCACGGCGTAGGGCGCGTCGTTGAGGTCGAAGGTCACCGCGTAGCCGAACAGCACGCTCTGCATCAGCACCGGCGCCACCAGCACGATGCGGTTGGCCGGGTCCTTGAGGATCACCAGCAGTTCCTTGCGCCACAGGTTGAGGATGCGCCAGAGGAATTCCATGTCAGTCAGTCCAGCCGCTTGCGCGTCACCAGCCGCGCCAGGCCCAGCAGGGCGACGGCGTAGGCGGCGAGGATGGCGCAGTTCTTGAAGATCATCGGCCAGAAGTCGCCGGCCAGGAACAGGGATTTCACCAGCTCCATGAAGTAGGTCGCCGGCAGCAGGTTGCCGATCACGCGGATGGCGGTCGGTACGTTGCGCAGGTCGAAGATGAAGCCCGAGAGCATCATCGCCGGCAGGAAGCTGGCGAGCAGGGCGATCTGGCTGGCGAGGAACTGGTTCTTGGTCACCGCCGAGATCAGCAGGCCAATGCCCAACGCCACCAGCATGTAGAGCATGGAGGCGATCACCAGCACGATGAAGGAGCCGTAGATCGGCACGTCGAACAGGAAGCGCGCGGCGAGCAGGCACAGCGCCAGGCCGATCATGCCGATGCCGAAGCAGGGGATGATCTTCGCCAGGAGGATTTCCACCGGGCGTACCGGCGTGACGAACAGGGCTTCGAGGGTGCCGCGCTCCCATTCGCGGGCCATCACCAGGGCGGTGAGGAAGGCGCCGACCAGCGTCATGATCAGCACGATCAGCCCCGGCACCAGGTACCAGGTGCTGGTGTTGGCGGCGTTGAACCACATGCGCTGGACGATGGTGACGGCGCCAGCCTGGCTCGCTGAGCCGGCGCCACGGTCGGCCTGCTTCTCGGCGTAGCCGGCGAGGGCGCTGCTGACGTAGGTGGAGACGCTGGCGGCGCGGGTGGCATCCGAGCCCTGCACCAGTACCTGGATCTGCGCGTGGCCGTCGTTTAGGTTGCGGGTGAAGTCGGACGGGAACTGCACCACCGCGTCCACCTCGCGGGCGCGCATCAGTTTCTCGCCTTCGGCGTAGGAGCGTACGAGGTGCGGCTCCAGGTACTCGGTGCGGCTGATCCCGGCGGCCACGTCGCGGGCGATGGGGGAGGGATCGTCGAGGACGATGGCGACGATGGCGCGCTTGACGTCCAGCGACAGGCCGTAGCCGAAGATCAGGATCAGCGCGATGGGCAGGCCGATGCCGATCAGCAGGTTGCTGCGGTCGCGCACCAGCTGCCGCACTTCCTTGCGGGTCAACGAGGCGAGGCGCCGCCAGAAGCCGCCGGCGCTCATGCTGCGCCTGCCTTGGCGTGATGACGGTTGCTTTCCACAATTTCGATGAAGGCCTGCTCCATGTTCAGCGTGCTGCCCTTGCCGCCGGCCTGTTCCCGCACTTCCCGCGGGGTGCCCATGGCCAGCAGCTTGCCGGCGTCCTGGATGACGATGCGGTCGCAGTATTCGGCCTCTTCCATGAAGTGCGTGGTGATGATGATGGTGGTGCCGGAGGCCGCCAGCGCCGTGATGCGCTGCCAGAAGCCGCGGCGCGCGAGGGGGTCGGCGCCGCTGGTGGGTTCGTCGAGGAAGAGGATTTCCGGCTCGTGGAGCAGGCCCACGGCCATCGCCAGGCGTTGCTTGAAGCCGCCGGGGAGCTGGCCGCTGGGCGAGTCTTCCTGGCCGGCGAGGTCGAACTGGCGGGACACCGCATCCATCCGCTGCTTCAGCTGCTTGCCGCCGAGCCCGTAGGCGCCACCGAAGAAACGCAGGTTCTCCGCCACCGATAGGTTGCCGTAGAGGGAGAACTTCTGCGACACGTAGCCGACCTTGCGCCGTGCCTGGGCCCGAGCATTGCGCAGGTTGACCCCGGCCACCTGCAGCGTGCCACTGGTGGCCGGCAGCAGCCCGCAGAGCATGCGGAAGGTGGTGGTCTTGCCGGCGCCGTTGGGCCCGAGCAGGCCGAAGATTTCCCCGCGATGCACGCTGAAACTGGTGCTGGCCACGGCAGTGAAGTCGCCGAACTTGCGCACCAGGTCCTTCACTTCGATCACCGTTTCGTCGTTGTCGGCGTGGCCCTCGCCGTGGCGACGGGTGCCGGCCTTGAGCGATTCCATGTCGACCTGCTCGGCATCGCTGCGCGCGCGCAGCAGGAACATGAAGCCGTCCTCCAGGCGTGCGTCCACCTGGCGTACCGGGGCGCCATCGAGTAGCTGGTCGAGCTTGCCCTGATCCGCGTCGGGCTGGCGGATGAAGCGTACTTCGCCCGATTGCGGCACGGCATCGACGATGTTCTGGTGATCGTCCAGCAGCCGCGCCTGCAGGGTACGCGCGGGCTCGTCCTGGGGTGGCGTGGCGATGAAGCAGAGGTTGTCGGCGTGCTCGCGGATCGATGCCGGGTCGCCCTTGGCCATCAGTTGGCCCTGGTGCAGCAGGAAGACTTCGGCGCAGCGCTCGGCCTCGTCCATGTACGAGGTGGAGACCAGTACGCTGAGCTGCTCCTGCTCGATCAGCTGCTGGATGATCTCCCACAGTTCGCGGCGCGACAGCGGGTCGACGCCGACGGTGGGTTCGTCGAGCAGCAGCAGGTCCGGCGAGCGCACCAGCGTGCAGGCCAGCCCGAGCTTCTGCTTCATGCCGCCGGAGAGCTTGCCCGCCGGACGGTCGGTGAAGCGCGCCAGGTCGGTCATCTCCAGCAGGCGCTGGTAGCGCTCCTGGCGTTCCTTGTGCGGCACGCCGTGGAGGTCCGCGTAGAGGTCGAGGTTCTCCTGCACGCTGAGGTCTTCATAGAGGCCGAAGCGCTGCGGCATGTAGCTGATGCGGTCCTGGACCTGCTGCGGGTGGGCGTGGACGTCCAGGTCGAGCACGGTCAGCGTGCCGGCGTCGGCCTGCAGCAGCCCGGCAACCAGGCGCAGGAAGGTGGTCTTGCCGGCGCCGTCCGGGCCGACCAGCGCGGTGAGCTGGCCGCGCGGAATGTCCAGCGAGATGTCCTTGAGTGCCTGCACGGTCTTGCCTGACTCTTTCACCAGGAAGTGCTTGGCCAGGCCCTCGGCGCGGATGACCGGGCCTCCGTGGTGGGTTCCCTGAGTCGAGGCCATCAACGCGGCTCGTCGGCGAAGCGCACCGTGGCCGGCATGCCCAGGCGCAGGCGGTTGTCCGGGTCGGCGACCAGCACGCGCACTTCGTACACGAGGCTGGTACGCAGCTCTTCGGTCTGTACCGATTTCGGGGTGAACTCGGCCACCGAGGAGATGAAGCCGACATGGCCGTCGATGGCCTGGTCCGGGTGGCTGTCGGTGAACACCTGCGCCTTCATGCCCGGCTTGATGCGGCCCAGGTTGGTTTCGCTGACGTAGGCGCGAATCCATTTTGGGTCGGTCAGCGCCAGTGAATACACCGGGCGCTGCGGCGAGGCCATGTCGCCGGGTTCCAGCAGGCGCGAGCGCACGGTGGCGTTCTGCGGCGCCTTGAGGTCGGCCTCGTCGAGGTTATGCTGCAGCAGCGCCACATCGGCGCGGGCGGCGGCGAGCTGGGCCTCGGCCTGGGCGATGTCTTCCGCGCGCGGGCCGATCTGCGCCAGACGCAGGGATTTCTGGCGGTCTTCCAGCTCGGCCTGGGCAACTTTCTGCTGCGAGGTGGCGCTGTCGATGTCCTGCTGGCTGACGGCGCGGCCGCCGGGGCTGTTGGCGCGAATGCTCTGCAGGCGGCGCAGCTGGGTGGTGGCGAGGTCGAGCTGGGCGCGGGCGGCCTTGTCCTGCGCCTTGGCGCGGTCGATATCCTCGGGGCGCGAGCCGTTCTTCAGGCGCAGCAGGTTCTGCTCCTGGGCGGCGATCTGCGCCTGGGCCTTGTCGATCTGCAGGCGCAGGGTGCGCGTGTCGAGGCTGGCCAGCACATCGCCGGCTTTCACCGCATCGCCTTCCTCGACGTTCATCCTGGCGATGCGCTCGCTGCCGGTGAAGGCCAGCGACACCTGGCGGATGTCCACGTTGCCGTAGAGCACCAGGCGTTTGTCATCACTCTCGCGCGAGTGCAGGTACCACCACACTCCGCCCCCCAGCAGCAGCGCCACCAGCGCTACCAGCACCAGCTTCTTAGGCATGCAGGCCTTCCCTGTTTCGTGACAGCCCGGTGAAGGATAGACAGTTCCACGCGAAGCATGAGGACCTGTATCAATGGCGAAACGCTCTAGCCCGCAGGGTCGGCCGTTTCGATGACCGTTCGGCAGCTGCAGGGAGCGAAGGTTTCAACTGAATGCTGCGCTGTCTCGACCGTCTCGGCGGGCCTTGCGGAGGAGCAAATCACCCCGCGGATCAACGAGCGTCTCGCTCCGTGACAGGGCGAGCCAGGGGTGAATCTGCTCGCGAACGCTTTTGGAGTGGGACGATTCCCGAGCAAGCGCGCTCCTGCAAAAGTGGCGCTTCGTCAGCTCCCGATCCCGCGGCCGGATTGCCTGATAGCGTGGAGTGACACCCCCTCATGGAGATACCGCCATGGGCACCGAGACTTCCTTGCTGGCCGATCACCCTCACTCCTGGCGCCTGCGCGCCCTGCGGATGCAGTGGTTTGGCCTGGTGTTGCTGTTCCTGGCCGCAGCCCTTGCGGCGTTGACCGACTTTCTGCAGCAGGGCGGCGGTGTGGCGACCATCGTCGCATTCGCCGTGGCGGGCTTGCTGGCGCTGGTGGTGGCACGGGTGATCCTGCTGAGGCCCAGGCCAGCGTAGGAGCGGACTCCGTCCGCGATTGGCCTCCGTCAACGCCGCTGTCCGCGCGGGCTCACCGTCGCGGAATCGACTGCACCTGCGGCTGCATCTGCTGCTGCGGAATCCGCTGGTAGCCCATCTGTCCGTCGTCCATGGGCGGCGGTGGCGGGGCGTCGGGGTGGCCGTTGTTGCCGCCGCAGGACGAGCCGCCGAGCAGCACGGCCAGCGCGCCGACCAGCAGCAGGAGGGTGGACTTGCGCATGTCGATGCTCCCCGGTGAAGCCTGGTTTCAGTGAACGCGAAATCGCGGCCGGAGGATGGCTGGCCTGACGAATGGAGGCCCCTGCAACACTACGGCCGGGAGGGCCTGGCGATTGCTCGAAACTCCGCCGCACGGGGCTGCGCGCGCTCGTGCAGATCGCCAGCGCTCAGCCATACTCATCCGGACCACCTGGGCGTTGGGCCCGGGATCAAGGAGTATGGGATGCTCGACTACGTTGCCCTGGGGATACTCATATTTGCCGCCGTGGTGCTGTTCTACGGCATCATCATGCTGCATGACATTCCCTACGAGATCGCGGTGCATCGCGATCATCCCCACCAGGACGCGATCCACGCGGCCGGTTGGGTCAGCTTGTTCACCCTGCATGCGCTCTGGCCGTTCCTCTGGATCTGGGCCATGTTGTACCGCAAGGACCGCGGCTGGGGCTTTCACCATGGCAGGACGCCGCAGGCCGAGGCGGAGTATCTCGAGGGGCAGCTGGCCGAACTGCGCCAGCGCCTGGAGGTGCTGGAAGGGCGCACGGCTGCCGCCGCTGCCGAGCCTCCGCCAGCGCCTGCACCATCGCAACCGGGCGGGGAGGGCTGACGCATGGACCTGTTGCTGATCCTCACCTACACCGCCATCTGCATCGCCATCTTCAAGATATTCCGCATCCCACTGAACAAATGGACCGTGCCCACCGCCGTACTCGGCGGCGTGGTGCTGATCGGCGCGCTGATCTTCACCATGAACTACAACCACCCGTACTCCGAGGTGGCGCGTTCCTACTTCGTCTCTACCCCGGTAATCCCGGTGGTGACTGGCCAGGTGATCGAAGTGCCGGTGAAGGGCAACCAGATGATCGAGAAGGGCACGGTGCTGTTCCGCATCGATCCCAAACCGTTCCAGCTGAAGCTGGACTCGATCAAGGCGCAACTGGTGTCGGCGCGTGCCGACCAGTCCCGCGCCCGCGAGCTGGCGCTGCGCAACGTCGGCAACAAGCGCGATGTCGACCTGACCACCGCGCGTGTCGATGACCTGAATGCCCAACTGGCGCTCGCCCAGTTCAACCTCGACAACACCGTGGTGCGTGCGCCATCCCGAGGCTTCGTCACCCATGTGTCGCTGCGTCCGGGGATGATGGCGACACGCCTGCCGTTGCGCCCGTCGATGGTCTTCGTGCCGGACGAGGGGCAGTATTTCGCCGCCTGGATGCGGCAGAACAGCCAACTGCGCCTGACCGCCGGGGACGAGGCGGAAGTCGCCTTCGACGGGATTCCCGGCAAGGTCTTCAGCGGCAAGGTGAAACAGGCGATCGGGGTGATCGGCGAGGGCCAGATTCAGCCCTCGGGCACTTTGCTCAGCTATACCGGATCACCGCCGGCGGGGCGTGTGCCGGTGATCATCGAGATTACCGATCCGGACTATGCCCAGTACGCCAACCTGATGCCCGGTGGTGCTTACGGCCAGGCGGCGATCTACAGCGAGCATTTCCACCATGTGGCGATCATGCGCAAGATTCTCCTGCGCATGGCGGCCTGGATGAACTACATCTTCCCGTTCCACTGATCCGCCCCCGCGCTGCGGCCGCCCGGCCGCAGCCGTTCCTTCCGCAGTCACCGCAAAATTGTAGGAGCGAGCTTGCTCGCGAACCGCTTGATGCCTGGAGCTGCCGGGCAGACATGGTTCGCGAGCAAGCTCGCTCCTACAGGCACGCTTCAGCCTTGCGCTGGCGTGCCTGTCATGAAATGAAAAGCCCCTGTCGCACCATGTGAAGCTGCCCGCCCGGCCCCTGCCTATTGTCCGCTCAAAGGGCGCTTGCCCGCTCCAAACCAAAGCGCCCACAACAACAAGACAACTGGAGATTCCGGCCATGGCCAAAGCCGTTCGTTTCTATGAAACAGGGGGACCCGAAGTCCTGCGTTACGAGGACGTGGAGGTCGGCGAGCCCGGCCTGGGGCAAGTGCGCATCCGCCATGTGGCGGTGGGCCTGAATTACGCCGACACCTACTTCCGCAATGGCACCTACGCCGTTCCGCTGCCCAGCGGCATGGGCGTGGAAGCCGCCGGCGTGGTGGTGGCGGTGGGCGAGGGCGTGACCAACGTCGTGCCCGGCGACCGCGTGACCTACACCGGCTTCATCAACACCCTTGGCGCCTACAGCACCGAGCGCCTGGTGCCGGCGGCGCCGCTGATCCGTCTGCCGGAGAACATCGCCTTCGAAACGGCCGCCGCCATGACCATGCGCGGCCTGACCTCGGCCTACCTGCTGCGCCGCATCCATGACTTCAAGCCCGGCCAGAGCATCCTGCTGCACGCGGCTGCCGGTGGTGTCGGGCTGATCGTCGCGCAGTGGGCCAAGCTGCTCGGCCTGCGGGTGATCGGTACCGTTTCCAGCGAGGCCAAGGCCGAAGTGGCCTTCGCCCACGGCTGCGAGCAGGTCATCAACTACAGCCACGAGGGGGTCGCCGAGCGCGTGCGCGAACTCACCGACGGGCGTGGCGTGGACGTGGTCTTCGACAGCGTCGGCAAGGACACCTTCATGACTTCCCTGGAGTCGCTCAAGCGCCGCGGCCTGATGGTCTGCGTCGGTACCGCGTCGGGCCCGATCCCGCCGTTCGATCCGGTGCTGCTGGCGATGAAGGGCTCGATCTTCCTCACTCGCCCGGCCCTGGCGGACTACATCGCCGATCCGGCGGAAAAGATGGCGTTGCTGGACGAGCTGTTCACCCACGTGGGCAATGGCGACATTCGCATCGAGATCAACCAGCACTACGCGCTGGAAGATGCCGTGCAAGCCCACCGCGACCTCGAGTCGCGCAAGACCACCGGCTCGTCGATCTTCGTCATCTGAGGGCGCCGCCATGCACGTAGAACGTCTGACCTGCAGCATCGGCGCCGAAATCTCTGGAGTGAACCTGGGCGAGGCATCGCGCGACGAAGGCCTGTTCGCCGAGCTGCGCGAGCTGCTGCTCAAGCACAAGGTGCTGTTCCTGCGCGACCAGGACATCAGCCGCGCCGAGCACGTTGCCTTCGCCCGTTGCTTCGGCGAGCTGGAAGACCACCCGGTGGCCGGCAGCGACCCGGAGCATCCGGGCCTGGTGCGCATCTACAAGACTCCGGACCTGCCCAACGACCGCTACGAGAACGCCTGGCACACAGACGCCACTTGGCGCGAGGCGCCGCCGCTGGGCTGCGTCCTGCGCTGCGTGGAGTGCCCGCCGGTAGGCGGCGACACCATGTGGGCGAACATGGCGCTGGCCTACGACATGCTCCCGGCGGAGATCAAGGAGCGCATCGCCAAGCTGCGCGCCCGCCACAGCATCGAGGCCAGCTTCGGCGCCGCCATGCCGATCGAGAAACGCCTGGCGCTCAAGGCGATGTATCCGGATGCCGAGCACCCGGTGGTGCGCACCCACCCCGAAACCGGCGAGAAGGTGTTGTTCGTCAATGCCTTCACCACCCACTTCAGCAATTACCACACGCCGCAGAACGTGCGCTTCGGCCAGGACGCCAACCCCGGCGCGTCCGACCTGCTGCGCTACCTGGTGAGCCAGGTGTACATCCCCGAATTCCAGGTGCGCTGGCGCTGGAAGAAGAACGACGTGGCGATCTGGGACAACCGCTGTACCCAGCACTACGCAGTGATGGACTACCCGCCCTGCGTGCGCCGCATGGAGCGCGCCGGAATCATCGGCGACAAGCCGTTCTGAGCCCTCGTTGAAACCGACTTCGACAAGAACAATTCCAGGAGACAGACATGCAATTCTTCGACGATTCGCTGCACCCCGAGAACCAGGAAAAGGTGGTCATCACCACCGCTCCCTATGGCCCGGAATGGATGCCCGAGGACTTCCCCGAAGACATCCCGGTGACCATGGACGAGCAGGTGCAGAAGGCCGTGGACTGCTACGAAGCCGGCGCCACCGTGCTCCACCTGCACGTGCGTGAGCTGGACGGCAAGGGCTCCAAGCGCCTGTCCAAGTTCAACGAGCTGATCGCCGGCGTGCGCGAAGCGGTGCCGGACATGATCATCCAGGTCGGCGGCTCGATCTCCTTCGCCCCGGAAAGCGACGGCGAGGCGGCCAAGTGGCTGTCCGACGACACCCGCCACATGCTCGCCGAGCTGACCCCCAAGCCCGACCAGGTGACGGTGGCGATCAACACCACCCAGATGAACATCATGGAGCTGCTCTATCCGGAGTACCTCAAGGGCACTTCCCTGGAGAACCCGCTGTACCAGGCGGCCTACAGCGAGATGACCGTACCGGCCGGCCCGGCCTGGGTCGAGGAGCACCTCAAGCGCCTGCAGGCGTCGGGCATCCAGCCGCACTTCCAGCTCACCGGCATGCATGCCCTGGAAACCCTCGAGCGCCTGGTGCGCAAAGGTGTCTACAAGGGCCCGCTGAACCTGACCTGGATCGGCATTGGCGGCGGTTTCGACGGCCCCAACCCGTTCAACTTCATGAACTTCGTGCACCGCGCACCGGACGGCGCCACCGTCACCGCCGAGTCGCTGCTGAAGAACGTCCTGCCGTTCAACATGATGGCGATGGCCATGGGGCTGCACCCGCGTTGCGGCATCGAGGACACTATCATCGGCCAGCACGGCCAGCGCATGACTTCGGTGGAGCAGATCCAGCAGTGCGTCCGCGTTGCCCATGAACTGGGCCGCGAGGTCGCCAGCGGCAAGGAAGCGCGCGCCATCTACAAGATCGGCGTGCAGTACGACAGCATCGAGGAAACCCTGCGCATGAACGGCATGGCGCCCAACCGCCAGCCGGGCCAGAAGTCCGTCCCGCAACGCGCGTGACAGGCTCCAGTGCGGGTTCTGCCAGTAACCCGCACTGGCTTTATCCAAGAACAACAAGAATCCACTGACTCCCCCGGAGAGCTAGCACCATGGCCATCCACTCCGTCGCCCTGGGCGACATCCCTGCCACCGTGCCCAGCGTGCCGCGCCGCTATGCCTGGGTGGTGTTCGCCCTGACCTTCGGCCTGCTGATCTCCGATTACATGTCGCGCCAGGTGCTCAACGCCGTGTTCCCGCTGCTCAAGGTCGAATGGGCCCTGAGCGACGCGCAGCTCGGCCTGCTCAGCGGCATCGTCGCGGTGATGGTCGGCCTGCTGACCTTCCCCCTGTCGCTGCTCGCCGACCGCTGGGGGCGGGTGCGCAGCCTGGCGCTGATGGCCATGCTGTGGAGCCTCGCCACCCTGGGCTGCGCCGTGGCGCAAACCTTCCCGCAGATGTTCGCCGCGCGCTTCTTCGTCGGCGTTGGCGAGGCCGCCTACGGTAGCGTTGGTATCGCCGTGGTCATCTCGGTCTTCCCGGCGCACCTGCGCGCCACCCTGACCGGCGCCTTCATGGCCGGCGGCATGTTCGGCTCGGTGCTCGGCATGGGCCTGGGCGGTGTGCTTGCCGCGCACCTGGGCTGGCGCTGGGCATTCGCCGGCATGGCGCTGTTCGGCCTGCTGCTGGCGTTGCTCTATCCGCTGGTGGTCAGCGAGAAACGCATTGCCCCGGTGGCCGCCGCCGAGGCGCCACGCCAGGTGGGCGGGCGCTCGCTGCGCAGCCTGTTCGGCAGCCGCTCTGTGATCGCCGCCTACCTGGGCAGTGGCCTGCAACTGTTCGTTGCCGCCGCGGTGATGGTGTGGATTCCCAGCTACCTGAATCGCTACTACCACCTGGATACCGGCAAGGCCGGGATGATCTCGGCGGTGATCGTGCTGGTCGGCGGGACCGGCATGGTGCTCTGCGGCATCCTCTGCGACCGCCTGGGCCGCGCCAACCCGCCGCGCAAGATCATCCTCGCCATCGGTTTCTGCCTGGTCAGCTGCGTGCTGCTGTCCATCGCCTTCCACCTGCCGCCGGGCACTGCGCAGTTGAGCCTGATCTGCCTGGGCATGCTGGTCGCTGCCGGTACTTCCGGGCCGTCCGGCGCCATGGTCGCCAACCTCACCGCGCCGGCGGTACACGGCACGGCCTTCGCCACGCTGACCCTGGCCAACAACCTGCTGGGCCTGGCGCCCGGGCCATTGCTCACCGGCGTGCTGGCCGATCATCTCGGCCTGGACCGTGCCTTCCAGCTGGTGCCGTTGCTGAGCATTCTCGCCGCGCTGGTGTTCCTCTACGCGCGCCGTCACTACCACCGTGATATGCGCCGCCTGCGCGGCGAAGAGGAGGGCGCCTGATGCCGACACTCAACCTGGACATGACCTTCGACTTCATCTGCCCCTGGTGCCTGATCGGCAAGCGCAACCTCGACGTCGCGCTGCGCCTGCTGGCCCGTCAGCGTCCCGAGCTGCGGGTGCGGGTGAACTGGCTCGGCCTGCAATTGCTGCCGCAGTTGCCGATGGAGGGCGAGCCCTTCGCCGAGTTCTACCAGCGCCGCCTGGGCGGCAAGCGGGCGGTGAAGGCGCGCATGGGTGAAGTGCGGCGAGCGGCAGAGGGCGCCAAGGTCGACCTCGATCTCGAACGTATCCTCAGCATGCCCAACACCACCTATGCGCACCGGGTATTCCAGCGCGCGGCGCACGTCGGCAGCGACAACCAGAAGGAACAGCTGCTGGAGATGATCTTCCGCGCGCACTTCCAGCTGGGCCAGGACATCGGCAATCGCGACACCCTGTGCCGCCTGCTGCGCGCCTGCGATTTCAACCTGGCCGATTTCGATGAAGCCCTGGCCGACGGTGCGCGCCAGTTCATCGGCCGCCGCGTGGCCCTGGCCGATTCCAGCGTGCCGATGTTCCTCCTCGAAGGCCGTGCCTTCGCCCTCGGCGGGCAGAGCCCCGAGCAGTTGCTGGCAGCGCTCTATCGCGCGCTGGAGCGGCAGTTTGCCGAGGCTATTCCGGCATGAGCGGTGTGGTCCGTGTTCCCGCCGAGCGCTTGCCGGCGCGCGGCGGCAGAAGCCTGTTCCTCCATGAGAAAGGCGCCTTCCTGCTGTTCGATATCGACGGTGAGCTGCACGCCATCGATGACAGCTGCCCCCATGCCGGCGCCTCGCTGTTCAGCGGGCGTCTGGATGGCCGCTGGTTGCAGTGCCCGGCCCACGGCCTGCGTTTCGATCTGGCCACGGGCTGCCCGGCTGGCATCAAGGGTTTCGGCCTGCGCCGGCATGGCATCTCCTGGATTGCCGGCGAGTGCCATGTAGTGATCAGCGATGAAAAGGTGCCGGCATGACTGCGCTGACGATTTCCGCGCTCGGCACGCGCAGCCGTACGCTGCTGCCGGGGCTGCTGGTCAGCGCCATGGTCGCGGCGGCCGCGACCTTCCTCTCCGAGCACTACGGCGCACCGGTGATGCTCTTTGCGCTGCTGCTTGGCCTGGCGCTGAACTTCCTCGCCGCCGATAGCGTGTGCAAGGCCGGTATCGAATTCACCGCCCGCGAAATCCTGCGCCTGGGTGTAGCGCTGCTGGGCATCCGCATCACCTTCGGGCAGATCGCCGAACTGGGCTGGCAGCCGGTGGTCATGGTGGTGGTGCTGGTCACGGTGACCATCCTGGTGTCGATTGCGGCGGCGCGCGCCATGGGCTTCAACTTCCTCTTCGGCCTGCTCACCGGTGGCGCCACCGCCATCTGCGGCGCCTCGGCGGCCCTGGCCCTGGCGGCGGCGCTGCCGGCGCACACGCAGAAGGAAAAGGCCACGCTGTTCACCGTGCTTGGCGTGTCGGCATTGTCGACCCTGGCGATGATCCTCTATCCCATGATCGTCCGTGCACTGGGCCTGCCGCCGTTGCAGGCGGGGATCTTCCTCGGCGGCACCATCCATGACGTGGCCCAGGTGGTCGGCGCCGGCTACAGCCTTTCGAAGGAAGTCGGTGACAGCGCCACGGTGGTCAAGCTGATGCGCGTGGCGATGCTGCTGCCGGTGATTCTTTGCGCAGCGATGATCACCCGCGCCCGCGGCGTGGAGCCGGGCGACAAACGCCCACCGCTGTTGCCGTGGTTCGCCGTGGGCTTCGTGCTGCTGGCGGCGGTGAACAGCACCGGCTGGTTGCCGTCGATGCTGGTTGAGGCGGGTGGGAAGCTGTCGCAGTGGTGCCTGGTAATTTCCATCGCGGCGCTGGGCATGAAGACTCAGCTCAAGGCGCTGGCAACGGTGGGGGTGAAGCCGATCCTGTTGATGGTGGGGGAGACGGTGTTCCTGGCGGTACTGGTGCTGGGGATGTTGAAGGTCGCGGGGTGATCCCGCTGCGTCGGTCGTAAGCCGTAGGGCGCATAACGCGCAAGCGTTATCCGCCGACGTGGTATCGGCGGATAACCCGTTCCGGGTTATGCGCCCTACGCAAAGACTTCTGTTTTGGTTTTGGTTTTGGCTTTTGAGGGCTTCCAGAGGAATATCCGCACGCGCCGAGTGCCCCTTTCAGGAGGCCGAAGGTGATCGGAGTTTCAGGGGTTGAGCGACATGGATGTCGCGAGAGCGGCGATGGGCCAGGGATGGCCCTTCGCCGCGGGCCCCTGGAACTCCGAAGAACCGAGGGTACTTTTCGCGAAGCGAAAAGCCGGATGGCAGGGGCGAGACTTTTTGGTTCCTTTTGGGGCGTTTGCCAAAAGGGACTCGCCCGAGGGGGCGAAACACGGAATGCGCGCGCACGCCGAGGCGGCGCAGAAACGCCCAACCGAGAAGCTTTGAGTTCTGGTGTTCAGCGTCGCAT
>NZ_JAOCBT010000023.1:0-119433 GCF_029840045.1 Pseudomonas sp. GD03903 | reverse complement strand
CCGATGACAACGACGTGCGTTGCCGTCTCCCGGGATGAGGCTTTTCGCCATCTCCCATCGATAGCCTTTTACCGCTCGAGCCAATCAATAACTGCAATAGCAGCCTTCCCCAGTTGATCTATCTTCTGATGGGTTGTGCGAATACGAGGCGCCGCACAGGCGTCCACAAGGAGCCTGCAATGAGTGAAGAAAAGAAAGGTAGCTGCCCCTTCCACCAGACCGCCGGTGGTGGCACATCGAACCGTGACTGGTGGCCGAACCAGCTGAGGCTGGACCTGCTGCACCAGCATTCTTCCAAGTCCAACCCCATGGGCGAGGACTTCAACTACGCCGAGGCCTTCAAGACCCTTGACCTGGAAGCGGTGAAGGCCGATCTGCGCGCCGTGATGACCGACTCCCAGGACTGGTGGCCGGCCGACTTCGGCCACTACGGCCCGCTGTTCATCCGCATGGCCTGGCACGCCGCCGGCACCTACCGCATCGGCGATGGTCGTGGCGGCGCCGGCCGCGGCCAGCAGCGCTTCGCCCCGCTCAACAGCTGGCCGGACAACGTCAGCCTGGACAAGGCGCGCCGGCTGATCTGGCCGATCAAGCAGAAATACGGCGCCAAGCTGTCCTGGGCCGACCTGATCGTCCTCACCGGCAACGTCGCCCTGGAATCCATGGGCTTCAAGACCTTCGGCTTCGCCGGCGGCCGCGAGGATGTCTGGGAACCGGACATGGACGTGTACTGGGGCGAGGAAACCACCTGGCTGGGCGGCGACAAGCGCTACACCGGCGAGCGCGACCTGGAGAACCCCCTGGCCGCCGTGCAGATGGGCCTGATCTACGTGAACCCGGAAGGCCCCAACGGCAATCCCGACCCGGTGGCCGCCGCCCGTGATATCCGCGAAACCTTCGCGCGCATGGCCATGGACGACGAGGAAACCGTCGCCCTGATCGCCGGCGGCCACACCTTTGGCAAGACCCACGGCGCGGGCCCGGCGGATAACGTCGGGGTCGACCCGGAAGCCGGCGGCCTGGAAGACCAGGGCCTGGGCTGGGTCAGCAAGTTCGGCACGGGCTCCGGTGGCGATGCCATCACCAGCGGCCTGGAAGTCACCTGGACGTCCACGCCGACGCGCTGGAGCAACAACTTCTTCTGGAACCTGTTCGGCTACGAATGGGAGCTGACCAAGAGCCCGGCCGGCGCCCACCAGTGGCAGCCGAAGAATGGCGCGGGCGCCGGCAGCATTCCCGATGCCCATGACAAGTCCAAGCGCCGTGCGCCGTCGATGCTCACCACGGATATCTCGCTGCGTGTCGACCCGGCCTACGAGAAGATCGCCCGGCGCTTCTACGAAGACCCGGACGCCTTCGCCGACGCCTTCGCCCGTGCCTGGTTCAAGCTGACCCACCGCGACATGGGCCCGCTGGCACGTTACCTGGGGCCGGAGGTGCCGAAAGAAGAGCTGATCTGGCAGGACCCGATCCCGGCGGTCAACCACCCGCTGGTGGACGAGCGGGACATCGCCACACTCAAGGCCAAGGTGCTGGCCTCGGGGCTGTCGGTCGCCGAACTGGTTTCCACCGCCTGGGCCTCGGCTTCCACCTTCCGTGGTTCGGACAAGCGTGGCGGCGCCAACGGTGCGCGCATTCGCCTGGCGCCGCAGAAGGACTGGCCGGTGAACCAGCCAGAGCAATTGGCCAGGGTCCTCGGCGTGCTGGGTGAAATCCAGTCCGAGTTCAACGCCTCCGCCGCCGGCGGCAAGAAGATTTCCCTCGCCGACCTGATCGTCCTGGCAGGTGATGCCGGCGTCGAAGAGGCCGCGCGCAAGGGCGGCCACAAGGTCAGCGTACCGTTCGCGCCGGGCCGCATGGACGCCAGCCAGGAACAGACCGACGTGCACTCGGTGGGCATGCTGGAGCCGGTGGCCGATGGCTTCCGCAACTTCCAGAAGTCGAAGTTCTCGGTGCCGGCCGAAGCGCTGCTGATCGACAAGGCGCAACTGCTGACCCTGAGCGCTCCGGAAGTCACCGCGCTGATCGGCGGTCTGCGCGTGCTGGGCGCCAACACCGGCGGCTCGCAGAACGGCGTGTTCA
Source organism: Pseudomonas sp. GD03903 (assembly GCF_029840045.1). Taxonomy (NCBI): domain Bacteria; kingdom Pseudomonadati; phylum Pseudomonadota; class Gammaproteobacteria; order Pseudomonadales; family Pseudomonadaceae; genus Pseudomonas; species Pseudomonas sp. GD03903. The sequence continues at coordinate 117,351 of NZ_JAOCBT010000023.1, read as the reverse complement.
CCGCGCGTCCCGGCACCCTGAGCAACGATTTCTTCGTCAACCTGCTGGACATGGGCACCGTGTGGAAGCCGACCTCGGCGGACAACGATCAATTCGAAGGCCGTGACCGCAAGACCGGCGAAGCGAAGTGGACCGGCAGCCGCATCGACCTGCTACTGGGTTCAAACTCTCAGTTGCGGGCGTTGTCGGAGGTCTATGGTTGTTCGGACGGCGAACGCAAGTTCGTCGCTGACTTCGTCAAGGCCTGGACCAAGGTGATGAACCTCGACCGCTTCGACCTGCCGCGCTGACGGCAATCCTGTAGGAGCGAGCTTGCTCGCGAACCAGGCTCCTCTGCCATGCGCTTCGCGAGCAAGCTCGCTCCTACGAAAAGCCCGCTGACAAGCGATTGTCAGCGGGTTTTTTCTTGCTGGGGCATCCAGACGGAATTGCGCGGAGCGGGCAGGGTCCTATTCTCCAGGGTTCCGTTCTTGCAGGCGCTGCTCTCAGTGGGGCCATGCTCCTGTGCTGTTGCCGCTTTACTTCGCGCCCGGATGCACGAGCGTCATGCTCACGCGCCAGACTGGTCCGCTTAGCCGTTATCGACCGAAGGGGTTTCGCCTATGCGCCGCCGCATCATCGCTGTACTGGGCAGTTTCACCCTGGCTTGCGCCAGCCTTGCCGCCAGCGCCGAGGAGTCGCCTGGCCGCGCCCTCAGCGAGGCCGCCGGCGTTCCCTGGCCGACGGTGATCGCCCACCGCGGTGCTTCTCACGATGCCCCGGAGGAAACCGCGCCGGCCTATCTCGCCGCCCGTGACCTGGGCGCGGACTACCTGGAAGCGGACCTGCAGCGCACCAAGGATGGCGTGCTGGTGGCCGTGCACGATGACACCCTGGAGCGCACCACCGATATCGCCAAGGTCTTCCCCGGCCGCGAGAAGGCACCGGTGAGCCAGTTCACCCTGGCGGAGCTCAAGCGCCTGGATGCCGGTAGCTGGTTCAATGCCACCTATCCCGAACGGGCGCGCTCCAAGTACGCGGGTGTGCGCATCCTCACCCTCGATGAGCTGATCGATATTGCCGAGGGCGGCGGCGAGACGCCTGGCCTGTATCTGGAAACCAAGGCCCCGGGGCAGTTTCCCGGTATCGAGGAAGACCTGCGCAAGGTCCTGGAAAATCGTGGCTGGCTGAACGCCGACGGCGAGCCCCAGGGCCGGATCGTGCTGCAGACCTTCGAGAAGAGCAGCCTGGAGCTGTTGCACAAGAGCCTGCCGAAAGTGCCAAAGGTCCTGCTGCTGTGGGTCGGCGATGGCTATATGGCAGCGAAGAAACCGACGTCCTTTGCGCAGTCCGGCGAGAAGATCAAGGCGGACTTCTATGCCGGGCAGGAAGTGAAGTCCAGGGAGGAACTCTTTGCCTGGCTCGACTGGGCCAAGGCCCACGGCGCGCTGGGCAGTGGCCCTTCGGCAACCTTGAGCGCCCGTGGCGACCAGAGCTACATGGATCTCGTCCAGCCTTGGATGAACCAGGCGGCCCATGAGCGCGGCCTGTTTGTGCATGCCTACACCGTCGATGACGCCGTGGACTTCGACAGGCTCAGCAAGGCGGGGGTGGACGGCTTCTTCACCAACCGCACCGACCAGTTGCTGCGCTTCCTTGGCCGCCCGCCAAGCCAGGGCGTGGACGAGGTGCTGAAGTCTGTGGGCTACTGAGCCCGCTATCTCGGGCGTCGTGAGAGAGCTCCCGCCGCCTGATCGGCCATCTGTCGGAGCGAGCTTGCTCGCGAACCGCACGTCACCGGCGCTATGCGTGGCTCCTGTTCGCGAGCAAGCTCGCTCCTACAACGAACAGATCGGCGCGATGGGGAGCGTCAGACTCGTAGGGTGGGTGGAGCGCAGCGATACCCACGGAGCCCAATGGGTATCGCTGCGCTCCACGCCATCCTACAAGGGCGGATCGCTAGCGCGGGGCATCGACCGGGCTAGCGGCAGGGACAGGTGCAGGCTCACCGCGGTGCCTTCGCCCGGTGGGCTGGCAAGGACCAGTTCGCCGTGCAGCAGATCGACCAGGCGCCGGGCGACGATAAGCCCGACGGGCGCGTCCTGGAGCATCTGCCGTGCAGCATCGGCGGCCAGTTCCTCCAGCGAATAGACTGCCAACGGGTCTGGGCTGTTGCCGAGCAACGGGGCGGCGTTGAGACGGATCGCCAGCAACGACGCCTCGAGCTGCCCATGCAGGCTGATGCGCAGGGTGCCGGCGGAGTTTTCACGGATCAGATACGCCAGCAGGTAATCGAGGATTTTCCGCAGTAGCTGCGGATCGCCCAGCAGCGTGTGGCCCAGCTCGGCGGCGATCTGCAGGTCCACGGCCAGCTTCCTGGCCTGGAGCGCCGGCGCGGCGGACTCGATGGCCTCGCGAAGCAGCTGGTCCAGCCTGAGTGGCAGCGCCTGCGCCTGTTCCTCGCCGCTTTCCAGCCGGGCGCTCTGGCGCAGGTCGGCGGTGAGCTTGAGCAGGTTGCGGCTGGTGTCGTCGATCCACTCCAGCGCCTCGCGGTCGGCAGGGGCCAGGCTGGCGCGCTGCAGAACCATTTCCAGCAGGCCGTGCATGGCGCCCAGGGGCAGACTGAATTCATTGCTCGCGCGCAGCAGGAAGTTGAGTTTCTGCTGGTTGCTCAACTGCGCCTGCAACCTGTCCGCTTCGATGGCGCGCAGACGGTCCTGGCGGCCGGTGATGTCGGCGCTGCCGCAGATCATCCCGAGCAGCCGGCCCGCAGCGTCGCGGTAGGGTTTGCCCCAGTGGTGGAGCACGCGGCGCTGGCCGTGGATGCGCAGCTCGATGTCGCGGGCGAAGGCCTGTTCGGCGGCAACCGCCTGCAGGAAATACTGATGCAGCAGCTCGGCCTGGGCCGGTGCATACCAGTCCACGTCCATGGCGCGAGTGCCCAGCACATCGCCCAGCTCCACCTCATACAGGTGCAGGAAGGCCCGGTTGGCGTGCACCAGGCGGCCGCTGGTGTCGCGCACGTAGAGCGCGTCGGGCAGGCTGTCGACCAGGCTGCGCAGCATCACCAGCTCGTCGCTGGCCGGTGCGGCCGAGACGGGGGCTGCCTGGGGCGCGGCGACCAGCGCGTTGCGCCGGGCGAAATCGATCAGCTCGGCCAGGCTGTGCAGGTTGAGCTTGTGCTGCAGGCGAGTGCGATAGGTGCTGACGGTCTTTTCGCTGAGGGTCAGCTCGTGGGCGATCTGGTGGTTGTTGCGCCCGCTGGCGAGGAAATACAGCACCGACAGCTCGCGGTTGGACAAGCTGGCAACCCGCTCGTGTTCGCCACTGCGGACTTCCTGGAGGTTGACCGTGCCCAGCAGGTGCATGGGGAAGTAGCTGCGCCCGCGCAGCAGCATGCTGACCGCCAGGCTCAGCTCGCGCAGGTCGTCGTGCTTGCTGACAAAGCCGGATGCGCCGCTCTGCAGGAAGCGCCCGACGATGTGCTCCGAGTCCTGTGCACTGAATGCCAGCACCGGCAGGTTGACGCCACGCGCCCTGAGCCGGGCCATCACGTCCAGGCCGTTGAGGCGCGACAGGTCGATATCCAGGATCAGCAGGTCGGCGGGCTGCTCCAGGCCCAGGCGCAGGGCATCCACGCCGTCCTCCGCCTCGCCGGCGATGCGGTGGCCTTCGCTCTCCAGCAACACGCGCACGGCATGGCGGGTGACCGGATGTCCATCAGCGATCAGCACCTGCCCCATGACAACTCCTCAGTCCGGATACTCGATCAACGCTAGGCCATTTCGCGTAGTCCTGCAGGATTTGTGTAGGAAGTTTCCTACTTAACGCTAAATGCTTTCCCATCTTCAGGCAGCCTTGTGCCGAGAAGAATTGCCCCCGGAGACCGGCTCCGAAGCCGGCCAGACATGGACTCTGGAGGGCAACCAGATGAATACCCGGACGATTTCTTTGGTGGGCCGACACACGCCGCCATTCCTTCCCACACTGCTGGCTGTGATCATCACTTCGCTGACGGCCCTGCCGTCGCTGGCCGAGGATTTCGATACCCCGCAGTCGTTTTCCCCGTGGGACAACAACACCAGCGAACTGGACGATGCGCACGTCGATGTGCAGGCCAACCAGTCGGCGATCACCGTCAACGACATGGAATTCACCATGGATGGCGGCTGGGTCCACAACACCGGTAGCGGCGGTGGCCTGCTGTTCAACCTGTGGAGCGGCAAGCAGGACGAGATCGACCACGTCGAGGTCGACAGCGCCGGCAGCTTCGGCCTGCAGACCAATGGCGGCAAGGTGCACATCGTCGAATCGCAGATTCGTAGCCATGGCGACAATGATCCGGGGCTGGATGCCCAGAGTGGTGGCCAGGTCGAGCTGGTCGATGGCAGCGTGACTACCGATGGCGACAACTCCGCCGCCGTCCGCGCGCACAACAACGGCGGCGCGCAGATCAGTGGCAGCACACTGGCCACCCAGGGCGAGCACAGCGCCGGCGTGCTGCTGGACAACAACGGTACGCTGCTACTGGACAGTTCGCAGGTGACCACTGTCGGTGACGACAGCACCGCCATCCAGGCCAGCAACGGCGCTTCGTTGCAGGTCAGCGGCGCTACCCTCGAGACATCGGGGCAGGGCAGCCATGGCGTGCATGTGTCCAGCAATGGCGCGGACAACACGCTGGCCGACTCCAGCATCACTACCCACGGTGCGGCCAGCATCGGCGTGATGGTCAACAACGCCAGCGGCTCGGCGAAGGTGCAGCACAGCCGGATCGTGACCGAAGGCGAGGGCAGCCACGGGCTCTACACCCGCCAGGGCACCCATATCGAACTCACCCAGGGCAGCCAGGTGCAAACCCATGGCGCCAATGCCGATGGTGCCTGGACGGCCGAGGGTGGCAGCATCGATATCGCCGGCAGCCGCCTGGAAAGCAGCGGGACCCGCTCGGCAGCCGTGCACGCGGCAGCGTCCGGCAGCATCAGGGTGGATGCCAGCCAACTGTCCAGCACTGGCAGCGACGGGGCGGGTGTGCATCTGGACAATGGCGGGACGGTCACCGCCAGCAACAGCCAGATCGACTCTCGCAGCGGTTCGGCGATCCTTTTCAGCGCGGGTGAACAGCAAGGCGGCGGCGACGCTCACCTGCAGCTGAGTGCCAGCCGCGTCACCAGCGATGCGGCAGTGGTGACGGCGCAGACGAACAGCTCGGGCAGCTTCAACGCCACGGGCAGCCAACTGCAGGCCGGCAATGGCGTGGGATACGCCATTGCCGCCGGCGCCAGGCTGCAATCCAGCCTGAGCGATTCCAGCCTGGATGTCGGCGACGCCGGCCTGCTGGCGGATGTCGCCGGCAACGGTTCGCTGCAACTGACCAGTGAGGGCAGCGACCTGCACGGCGATACCCGCCTGCAGGACGGGGCCCAGGGAGTGCTGGACATGACGCTGCACAACGCCCACTGGCAGCTGAACGGCGACTCCAGCCTGAGCCGGCTGGACCTGGACGGTTCGCGGGTTTCCTTTGGTGCCAACGGATATCACACGCTGTCCATGACCGGCGACCTCACCGGCGCCGGTACTTTCGACATGAACACCGACCTGTCCAGCCTGCAGACCGACCTGATCCTGGTCGGCGGGCAGGCCTATGGCGATCACACGCTGGTCGTCGCCGACAGTGGCAAGGAGGCCGGTGGCGACCAGCTTCGGGTAGTCGGCACGCAGGGCAGCCCGGGCGCTTTCAGCCTCTACGGCGAGCACGTGGACGCCGGTGCCTATCGCTACACCCTCGAACAGCAGGGCAACGACTGGTACCTGGTCGCCAGCGGCAAGAATGTGGTCGACCCGGGCGACCCGACCGATCCGGAGGACCCCGACCAGCCCTCCACGGGGACCGGTGACGGCGGCGACCCCGGGACGACCACGCCCGATCCGGGCGACGGCGGCTCGGGTGGCGATGAAGGCGGCAATCAAGGCGGCTCTGACGGTGGCAACCCTGGTGGCTCCGACGCTGGTAACCCCGGCGGCGACCAGGGCGGCAGCGACGGTGGCAACCCCGGTTCCCCGGGCGATGGCAGTACCAGCCAGCCCGACATCATCTCCAAGGGCTCCAACGTCGCCCTGGGCATGCAGAGCGCTGCGGCGAACCTGTACTACGCCGAACTCGGGACCCTGGTGCAGCGCCTTGGCGAGCTGCGCCTCGGCCAGGACCAGGGCGGTGTCTGGGTGCGGGGCCTCGGCAAGCGCATGCACATGGGGGAAAACTACGGTCGCGCGTTTGAACAGAACCTCGACGGCATCGAGATCGGCGCCGACAAGGCTGTCCAGCTTGACGGCGCGCGGCTCTACCTGGGAGCCATGGTCGGTGCCAGCGAGTCGCGCATCCGCTTTACCGAGAACAGCCGCGGGCATATCGACAGCACCAGTGTCGGCGTCTATGCCACCTACCTGCGCGACGATGGCTGGTACCTGGACAACGTCATCAAGTACAACCGCATGGACGGCGACGTGAAGGTGCCGACCAACCTCGGCCAGCCGGTGAAGGGTGACTACAAGGCCAACGCCTATGGCGTCAGCGTCGAGGGCGGCAAGCGCATCGACCTGCAGGACCAATGGTTCGTCGAGCCCCAGGTGCAGCTCAGTGCCAGCCACTTCGAAGGGCCACACTACACCAGCAGCGATGGCCTCAAGGTGCGCGCCAGCGATAGCGATTCCCTGCAGGGGCGGATCGGCCTGCGTGGCGGCAAGGAAATCCAGCTGGATCGCGATATGCGCCTGCAGACCTACGCCACCGCGTCCTACATCGATGAGCTGGCGGGCAACACCCACGTACGGGTCAACGGCGAGAAGCTCAACAACGAACTGCCCGGCTCGCGCGGTGAGCTGGGGGCCGGCGCGGCATTGCAGCTCAGCCGCCAGCAGAAGGTATCGCTGGAGCTGGACTACGCCAAGGGCGACCACCTCGAGCAGCCCTGGGCCGTGACCCTCGGCTACCGCTACCTCTGGTAGCCCGGCGACGGGGAGGGTGCTGGCACCCTCCCGCGTGGCCCATCCCCCGTTATTGCCAAGGGAACCGGAGTCCGGTTCCACGGAGACAATCATGTACAGGAAACTTGCCGCCGAATTCATCGGCACCTTCTGGCTGGTACTCGGCGGTTGCGGCAGCGCTGTGCTCGCCGCCAACTTCGGCGCACACGGCATCGGCCTGCTCGGCGTAGCCCTGGCGTTCGGTCTGAGCGTCGTCACCATGGCCTATGCCATCGGCCCGATCTCCGGCTGCCACCTCAACCCGGCGGTGAGCCTGGGCCTGATGTTCGGTGGCCGCTTCCCGGCGGCCGATGTACTGCCCTACGTCCTCGCCCAGGTCGCCGGCGGCCTGCTGGCTGGCGCTGTGCTCTACCTGATCGCCAGCGGCGCGGCGGGCTTCGACGCGGCTGGCGGTTTCGCCGCCAACGGCTACGGCGAGCACTCGCCCGGAGGCTACAGCCTGGGCGCGGTACTGCTCTGCGAATCGATCATGAGCGCCGTGTTCCTCTTCGTGATCATGGGTGCCACCGACCGCGATGCCCCGGCCGGCTTCGCGCCGCTGGCGATCGGCCTGACCCTGGCGCTGATCCACCTGATCAGCATTCCGGTCAGCAATACCTCGGTGAACCCGGCGCGCAGCCTTGCGGTGGCGGTCTACGCGGCGCCCTGGGCGCTGCAGCAGCTCTGGGCGTTCTGGCTGGCTCCGCTGGTCGGTGGCAGCGTGGGGGCGCTGGTCTACCGGGCGATACGCGGCCGCTGATGTCTACACTCGCAGTGGCGCCCCGCAACGCATCGAACGCAACCAGGAGATCGTCATGAATGCCCGCACACTGATTCCCACCGTTCTCGCCGCCGCCCTGTTGCCCTGGTCGCTGGCCCAGGCCGCGTCCCTCGGCGACGTCGCCGGCAGCCTTGGTGGTCTCGGCAACCTCTCGTCGGTGTCCTCCAGCAGCAGTAGCAACGTCGCCGGCCTGCTGGAGTACTGCGCGAAGAACAACTACCTGAACGCCGACGCCGCGACTCAGGTGAAGGACAAGCTGCTGGGCAAGCTGCCCGGCAACACCACCACCAGCGACAGCGGCTACAAGGACGGCGCCAAGGGCATCCTCACCGGCAGCGACGGCAAGAGCCTCGACCTGTCCGGCAGCGGCATCAAGGAGAAGGTGACCAAGCAGGTCTGCGACAAGGTCCTCAGCCAGGGCAAGTCGCTGCTCTGAGCCGTGCCGCGGCCTGAACGGAATCCAGCGCGGACGGCGTCCGCGCTGGATTTCCCCGGCGTTGCGGCCTGCTACGCCGAGCGCCTTTTCTCATAACGCACATCCCGCTCATCCACGCGTTCGGCGAACTGCCAGCCATGGCGGCGGTAGAAGGCGTTGGCACGAATTCCCTCGCCACCATCGGTCACCAGCCAGATGCTCGCATGCTCGCGGAACAACTGCTCCTCGGCGGCCGCCAGCAACAGGCGGCCGATGCCCAGGCCCTCGTATTGCGGGCGCACGAACAGGGCGAAGAGTTCGCCCGCCGCGTTGTCCACCATGGCGAAGCCAGCGGCGATACCGTCGATTTCGCTGATCCAGGCGCACGGCGCGGCTTCGATCGCCTCGGCCAGTGCGGCCGGTGTGATGCCCAGTTCGGTCAGTTGTTCGCGGCTGAGGTGGTTCTCCCGCACGCTGGTGCGGATGTCGAAAAGCGTGTCGATGTCGGCGACGTTGGCGCGACGAAGTACCGGGCTCATGCGGATTCCCTCCATGCGTTGTCGTTTGCGCTTTCAGGACGCGGAAAAGGCCGGGTGGTAGGCGACCTGGCCGCTGGCCGCGGAGCCGCCCAGAGGCAGCGCCATGAAGAATTCCGGCGGTACCCCCTGGTAGCGTATCGACGGGTCCACGGCAAAGCCGAAGCGCTGGTAGTAACGCGGGTCGCCGAGCACTACGCAGCCTTGGGCTCCCAGAGCCTTCAACTGTTCCAGGCCGGCACGGATCAGTGCGCTGCCGATGCCCTGGGCGTGCAGGTCCGGACGCACGGAAACCGGGCCGAGGCCATACCAGCCAAGGTCCGCGCCATCCAGGGTGATCGGCGAGAAGGCCACATGGCCGAGCACTTCGCCGTTGCGCTGGGCGACCAGCGAAATGCTCAGCGCCCCGGCTTCGCGCAAGGCATCGACGATGTCGCTCTCGCGACCGTCGCTGTGTTCGGCCACGGCGAAGGCTGCCGCGGTCACCTGGCGGATGCCGGCCGCGTCGTCGGGCCGTTCGTTGCGAATATCTGTAGGCATGTTGCAAGTCCTTTTTGTGCAGCCGGGCCGCCAGGCAGCCCGGCTGGCTGTCAGCGGTTGTCCAGTTGCGGGCGCACGGCGCCCAGTCCGGTGGCGTTGATGCGATAGGGCAGGCCGCCGCGCGAGACGATCAGCCGCTTGTTCTTGAGCTTCCTGAAGACAGCCAGGGTGCAGTCAGCCAGTACATGCCCGTCGCGGGTATAGCACTCGACGAAGATGACGCGCCCGGAGTCGTCGCGCTGGAAGGAAATATGGCCGCCCTTGGCGAGGACGTGCAGGGTCCGTTGTTCCGGTCTGGAAATGTTCACGGTGGAAACCTGTAGGCAGTAGGTGCGTAGAAACCGCAGACACGACGTCGTGTCCGCCAGCGTTTATGCGCATCGATAACCGTCCCGCCTTGTGGCAAGGCGCAGGAGGGTTATCGGATTACTGCTATCTCCAACATGAAACCTGTCTCAACGGATCAGCTGATGCCCGGAAGTGGGCCGCGTGATTCTAGGCTTTCAGCGATGCCGGGTTCAACCCGGCAGGCGAGCGCACCCCGGCAGGGTCGGCCAGGCTCAGGCGGCTAGATCCGCCGCCACACGCTCGCCAGCCAGGGCTGCTGCTCCCGCGGCAGGCCTGCGGGGCGGTAGTAGTGTTCGAGCTCGCCAAAGCCTGCGTCTTCCAGCAGCCGCGTCCAGTTCTCCAGGTCGTGGTAGGAGCCGTAGCGGCCGCCGTTCCAGCCTTCCTGGTTTTCCCCGCGAGGGTTGGAGCTGAACAGCACACCAGCGGGTTTCAGCGTCCCATGCAACTGGCGCAATACACGCGGCAGTTCGCTGCGCGGGACGTGGAACAGGCTGGCATTGGCATAGATGCCGTCGAAGCGTTCGGCAGGCAGGTCGAGGGCGAGGAAATCCTGCTGCCAGACTTCACAACCGCTCGCCGCGCGCGCCATGGCGACAAAGTCGGCGCAGCCGTCCAGGCCGACCGGCGCATGCCCCATGTCTTTCAGCGCACACAGGTCGCGCCCCGGCCCGCAGCCGAAGTCGAGCACGGCAAAGGGCGCTTCGCCGCGGATATGCCGCAACAGCGCGGCGATGTTCTGGCTGACATCGTGGTCCCAGGTGCCTTCGCGAAACGCTTCGGCGCGCTCCTGGTAGTGCTGCAGGGTGACGCGGCTGATGTCGCGCAGGATCGGGTCTTCGGTGTTCATGGCGGTGATCGGTCAGGACGAGATATCTGATTCTACAGCGGCAATGCGCCGTAGGAGCGGACTCTGTCCGCGATCGATTCATCACCACTCCGTTCAAGCACGGAGCACGGCCGGCCTATCGCGGACGAAGCCCGCCGCTATACGAATACGGATCCCAAGGCGCCCGGATTGACCGCCTCCTGCGCAGGCAATTTGAAAGTCGGCCTCGGAGCGCGGTGCATTCAGGCGCGGCCCTAGACTGAGGCATTGCCTTCACGGACCGCCGACATGCCCAACCGTAGTAGCCTCACCGAGCAACTGGCCAGCCTCGACTGGTCGACGCTCACCGCCCAGCTCGACGCCGATGGGCACGCGCTGATCCCCGGCCTGCTGGACCGCGCACAGTGCGAAATGCTCCGCGCGCTCTACGAGCAGGACGCGCCGTTTCGCAGCCGCGTGGTGATGGCCCGGCATAACTTCGGCCTGGGCGAGTACCGCTACTTCGCCTATCCCTTGCCGGCGCTGTTGCAGTCGCTGCGCGAAGCCTTCTATCCGCCACTGCGCGCCATCGCCAACTCCTGGCACGAACGCATGGGTACCGGCATCCATTACCCACCGGAGCATGCCGACTACCTCGCTCAATGCCATGCCGCCGGGCAGCGGCGGCCGACTCCCTTGTTGCTGCGCTATCGCGCCGCTGACTACAACTGCCTGCACCAGGACCTTTACGGGGAACTGGCGTTCCCGCTGCAGGTGGCCATCCTGCTGTCCCGTCCGGGCGAGGAGTTCGAAGGCGGCGAGTTGGTCCTCACCGAGCAGCGCCCGCGCATGCAATCGCGGGCGTCCGTGGTGCCGCTGCAGCAGGGCGACGCCGTGCTGTTCGCCGTGGCCCAGCGGCCGGTACGCGGTGCGCGCGGTTATCACCGGGTCAGCCTGCGCCATGGCGTCAGCCGCCTGCATACCGGCGAGCGCTTCACCCTCGGGCTGATCTTCCACGATGCGCTGTGAGGAGTAGCATGGATCGGTCCAGGGAATCGGGAGATCGCCATGCACTACGAAGTGATTCAGCGTCACCGCAGCGAGTACCCCACGCCCATCACCTTCGCCAAGGGCGCGCCGTTGTTCGTCGGCGAGCGCTACGAAGGCAGCCAGGGCTGGGAGGACTGGTATTTCTGCTCCACGCCCGGGCAGCGTGAGGGCTGGGTGCCGGCGCAGGTGTTCAACATGACCGCGCCGGGTGCCGCGGTGGCGATGGAGGACTACACCGCCCGCGAACTCGACGTCGAGGTGGGCGAGCGGCTCGAAGGCGGCCGTGAGCTGGGTGGCTGGCTCTGGTGCGTGCGTTCCGGCGGCGAGGCCGGCTGGGTGCCGCTGGACTGCCTGCAGGAAGTCAGCGCCTGACCCCGCAACGCCTGATCTGCAATCGAGTCAGGCCTTGTAGCGGCGCCCGGCGTGCTGCCTGAGCCAGGCCATCAGCCCGCGTTGCTGCACTACCGTGGGTTGCTCCACCAATAGCGCGGCGCTGGCCTTCTGGCGGAAGTCCAGCAGGCGGCCCATGGCCTCGGCAATTTCCTGGCGCGCTTCCATGCAGGGCGCCAGGGTTTCCTTGTCGAGGTAATAGGCCGCACCGTCGCTGAGGGCGGTGAATTGCGCCTGCCAGCCGGAGCCGGTGAGCACGCCGGCCTCGCCGAAGACTTCGCCCGGCCCCATGCGTCCGGCTTCGATGCTCTGGGCGTCCTGGGGCAGGGTAACGCTGACCACGCCCGAGTCGATGATCAACAGGCGGTCGCTGACATCCCCCGGCGCCAGCAGCACTTCGCCGCGCTTGAAGGGCCGGCGCTGCATGCGCTGCGCCAGCTCGTCGCGCTCCTCGTCGCGCAGCGCGTCGAACAACCCCGAGCGCACCAGCAAGGCCCGCGCCCGCGAGGCGCTTTCGCGCATCGGTGCGTCGGCCTCGGCCAGCAGGTTGATGCCGGCCGCCTGCAGGTGGCGGTAGGCGAGGTCGAACAGCTGGTTGCGCACTTCGCGCTTCTCGCCCATGGCGGCGACGAAGCCACTCATTTCGTATTCCACGCCATCCGGTGCGGAGCTGCGCACGCTGACTGCCGGTGGCGGACTGGCCAGCAGGGCGCGGCAGCCGCCGAGGGCATGTTCCAGTGCCTCGATCACCTTGCGCGGGCGGATGTGCGGGCTGACCGTCAGGCTGACGCTGACCCCATACAGATTCGCCGGGCGGCTCAGGTTGAGCACCTTGGCCTTGGCGGCGAGGGAGTTGGGCACCACCGCCAGCGTGCCCTGGGAGGTCTGCAGGTAGGTGGAGCGCCAGTCGATTTCGGTGACCTTGCCCTCGACGCCGTCGATGGAGACCCAGTCGTCCAGCTGGTAGGGCTTGGTGGTGTTCAGCACGATGCCGGAGAACACGTCGCTCAGGGTGCTCTGCAGCGCCAGGCCGAGGACGATGGCGACCACTCCGGAAGTGGCCAGCAGGCCCTTCACCGGCAGCTCGAGCACGTAGCCGGCGGCGGCGATGATGGCGATGAGAAAGATCAGCGCGCCCACCACATCCTGCAGCAGCCGCCCGCCATGGCCGATGCGCTGCACCAGCAGGAAGCCCAGCACCACCGTCAGGCAGCGCGCGGCGAACAGCCACCAGATGATCTGCACGGCGGTGGCGACCATGTGGCTGGGCAGGTCGTCCGCCCAGGGCGCGGCGCGCAGTGGATTCATCCCGGCATTGAACAGCAGCAGGCTGAACAGCAGGAAACCGACCAGCCGCACGGCCAGGCGCCAATGCGGATGGGCCGGGCCGACCAGCCGCCAGAGCAGCAGGTCGATCAGCAGCAGGACGGGAGCGGTGAACAGCGGGTGGCTAGTGAGCAGGGCGGGCATCGAGCCTCTCCTTGGAGCGATCGCAAGAAGATGGCACAGAATGCGCTTTCTGGCAGCGGCCTCAGCTCGGGTTGTGCGAGCCCAGCAGTTGCAGCCACTCATCGGTCTCGACTTCGCCGGCGATGCGCAGCTTCGGCGCGCTCTCGTCGAACAGCACCAGGGCGCTGCCGTACTCAGGCGTATCGGTCTCGCGCACCTTGAGGTTTTCCCGCAGCAGGTCGAAGCATTCGCTGTGGGTGACCAGCACCAGGTTGCGGTGCGCGGCCTTGTGTTCGCGGATCTGCGTGGCGAGGTCGCCGTCCTTGCAGGTGAGCAGCCAGTCCTGGCGCGCTATCGGCTGATCGAACATCAGGTCGGCGGTCTGTGCGGTGCGGTTGGCCGGGCTGCTGTAGATGTCGGTGGCGCTGAGGCCCAGGCGGGTGATGCTGTCGCCCATGCTCTGCGCCAGGGCGGCGGCGCGTGCGGTGATGCCATCGGCGGCGCCCAGGCATTGCGCGCTGGAACGGTCGCAGCGCTCCATGTGGCGCACCAGCAGGACCACCCCGCCGCGGGCCCAGTTGTGGGCGAACAGGCTGCTGCTCGGTACGTCCTCCAGTGGCGAAGGCAGCGCGCGCCAGGCCACCAGGGCGAGGGTGGTGCAGGTCAGCAGGGAGACGGCCAGAAGGCGAAGGCGGGGCAAGGGGCATCCTCGTGCGGAGGCGTCCGCGCGGGATACGGGAAGCTTTGCGCGATGCTGCACCGGGTGGGTGACAATCACGCGATGAGTTGATGACCAGGCGGTGATGAAAGTTCCGCCAGCCCATCGGAATAGCGGGGACTAGGGAGCGCTCTCGACCACGCTGACGGTGGCGGTGGTGCCGGCGCGCAGGTGGTCACGGCCCTTGTACTGCGGGTCGATGGCGATGCGTACCGGGATGCGCTGGGCCAGTTTCACCCAGGTGTAGCTCGGGTTGATATTGGCCAGCAGACGTGCGCCCGGGGCGTTCTCGCGGTCGGTGATGGCGAAGGCGATACTCTCGACGCGGCCATCGAAGCGCTCGCCGCTCATCAACTGCACCGCCACGGTGTCGCCTTCATGGATACGCGGCAGCTTGGTTTCCTCGAAGTAGCCGCCGACATAGAAGGAATCGCTGTCCACCAGCGCCACCAGTGAATGGCCGGCGCTGGCGTAATCGCCGGCGCGGGTCAGCAGGTTGGTCACATAGCCGTTCACCGGCGCCACCACCTGGGTCCGCTCCAGGTCCAGGCGCGCCTGTTTCTGCGCGGCTTCGGCGAGGGCCACATTGGCTTGCGCCAGGCCCAGGTTGGCCTGTTCGCGCAATAGCTGCGCCTCGGCCACGGTGACGTCGGTCTGGGCCTTTTCCCATTCTTCGTTGGAGATCGCCGAGCGCGCCTTGAGCTCCTTGCGGCGGACTTCCTCGCTCTGGCGCTGGCGCAGCAGCGCCTGATTGGCGGCGATGGCTGCCTGGGACTGGCCGAGCGCGGCTCGGGCGACTTCCACCGCGCGGTCGGCGTGCAGCACCGCCAGTTCGTAGCGCGCCGGATCGATGGTCAGCAGCAGTTCGCCCTTGCTGACGTGCTGGTTGTCCTTCACCCGCAGTTCGACGATGCGCCCGGTGACGTCCGCCGAGACCGTCACCACATCGGCGCGCACGCGCGCATCGCGAGTCCAGGGCGCGCGGGTGTAGTAGGTCCAGGCGAAGTAGCCGAGCACCAGGGCGAGTGCCACCACGGCCAGGGTGATCAGCGTCGGCAGGGCTTTGCGCAGGCTGGCCATTCAGTGCAGGGCTCCCATGAGCAGGATCAGGCCGGCGCAGATACAGGCGTAGAGCGCGCCTTCGAACAGCGCCTCGTGCCAGACCAGGCGCAGCACGCCGAGGCGGCGCAGGCTCCAGTCCAGCAGCAGGAAGATCGGCAGCGCCAGCAGCAGGGCCTGGGCGAGTGGCGGCAGGTAGACCCCGCCCAGTTCGATATCAACGGGCATGCAGCGCGGCTTCCCCTGGGTCGTCGTGGAAGGCGGTGGATTCGCCGTAGAGATCGCGGAAGCGCTCCAGCAGGTCGGCGGCCACCAGCAGTGCCACGCCGCTGACGAACAGCGGGCGCATGGAATCGCCGCGTGGATAGTCGCCGTGGCTTTGCAGCTCGTCCAGTTCGTTGCCCAGCTCGCGCATTGCCGGCAGCACGCGTTGCAGCGGCGCGGCAGGCGGCTGGTCGAGGCAGGCGGCGAGCTCATCGAGCAGCAGCGACAGCCGGGCGCGCAGGGCTTGTGGCAGGCCGCCGGGGTTGAGGCTTTCGCGGCGCAACTGGTGCAGCACCACACCCAGGGTCATGCTTGCCAGGCTGCACTGGAAGCGCTCGCCGGACTGCGCATCGCGCGCCGCCGGCAGTAGCCCGAGCATGATCGCCAGGCGATCGACCATCCGGCTTTCGAACAGGAAGCGCCGCGCCTCGCTGGGTTTCGACAGCAGCACCGAGCGCACCTCGGCACGGGTCCGGCGGGATTGCCGGCGCAGCCGCGCATCGGCGTCGAAGGGGAACACCCAGGCGTACACCAGCAAGGCCAGCACGCCGGCGCTGACATAGCCGCCGGCGAACTCGAACCATTGCAGCGAGGTGTTGATCCACGCGCCCTGGTTCTGCGGGCCGACCAGCAGGAAAGTCGACAGCCCCAGGCCGATACCGATGCCGGCGGTCTGCGGATTGGCCAGGCCGACCGCGATCACGTAGAGCAGCGGGGTGAGGAACAGTGCGAGCATCTCGAAGTCGCCGACGCTGGGCAGCAGCAGGAACTGCAGCAACGCCGCCGCCAGCAGCGCCATGGCCAGGCCGCGCATGTACGCCAGGCTGGCCATGAGTGGGCGCGGGAAGGTGGCGAGCAGGGAGCAGAGGATGCCGATCAGGATCATCCCGGCGCGGGCACCGTCCCAGGCGGTTTCCACCCAGATCCAGCCGGCACAGCACAGCGCGACGAAGGCGCGAGTGGCATTCATCGCGGCCAGGTGGAAGTCCAGGTGCAGCGCATGGGCCTGGCTTTGCGGGTAGGAACTGCTGCCGGGGCGGCCTTCCTGGATCGCTTCGCTCAGTTCGATCATCTCGTCCAGTTGCTGCATCAGCCGCGCCTGTTCGAAGCGCAGCGCCCAGGCCAGGGAGCGCAGCGAGGTGGGCAGGCCGTCGGCGAGTTCTTCGGCCTGCCGCGCGGCGGCGTCGAAGCGCTGGCGCAGCTGGGTGATGCGCTTGCGGGTGGCACTGGGCAGGTCGCGACCGAACTCGGCCAGCTCGGCGAGGCAGGCCAGTTCGTCCTCGCGCAGGCGCCGCACGGATTCCGGCAGCGGCCCGCTCAGACGCGCCTCGATCAGTTTGCGCTGGCGCCGCAGGATGGCCAGCCGCGAGGTCATCAGCACCAACTGGTTGGCCAGTTGCTGCACCAGTTCGTCGGCGCCGCGCAGGCGCGGAGCGTCGAAATACAGGTGGCGGCGGAGCATTTCCAGCGCGGCGATCTCGCCCAGCAATTGCTTCTGCCGTTGCTGGAAGTCCTCCTCCAGTTCCTCGCCACGGATCACCGCGGCGGCATGAATGGCGATCAGGCGGATCAGCTGGTCGACCTTGGCGAAGTAGCCGCGCGCCACGCTTTGCGGGCGCGCGAAGAACAGGCTGACCAGGGTCACGCAGGCTACCCCCAGCAGGGTCTCGGTGACCCGGGTGATGGCCAGGGTATAGGTGGATTCGGGCGCGGGCTGAGCCA
Organism: Pseudomonas sp. GD03903; assembly: GCF_029840045.1. Taxonomy (NCBI): domain Bacteria; kingdom Pseudomonadati; phylum Pseudomonadota; class Gammaproteobacteria; order Pseudomonadales; family Pseudomonadaceae; genus Pseudomonas; species Pseudomonas sp. GD03903. Next base: position 100,272 of record NZ_JAOCBT010000023.1, on the reverse strand, counting down.
GCAGCGCGACGATCACGGCGGTAAAGCCGCTGAGCACGAAGGCGTGGGAGTAGGTGAAGCGCATCAGGGTGCCACCGGCCGTGCAGATCGCCAGCCACAGCGCCAGGGTGACGATGAAGGGCAGCGGTGCCTGGGGGAACAGCGCCATGATGGCCACGGCGACCATGGCGCCGATGCTGGTGCCGATCACCTGGGCAAAGCTCTTCTGCAGCGTCATGCCGGCCAGCGGGGTGCTGATGATGACCACCGTCATGGTCGCCCATTTGGGCTGGTCGAGGTCCAGCAGGAACGCCAGGTATAGCGTCAGCAGCCCCGCGAGCACGGTGCGCAGGGCAAACAGCAGGGTGTCGCGGCCAGGGTGGATGATGGCGCGCAGGTACAGCAGCATGGGTGACATGCCGACTCCCTCGATCGTGGCGGGAAGACGCACGGGCGCTAGAGCGTCGCGAACCCTGTTCAGTGTGGTCGAGGTTTTCCGGCTGTGGGAATTTTCTTAGCCTAGCCGGTGGCGTGCAGGGACTGCGCCAGGCGCTCCTGGATGAAGTCGAGGAAACACTGGATGCGCAACGCCAGCTGCGAGTTGCGGTAGTACACCGCGTGGATCGGCTGGCGGCGTTCGCTGGTCAGCTCCGGCAGCACGCGCACCAGACGCCCGGCGCGGATATCGTCGCAGGTCATGAAGCTTGCCAGGCAGGCGATGCCCTGGGCGCCGATGGCCAGTTGGCGCAGGGTTTCGCCGCTGGACGCGGACAGCGACGGGGTGACCGTGAGGGTGTCCCCGCCGGCATGGCGGATCGGCCAGATGTTCAGGGCTTCCGGTTGGGTGAAGCCCAGCAGCGAGTGGCCGAGCAGCTCATCCAGGCTGGTCGGGGTGCCGTGGCGCTCCAGGTATTGCGGCGCGGCCAGCAGGTTCAGCCGGCTGCTGCCCAGGGCACGCGCGTGCAGGCTGGAGTCGGCGAGGGGGCCGATGCGGATGGCGATGTCGGTGCTCTGCTCCAGCAGGTCGATGTTGAGGTCGTTGGTATTGAGCTGCAGCTCGATGTCCGGGTAGCGCTCGCGGAAGGCGCCGATGTGCGGGACCACGGCGTGCAGCATGAACGGCGAGGCGGCGTTGATCCGCAGGCGCCCGGCCGGGGATTGCTGGCGCAGCGCCAGGCGCTCTTCCAGGGCGTCCATCTGTTCGAGGATATGGCGGGCGTTCTCGAGGAAGAACTCGCCTTCCTCGGTCAGCTTCATGCGCCGTGTGGTGCGGTTGAGCAGGGTGGTGCCGAGCTTTTCCTCCAGCTTCGACAGCGCCCGGCTCACGGCCGATGGCGTCAGCCCCAGCTGCTCGGCGGCGGCCGTGATGGAGCCGCAGTCGATCACCGTGGCGAAGGTCTTGAGTTCGTCGGAATGGGCTTTCATCGGCGGGCCTGTTCGGGAGCGGCGGGGTGGATTCTAGAGGTTTGGTCCAGGGGGGGCGCTTTTCTGTAGGAGCGCCAGGGTGAGGTTAGCGTCAGTACGTCCCCGGATAAGCCCCGCCATCGAGCAACAGGTTCTGCCCGGTCAGATAGCCCGCCTGGGCGCTGCACAGGAAGGCGCAGAACGCCCCGAACTCCTCGGCGCTGCCGAAGCGCCCGGCGGGGATTTCCTGCTTGCCGGCCTCCACCAGCTCCTCTTCATCGCGCCCGCTGAGCTGGGCGGCGCGCTGAAAGCCGCTGCGCAGGCGATCGGTGTCGAAGGAGCCGGGCAGCAGGCCGTTGATGGTCACGTTGTTGCCGGCTACCTGCGGCTGTCGGGCAACCCCGGCAACGAAGCCGGTGAGGCCGCTGCGCGCGCCGTTGGACAGGCCCAGGGTGGCGATGGGGGCTTTTACCGAGCCGGAGGTGATGTTGACGATACGGCCGAAGCCGCGCTCGGCCATGCCGTCGATGCAGGCCTTGATCAGCTCGATGGGGGTAAGCATATTCAGCTCCAGGGCGCGCAGCCAGTCTTCGCGCTCCCAGTCGCGGAAGTCTCCGGGCGGCGGGCCGCCGGCATTGTTGACCAGGATGTCCACCTGCGGGCAGGCGGCGAGCAGTGCGGCACGCACCTCCGGCTGGCTGATGTCGCCGGCCACTTCGCGCACTTCCACGCCCAGCTGGCGCAGTTCCGCGGCGGTAGCGGCGAGGGTGTCGACGTCACGGGCGTTGATCGCCAGGTTCACGCCTTCGCGGGCCAGCGCCAGGGCGCAGCCCTTGCCCAGGCCCTTGCTGGCGGCGCAGACCACGGCCCAGCGGCCCTTGATGCCCAGATCCATGTTGTTCTCCTGTGTGTTTGCCTGGGGAGTGTCTTTGTAGGATGGGTGGAGCGCAGCGATACCCATGCTGCGGGTGCAAGGCATTGATGGGTATCGCTGCGCTCCACGCCATCCTACGACGTGTTCGTCCTGCGAAATGGGAGTTCCGCTTTCGCCTGAAGCGCTCTGGTCAGGCAACGACCATCGGCGCGGGCAGCAGACTGATCCATTTACCGGTCCCTTCGCCAGACTTCAAGCGACGCAGCGCTGCGGGCAGCTCGGTGAAGGCGAAGAACTGTTTCGCCGGCGCCTGCAACTGGCCGTTGGCGACGCCTTGCATCAGCCGCGTCGCGGCACCGTGCAGCTCCTGCCAGTCCAGCGTTTCGCCATGGGCGTGGATGCTGTTGAGCGCCACTTCGTGCAGCGAGATGGCCGTGCTGAAGGCGGGTAGCGGGGCGCTTTCCTGGCGGTCCTGGATGCACACCAGGTGGCCGTTGTAGCCCAGCAGTGGGGCGAGGCTGGCGGCGTGGTTGCCGCTGACGGTATCGAAGATGCCATGCAGGCGGCGCGGGCCGAGGGCCTCACGCAGTTGCTGGGTCCACTGCCCGTCGCGATAGTCGAAGACCCCGGTGACGCCCAGTTGCAGCAGATGATCGCGGTGTTTCGCCGAGGCCGTCACCCACACGCGCAGGCCGCGTTGCAGGGCAAGTTGCGCGAGCAGATAACCCACCGCACCGCCGGCGCCAGTCACCAGCACATCACGGTTGTGGCAGGCCGGCAGCTTGTCCAGCGCCTGCCAGGCGGTGAGGCCGGGGCAGGGCAGGCTGGCGGCGCTGGCGTCATCCAGCGAATCCGGCACCGGGTAGACGGCGCGGGCGCGCAGCAGCGCGTATTCGGCGAAGCTGCCGCCACGGGTGAGGGATTGGTGGTAGGCGACGCGGGCGCCGACGCGCAGATTCACTTCGTCGCCCACCGCCATGACGATGCCGACGCCATCCACGCCGGGCACCTGGCCCTGCTGCCAGTCGTCACGGCCCCAGTCGATCATCTTCCAGTCCACCGGGTTCAGCGCGACGGCGGTATTGGCCACCAGCACCTCGTCCGGCCCGGGCGTGGGCAGCGGCAGGCGGACAGGCTTCAGGCCGTCGATACCGGCGCCGGGGCTCCAGCTCCAGGCCGAATAGTCATTTGCGCTCATGAATACTCCTTGCAAACAGCAAAGCCGCTCCGAGGAGCGGCTGTCGATCAGTGATGGATCAGTCCCAGGCCGGGGCCAGGCTTTCCGGGCTGGTGATGCGCTCGTTGCGCTCCAGCGCGGCGATGGCGGCCATGTCGGCGTCGCTCAGGCGCAGGTCGACGGCGCGCAGGTTGCCCTCCAGGTTTTCGCGCCGGGTGGACGACGGGATCACCGAATAGCCCAGTTGCATGGCCCAGGCCAGCGCCACCTGCGCTGGTGTTGCGCCGTGGCGCTGGGCGATACCGATGATCACCTCGTCGCTGAGCACCTTGCCGTAGCCCAGGGTCATGTAGGAGGTGATGTGGATGCCCTGACTCTGGGCGAACTCCACCACCTTGCGGTTCTGCAAATAGGGGTGCAGTTCCACCTGGTTGGTGGCGATCTGGCCGGCGCCGACCGCGGCGATGGCTTCCTGCATCAGGGCGATGGTGAAGTTCGACACGCCGATCTCGCCGGTCAGGCCCTGGGCCTTGGCTTCGGCCAGGGCGCCCATGAACTCGGCGACGGGGACCTGGTCCTTGGGCGATGGCCAGTGGATCAGGGTCAGCTCGACGCGCTCGGTGCGCAGCTTGTGCAGGCTGTCCTTGAGGCTGGGGATCAGCTTGTCGGCCGCGTAGTTCTCGGTCCAGATCTTGGTGGTCAGGTACAGCTCGTCACGCTTGACCTTGCTGCCGGCGATGGCCTCGCCGACGTCGGCTTCGTTGCCGTAGATCTGCGCGGTGTCGATGGCGCGGTAGCCCAGGTCCAGCGCGCTGCGGATCGAATCGATGACGGTCTGGCCCTTGAGGCGGAAGGTGCCGAGGCCGAAGGCGGGAACGCTCATGGAAGAACTCCTTGTGGTCGATCAGTGAGTGGGAACCGCGCCAATGGGGCTCGGTTCCGTGGAATTGCGCCGGTCGAGGCGACCGCTCAGGGCGGTCAGGCCGAATGCGGCAAGGGTGACAACAGCGGCGATCCAGGGCGTATGGCCCAGGCCCAGGTGGCTGACCACCAGGCCGCCGGCCCAGGAGCCACCGGCCACGCCGAGGTTGAACGCGGCGATGTTGAAGCCGGCGGCCACGTCCACGGCGTCTGGTGCCACGCGTTCAGCCTGTTGCACCACGTAGACCTGCAGGCCGGGCACGTTGCCGAAGGCGACGGCGCCCCAGGCGAGCACGGTCAACACCACCAGCCAGGGGTTGCCGGCGGTGAAGGTCAGCACCAGCAGCACCGACGCCAGCAGGCCGAAGATGATCTTCAGCGCACTCACCGGGCCGCGCTGGTCAGCCAGGCGACCTCCCCAGATATTGCCGATGGCCACCGAGACACCGTAGGCCAGGAGCACGGCGCCGACCATGTTCGGGCTGAAGCCGGCCAGGTCCTGGAGGATCGGCGCGAGGAAGGTAAAGGCGATCAGCGAGCCGCCGTAGCCCACCGCGGTCATCGCGTAGACCAGCAGCAGGCGCGGCTGCAGCAGCACGCGGGCCTGGCGCAGCAGCGGCGCCGGCGGGGTGTGCTGGATGTTCTTCGGCACGAACAGCAGGCTGCCGAGCAGGGCGACCACGCCAAAGGCGGCCACCACCAGGAAGGTCACGCGCCAGCCCAGGTGCTGGCCGATGAAGGTGCCCAGCGGAATGCCGGTGACGAAGGCGACGGTCATGCCGCTGAACATGGTGGCGATGGCGCTGGCGGCCTTGTCCTTGCTCACCAGGTTGGTGGCGATGATCGAACCGACCGAGAAGAACACGCCGTGGGCCAGGCCGGTGAGGATGCGCGCGACGATCAGCGATTCGTAGCTGGGTGCCTGCCAGGCCACCAGGTTGCCGACGGTGAACAGCGCCATCAGGCCGACCAGCAGCGCCTTGCGCGGGATGCGCCCGGTCATGGCGGTGAGCAGCGGTGCGCCAATGGCAACGCTCAGGGCGTAGAGGCTGACCAGCAGGCCGGCGGAGGGCAGGGTTACGCCCAGGTCGCTGGCGATGGTGGGGATCAGGCCGACGATGACGAACTCCGTGGTGCCGATGGCGAATGCGCTGAGTGTCAGCGCCAGGAGAGCGAGGGGCATGCTGGGGCTCCGGTCAAAGGGGGATGCGATGGGAGCATTGTCCGGAAGTCGGCCCTTGAGAAAAACGCGGCAAACGGCAAAGGATAGTTGATCGCAGCTCACGAATCAGGGCGCGAATCAGAGTCGCGAATCAGTGAGCGGCTATGCTGGTCGCACTCATCGGCATGCATCCATCAGGAGGATCACTCATGCACTACACCGGCACTTGCCACTGCGGCGCGGTGGCCTTTGCATTCGACGCGGAGCTCGATGAACTGGTGCGCTGCGACTGCTCGCTGTGCGGCAAGCGCAATGCGCTGATGGCAACCGTGGCAAAGGACAGCTTCCGCCTGACCCGCGGCGATCAGGCATTGCGCCTGTATCGCTGGAACAGCGGCGTGGCCCTGCATTACTTCTGCGGGGCGTGCGGCATCTATGTCTACCACCAGCGCCGCAGCAACCCGGCGCTGCTCAGCGTGAATGCCTGCTGCATCGATGGCCTGGACCCCGAGTCGATCCCGACGCGACGGGTGGACGGCAAGAGCATGACTACCGTCGCCGGCCCCGGCCTGTAGGAGCGAGCTTGCTCGCGAACCTGGCTTCGCAGCGGGGCTGTTCGCGAGCAAGCTCGCTTCTACAATGGGGGCATCGCTGGGTGTTCATCCGGGGGGCGCGTTTTTGCCATCCTGGGCCACGCCCACAAAAAAGCCCCGCACGAGGCGGGGCTTCTTCTTCATCTATTACGCGATCAGTTGGCGGCGGCTGCGGCGGCCATGTCCGAGACGCTTTCGCCACGGTGCGCGCTGAACTGCGGTGCCAGCGAGCCGATGATCATGCCGATGGCGCTGCAGATCAGGCCCACCAGTTGCGGCGGCCAGAAGTCGCCTTCCTGGTGGCCCAGTTCCAGCGACACCCAGCCGATCAGGCCGCAGGCGATGGCAGTCAGGGCGCCCTGGGTGGTGGCGCGCTTCCAGAACAGGCCGAAGAACAGCGGCACCACGGCGGCGACCAGGGTCACCTTGTAGGCGTTGCCGACCATCTCGTAGATGCTGGCGTTGGACAGCAGGGCGAACAGGCAGGTGGCGACGGTCATCGCCAGTACGCTGCAACGCATGGCCAGCAAGGCCTGGCGGTCGTTCATGTTGGGCAGGAAGTGCTTGACGATGTTCTCGGTCAGGGTCACCGACGGGGCCAGCAGGGCGCCGGAAGCGGACGACATGATGGCCGAGAGCAGGGCGCCGAAGAACATGATCTGGGCGAACAGCGGGGTACGTTCCAGGATCAGATGCGGCAGGATCTGCTGGGAATCTTCGGCCAGCCAGTGCTTGACCATCTCCGGCTCGATCATCGAGGCGGCATAGATCAGGAAGATCGGCAGCATGCAGAACACCAGGTAGCAGCAGGCACCGGTCATGGTGGCGCGCTGGGCGATCTTCTCGGTCTTGGCCGACATCACGCGGGCATACACGTCCTGCTGCGGGATGGAGCCGAACATCATGGTCACCGCCGCGCCGAGGAAGGCGACGATGTCCTTCGCCGAGGTGCCGTGGAGGAAGGTGAACTTGCCTTCGCTGGCGGCGTGGCTGATCACGTTGACCGGGCCGCCGGCCATGTCGCCGATCAGCCAGACGAGGTAGAACAGGCCGCAGACGATGATGATCATCTGCAGGAAGTCGGTCAGGGCCACCGACCACATGCCGCCGAACAGGGTGTGCAGCAGGACGATGATGGTGCCGATGATCATGCCCTGGGTGGTGGTCAGGCCACCGTCCGAGAGCACGCTGAAGACCACGCCCAGCGCGGTGATCTGCGCGGCGACCCAGCCCATGTAGGAAATGATGATCACCAGGCTGGTGAAGATTTCCACGTGCTGGCCGAAGCGCTTGCGGAAGAAGTCACCGATGGTGAGCAGGTTGAGGCGGTACAGCGGGCGGGCGAAGACCACGCCGACCAGCATCAGGCAGCCGAAGGAGCCGAAGGGGTCTTCGATGATCCCGGCGAAACCTTCTTCGAGGAAGGTGGCGGGAATCCCCAGCACGGCTTCGGAGCCGAACCAGGTGGCGAACACCATGGTCACGACGAGGGGGAAGGACATGCTACGACCGGCGGCCGCGTAGTCCGAGGAGTTGTGCACGCGGGTGGTGGCGTAGAAACCGACAGCTACGGTGATCACCAGATACACCGCTACAAACCAGATCAGCATTTGTTCGTTCCGTTGGCTCGCCGGGAACCGTACTGCCGAGACGAAACTCGGGCAGGTGGGCCACGACTGACAAAGTTGTTTTTGTTGTGTTGCGCGGCCGAGGTCATCCGGTGCACCAGGCAGTGGAGCCGGAAAAACGTAACCAGTTGCGACAACGGGCCGCAGTCTGCCAAATCCGTTAAATATGTCAAACACTTGAATCGTTCATGAGCGAAAAAAATTACATCCTTAGACGAATGGTGTAGCTAAAGGATTGATTTGATTGGTTGCTAACGATCTTTGCTGACTGTTTAGTCGTTTATTTTTTACAGTCGATGTTCGATAAGCAGAACATTCGCCAAGCCGCTAGGCTGTTGGCACGGCACGCTTTCAAGGACCCGCATGTTCGAGCACTTCGATCTCGCGCAACTGCTTTCCAGCTATGGCTATCTGGCCCTGTTCATCGGCTGCCTGCTGGAAGGCGAAACCATCCTCATCCTCGCCGGCCTCGCCGCTCACCAGGGATTGCTCGGTTATGCGCCGGTGGTGTTCTGGGCAACCCTGGCCGGCACCCTGGGCGACCAGTTGCTCTACTGGAGCGGCCGGCGCGCCGGTGATCGTGCGGTGCCCTGGCTGCAACGCCGTGGCCTGGCCATCGAACGGGTTACCGGGCTGATCGAGCGGCACCCCTTGCTGGCGATCTTTTCCGTGCGCTTTCTCTATGGCATGCGCCTGGCCGGGCCGCTGCTGATCGGTGCAAGCCGGGTAGGGCCGCTGCGCTTTCTGCTGATCAACCTGCTCGGCGCCTTCTGCTGGGCGCTGATCTTCGCCAGTGCCGGCTACTGGGCCGGTGAAGTGCTGGAGCGCTGGCTGGGCAACCTGCGGCCGTACCGCCTGCCGATCTTCCTCGCGGTGCTGGTGCTGGTCGGTGGGCTGGAGTTGTGGCGGCGCCATCGACAGCGGCGCAAGGCACATTCGCCCGAGTCGCGGGAAAGATTGCACAGGCCTTGATGCAGAGCGGTTTGGATTCCCGCGCGAGGCGATTAGAATCGCCGCTCTTTCGTTCAAGGACGCTGTCATGAGCCTTTACCAGCCCGGCATTCTCGCCACCCCGGTTCCCGCCCACGCCCGCCACCTGTTCTTCGATCTGAAGTCGCTGCAGGACCTGCCCGCCGCGCTGGATCGGCTGATGCAGTTCGCCGATGGCGCGCGCGCGGTAGTCGGCTTTGGCGAGTCGCTGGTGCGCGCGCTGGGCCGCCACGTCGAGGGGCTGCGCGAGTTCCCGGCGATCTCTGGCGTGGGCGTCGACAACCCATCCACCCCGCATGCACTGTGGGTCTGGCTGCGTGGTGACGAGCGCGGCGAGTTGCTCCTGCGCACCCAGGAAGTCCAGTCCCTGCTGGCACCTGCGCTGGAGCTGACTAGCCTGACCGAGGCCTTCCGCCATGGCAGCGGCCACGACCTGACCGGCTACGAGGACGGCACCGAGAATCCGCAGGATGACGATGCCATCGCCGCCGCCATCGTCGAAGGCGCTGCAGGCCTGGCTGGCGGCAGCTTTGCTGCGATCCAGCAATGGCGCCACCAGTTGCAGGACTTCGCCGCGCTGCCGCAGCACGAGCGCGACGACATCATGGGCCGCCGCCTGAGCGACAACGAGGAACTGGACGACGCGCCGGAATCCGCCCACGTCAAGCGCACTGCCCAGGAGAGCTTCGACCCCGAAGCCTTCATCGTGCGCCGCTCCATGCCCTGGACCCAGGGCCAGGACGCCGGGCTGATGTTCCTCGCCTTTGGCTGCACGCTGGATGCCTTCGAGGTGCAGTTGCGCCGCATGAGCGGCCTGGAAGACGGCATCACCGACGCGCTGTACCGCTTCAGCCGCCCGCTCACCGGCGGCTACTACTGGTGCCCGCCGTGCAAGGACGGGCTGCTGGACCTGAGCGCGCTGCTCGGCTGATCCGCCGCTGTCCCCGAGAGCCCCGCCAGTGTGCGGGGCTTTTTTGTGGGCGCTGGCACGCTGCTTCGCGAGCAAGCTCGCTGCTCCAGAAGAGCCTCGGGGTATCCCTTGTAGGAGCGAGCTCGCTCGCGAACAGCACGGCACCGCCACCCGATGCAATGGCACCCCGATCTTCGGCAAAATTGGCTGTTGGTCCGATGCACCCCGAGGCGTAGCGTGAACCCCACGTTCCCACTGCCCGAGGTACCCGCCATGCCCACATCCACGTCCCTGAAACTCCTGTTCGCCGGCCTCGGCCTGGCCCTGAGCCTGCCGGTATTCGCCCACGGCGATGGCGCCAATCCCGAGAAGATCGAAGTCCAGCAGGAGCAGAAGCTTCCCGACGCGGCTGGCAAGAAGGGCCTGATGATCACCGTCGCCTACGAGCCGGGTCAGTCCTCCGGCGCCCACGTGCACAGCGGCTCGGTGTTCGCCTACGTGCTCGAGGGTGCGGTGATCTCCCAGCTGGAAGGGCAGAAACCGGTGACCTACCAGGCCGGCCAGTCCTGGTACGAGGCGCCGAACACGCCGCACCTGGTGTCGCGCAACGCCAGCGACAAGAAGCCGGCCAAGCTGCTGGTGTGGATGCTGCTGGACGAAGGCGCGCCGGTGCTGACGCCGCTGAAGCAGTAGGCGCAAAACGCGGAGCCCCGCCGATTGGCGGGGTTCTGCCTTAAGGTCCGGGGAGGAATTCGCAGGGCGCATAACGCGCCAGCGTTATCCGCCCTACGCAGGCTGAGGGTCACTCCGCCGCGCCGGGCACCTTGCGTGGGGCCATGAAGAACATCCAGGCCAGCGCGAGGAAATACATGGTCGGGATGATGGTGAAGAGGATCGCGTAGTTGTTGTGGGTGACGGTGAGGATGTAGCCAACGATCTGCGTCATGAACATCCCGCCAATTGCCGCGAACATGCCGCCAAAACCGAATACAGTGCTCATCAGGTGCTTGGGCGTGTAGTCCATCACCAGGCTCCAGATATTCGCCGTCCACGCCTGGTGCGCGCCCACGCCCAGGGCGATGGCGGCCACGGCGATCCACAGGCCGCTGGCCTTGGCGGCGAAGATCACGCCGATGATCGCGCAGGCGCAGATGAACATCGACAGCAGGCGCGCATGGATGGAGTTCATGCCGCGGCCGATCAGCCAGGACGAAAGGATGCCGCCGCCAATGCTGCCGAAGTCCGCGGTCAGCCAGATCAGCATCAGCGGTATGCCCATCTGCGTGACGCTGATGCCCAGGCCATATTGCTGGTTGAGGAACGGCGGCAGCCAGTACAGGTAGAACCAGAACACCGGTGCGGTCAGCGAGTAGGCCAGGGCGAAGGCCCAGGTGCCGCGCATGCGCAGTACGGCAGTGAACGGCACGCGCTCGGCCGGCGGTTCGTCGGCTTCCTGGATGTAGTCCAGCTCGCTCTGCCTGACCGTCGGGTGTTCTTCGGGATTGAAGTAATTCAGGCTCCACAACACCACCCAGACAAAGCCGAGCGCGCTCATGCAGAGAAACGCCGCCTGCCAGCCCCAGGCCGCGAGGATCAGTGGCAGCAGGGCGGGGGTGACCATGGCACCGACGTTGGTGCCGGCATTGAAGATGCCGGTGGCCATGGCCCGTTCGCCGGCCGGGAACCACAGGCGCGTGGTCTTCACACAGGCCGGATAGTTGGCCGCCTCGGTCAGGCCGAGGATGAAGCGGCAGACCATGAAGCCGGCCGCTGAAGTCGCCAGGCCATGGGCGCCGGTGGCGAAGCTCCATAGCAATACGGCAAAGAAGAACGCGCGCTTCACGCCGATGCGATCGATCAGCCTGCCCTGCAGCACGAAGCCGATGGCGTAGCCGACCTGGAACCAGAAGTTGATGTTGGCGTAGTCCATGGCCGTCCAGGCCATCTTCTCGGCGAGCACGGGTTGCATCACGCCCAGGGCGGCGCGGTCGATGTAGTTCAGGGTGGTGGCGAAGAACACCAGGGCGAGCATGCCCCAGCGCACCTTGCCGACGGCCATGGCGCCACGCACCTTGGCGAAAAAGGAGGAACCGTGCGGAGCGACCGCAGCGAGGGGAGCGGATTGCGACTGGATCATGATCGGGCCATCCGTTATCGGGCTGACGCGCAGCCTCGGGAATTATTGTCGTGCCGCAGGCGTCCCGCTCCACCGCCAATCGGCGGGAGTTGCAGGAAGTGACGTGCGGTGGCTGGCGAAAATCAGTGCGCGCGGCGGTGGCCGAGCAGCCTGCACAGACCCGGCATCAGGCGCGCCAGGAGGGTCTGGCGGTGGGGAATGGAGGCGGCGAGGCGAGGGTGAGGTACGTACATGAGCATTTACCCGTTCTTGAAATTGTTATGGATGACACGCAGGCCATCTCGCAGCGGCTGCCGTTGTTCCAGGGATTGAGGCAGGTCCCCGGGGAGCCGGATTGCGTCGACGTGGCTAAATCTTGAGCAGCGCCCGAAACAGCGTCAATTCGATAAACGGCCTTTGGTTCGGTAATCGAACACAAAACTAACCAGTTAGTACACTTTAAATTGCTGCCGGCCCGGACCGCCAGAATAATCAGACTCAGCCGGAGACCGATTCCAACAAGCCCCTCACACCGCCCGGCAGGAGTCCACCGATGCAACGTTCGATCGCCACCGTTTCCCTGAGCGGAACCCTGCCGGACAAGCTCGAAGCCATCGCCGCCGCCGGTTTCGACGGCGTGGAAATCTTCGAGAACGATCTTCTCTACCATGGCGGCAGCCCGCGCGAGGTGCGCCGCCTGTGCGCCGACCTGGGGCTGGCGATCACCCTGTTCCAGCCGTTCCGCGATTTCGAGGGCTGCCGCCGCGATCGCCTGCCGCGCAACCTCGACCGCCTGGAGCGCAAGTTCGACCTGATGCAGGAGCTGGGCACCGACCTGGTGCTGATGTGCAGCAACGTTGCTGCCGACGCCCAAGGCGTACGCGAATTCCTCCTCGAAGACCTCGGCCTCGCCGCCGAACGTGCCGGCGCCCGTGGCTTGCGCGTGGGCTACGAAGCCCTGGCCTGGGGTCGCCACGTGAACACCTGGCAGCAGGTCTGGGACCTGGTGCGCGAGGTGAACCACCCGGCGCTGGGCGTGATCCTCGACAGCTTCCACACCCTCTCGCTGAAGGGCGACCCGGCCGGCATCGCGCAGATTCCGGGGGAGAAGATCTTCTTCGTGCAGATGGCCGACGCGCCGATCCTGGCCATGGATGTGCTGGAGTGGAGCCGGCACTTCCGCAACTTCCCCGGTCAGGGCGAATTCGACCTGCCGGGCTTCCTCGCGCCGATCCTCAAGAGCGGCTATCGCGGGCCGCTGTCGCTGGAAATCTTCAACGACGGCTTCCGCGCCGCGCCGCCGCGCGCCAATGCCGCCGATGGCCTGCGTTCGCTGCTGTATCTCGAGGAGAAGACCCGCACGCGCCTGCTCGGTGAAGGCATGCCGCAGGAACAACTGGACTGCCTGTTCTCGCCGCCACCGGCCAGCCAGCTGGATGGCGTGGAGTTCCTCGAATTCGCCGTCGACGAAGCCCTTGGCGCGCGCCTGGGCAACTGGCTGGAGCGCCTGGGCTTCGCTCGCGCCGGCGAACACCGCTCCAAGGCGGTGAGCCTGCTGCGCCAGGGCGATATCAACATCGTGCTCAACGCAGAACCCTATTCCTTCGGCCACAGCTTCTTTGAGGCCCACGGCCCGTCGCTGTGCGCCACCGCGTTGCGCGTGCGCGGTGCCGCCAGCGCCCTGGAGCGTGCGCAGGGTTACAAGGGCCAGCCGTATCGCGGGCTGGTCGGCCCCAACGAGCGGGAGATTCCTGCGGTGCGTGCGCCGGACGGCAGCCTGATCTACTTGGTGGAAGAGCAACTGGTTGAAGAGCACCTGGTGGAAGAGCGCGCCAGCGGGCAGACCCTCTATGACGTGGATTTCCGTCTCGACCCGGAGGCGAAACCCAGTGGCCAGTTGCAGCGCATCGACCATATGGCCATGGCGTTGCCGGCAGACGGGCTGGACAGCTGGGTGCTGTTCTACAAGAGCCTGTTCGACTTCGAGGCCGACGACGAAGTGGTGCTGCCCGACCCCTACGGACTGGTGAAAAGCCGCGCACTGCGCAGTGCCAACGGCAGCGTGCGGTTGCCGCTGAACATCTCGGAGAATCGCAACACCGCCATCTCCCATGCGCTGTCCAGTTATCGCGGCTCCGGCGTGCACCACATCGCCTTCGCCTGCGAGGACATCTTCGCCGAGGTGGCACGGGCGAAGGACGCCGGTGTTCCCCTGCTGGATATTCCGCTCAACTACTACGACGACCTCGCCGCTCGTTTCGACTTCGACGACGAATTCCTCAGCGAACTGGCCTACTTCAACGTGCTCTACGACCGTGATGCCAACGGCGGCGAGCTGTTCCATGTCTATACCGAACCATTCGAGGGGCGCTTCTTCTTCGAGATCATCCAGCGTCGCGGCGGCTATGCGGGATACGGCGCAGCCAACGTCGCCGTGCGCCTGGCGGCGATGGCCCAGGCGCGCAACGGCACCACACGGCGGCCGAAGGTCTGAGCTGGCGAGCTTTGCCTGAAGGGCGCGCGGGCGCGCATAATCCGCGCATCCCTTCACCGAACAGCCGACGCCCTGGCGCCGGCGGACCGATGCCCAAGCCCATGACTGCCGACAGCGCCACCCAGCCGATTCCCGCCGAAACCGCCCGCCGGGGGCGCAAGAACAACCCGGAGAAGACCCGCGAGGACATTCTCCAGGCGGCCATCGTCGAGTTCGTCCAACAGGGCCTTTCCGGCGCTCGGGTGGATGCCATCGCCGAGCGCATGAACACCTCGAAGCGGATGATCTACTACTACTTCGGCAGCAAGGAGCAGCTCTACCAGGCGGTGCTGGAGAAGCTCTACGGCGACATCCGCGGCACCGAGCAGACGCTGCACCTGGCCGAGCTGGAGCCGCTGGAGGCCATGCGCCGGCTGGTGGACTTCACCTTCGACCACCACGACCGCAACGTCGATTTCGTGCGCATCGTCAGCATCGAGAACATCCACTACGGTCAGTTCGCTTCCGGCTCGGAAGCGATCCGCTCGATGAACAGCAACATCCTGCGCACCATCGAGGACATCCTCCAGCGTGGTGCCGCCAGCGGCGCCTTCCGCGACGGCCTGCCGGCCATCGACGTGCACATGCTGATCAGTGGGTTCTGCTTCTATCGGGTGTCCAACCGCCATACGGTCGGCTCGCTGTTCCAGGTCGAGCTGGAAGACCCGGTGATCAAGGCGCGGCACAAGGAGATGATCGTCGAGGCGGTGTTGCGCTACGTGCAGCCCTAGGCCAGCAGGATTCGGAGCGGAGATCGTTCGCGAGCAAGCTCGCTCCTACCCTCGGCACCGCATTCCCAGGGGGCTGTAGGAGCGAGCTTGCTCGCGAACCGGGTGTTCACCGACCCAGGGCATCGCGCTACATCGCAGCGAAATGCGCCAGCATCCGTTGCGCGTTGGCCTCGACACCACTGAACAGCTCGAACGCCTTCACCGCCTGGAACACCGCCATGTTGCCGCCATCCAGCGTGCGGCAGCCCAGGCTGCGGGCGTGGCGGAGCAGTTCGGTCTCCAGCGGAAAGTAGATGATCTCCGCCACCCACAGGCCCGCGTGCAGCAACTCCAGCGGCAGCGGCGCGCCGGGCAGCTTGGCCATGCCGACGGGCGTGGTGTTGACCAGCCCGTCCGCTTCGGCGACCGCACTGGCCAGGTCATGACCAACCCGCGCGCGCTGTCCGCCGAAGTGCGCGTTGAGGTTGTCCACCAATGCCTGGGCGCGGGCCGAATCCACTTCGAAGATCGTCAGTTGTGCCACGCCTTCGCTGAGCAGCGCATGGGCCACCGCAGCGCCCGCGCCGCCGGCGCCCAGTTGCACCACGCGTTCGCGCGGCGCATCGCTGAGGTTGCGTCGGAAGCCTTCGGCAAAACCCAGGCAGTCGGTGTTGTGGCCGATGCGCCTGCCATCGCGCAGCACCACGGTATTCACCGCGCCGATGCCGCGTGCTTCATCGGAGAGTTCGTGCAGCAGTGGAATCACCGCCTGCTTGCACGGAAACGTAATGTTCAGCCCGGTGTAGCCCATGCGCTCGGCGGCGGCCAGCAGGTCGGGCAGGGCACCCGGGTCGACGCCCAGGGTGTCCAGGTCGATCAACCGGTAGAGGTAGCGAAAACCCTGGGCGTCGCCTTCCCGTTCATGCAGTGCCGGAGTGCGCGAAGCCTGGATGCCGGCGCCGATCAGGCCGGCCAGGACGGTGCGGTGCTCGCTCATCGGGCTCGCTCCTGCAGCAGCTTGGCGAAGTGCTGGATGCCGGCGTGGTAACCGTCGCTGCCCAGCCCGGCAATCACGCCCACGGCGATAGCGGAAACGAACGAGTGGTGGCGGAATTCTTCCCGCTTGTGCACGTTGGACAGGTGCACTTCGATCACCGGCAACTCCACGGCAGCCAGCGCATCGCGGATCGCCACCGACGTGTGGGTCCAGGCGGCAGGATTGATCAGGATGCCGGCGCAGCGCCCGCGCGCCTGGTGAATCCAGTCGATCAGCTGGCCTTCGTGGTTGGTCTGGCGGAATTCGATTTCCAGGCCGCTTTCGGCACCCGCGTGCTGGCAAAGCACGGCGATGTCGTCGAGGGTTTCGTGGCCGTAGGTGGCCGGCTCACGGGTGCCGAGCAGGTTGAGGTTCGGCCCGTTGAGCACGAGCAGGGTGTGAGGCATGGGGAATGGCTCCGTTGTTCTTGTATGGCCGTAATTGGAAGGCCTGTAGGAGCAAAATGTACCAAATGGTTAATTTGGTCAATGCGCTGGAGAATCAACGGATATGGCGGAGAATAGTCTGATGACGGTTGTCATTACGCAGGCA
Organism: Pseudomonas sp. GD03903; assembly: GCF_029840045.1. Lineage (NCBI taxonomy): Bacteria > Pseudomonadati > Pseudomonadota > Gammaproteobacteria > Pseudomonadales > Pseudomonadaceae > Pseudomonas > Pseudomonas sp. GD03903. The sequence continues at coordinate 83,687 of NZ_JAOCBT010000023.1, read as the reverse complement.
ACGTCGCTGATTTGCCGGATTCGACATTTCTATCCGGCAACCCGGAAACGCCACATTCCGTGCGGTGATCGACTATGGGTAGGAGCGGACTCCGTCCGCGATCGGTTCAAGACCGCCGAGAATTTCCAGCAAGCTCGCTCCTACGAAAAGCGCTGGGTAAAAAAGACCCGCCATGCGGCGGGTCAGAGGGGAAGCCTGGAGAGCGCGGCTTCAGACGTGCAAGGCATGCCCCAGCGCGCGCAGTGCGGCTTCCTGCACTGCTTCGCCGAGGGTGGGGTGGGCGTGGATGGTGCCGGCGATGTCTTCCAGGCAGGCGCCCATTTCCAGGGACTGCACGAACGCCGTGGACAGCTCGGAGACCGCCTTGCCCACCGCCTGCCAGCCGAGGATCAGGTGGTTGTCCTGGCGCGCCACCACGCGGACAAAGCCGTCGCTGGACTCCAGGGTCATGGCGCGGCCGTTGGCGGCGAACGGGAAGTTCGCGGTCAGCACCTCGTAGCCAGCGGCCTGGGCCTGCTCGGGCGACAGGCCGACCACTACCACTTCCGGATCGGTGAAGCACACCGCCGGGATTGCCGTGGGGGTAAAGGCGCGGCGCTTGCCGGCGATGATCTCGGCGACCATCTCGCCCTGGGCCATGGCGCGGTGGGCCAGCATCGGTTCGCCGGCGAGGTCGCCGATGGCCCAGACGTCGCGCATGGAGGTGCGGCACTGCTCGTCGATGCGCACGGCGCGGCCGTTCATGTCCAGGCGCAGGGTGTCGAGGTTCCAGCCGGCGGTGTTGGGGTGGCGGCCGACGGCGACCAGCACCTGGTCAGTCTCGATCACCCGTTGCGAGCCGGCGCCATCCTGCACGCGCAGGCCTTTGCCGTCCGGCTCCAGGCCCATGACGCTGTGGCCCAGGTACAGCTCGATGCCGAGCTTGCGCAGGGCGGTGGCCACCGGCTTGGTCAGCTCCTCGTCGTAGGTCGGCAGGATGCGCGGCTGCGCTTCCACCACCGTGACCTCGACGCCCAGCTTGCGGTAAGCGGTGCCCAGTTCCAGGCCGATATAGCCGCCGCCAACCACAGCCAGGCGCTTGGGCAACGCCTTGGGCGCCAGCGCTTCGGTGGAGGAAATCACATTGCCACCCACCGGCAGGAAGGGCAGCTCGACGGATTTCGAACCCGCCGCCAGCAGCAGGTGTTCGGTGTGGATGTGCTGCACGCCGCCTTCGCTGAGGTCGACCTCGACGGTCTTGCCGTCGACGATTCTGGCCCAGCCGTTGACCACGGTGACTCCATGCTTCTTCAGCAGTGCGGCGACGCCGGTGGTCAGGCGGTCGACGATGCCGTCCTTCCATTCCACGGTGCGCTGGATGTCGATGCTCGGCGCCTGCACGCTGATGCCCAGCGGCGACTTGCCGGCGAATTCGCGGGCCTTGAGGTATTCCTCGGCGGCGTGGATCAGCGCCTTGGACGGGATGCAGCCGATATTCAGGCAGGTGCCGCCGAGCGCGGCGCCTTCCACCAGCACGGTGCGGATGCCCAGTTGGCCGGCGCGGATCGCCGCGACATAGCCGCCGGGGCCGCCACCGATCACCAGCAGGGTGGTTTCGAGAGTCTGGTTCTGTTTCACGTCTCTGGCTCCACTCATCAGTCGATGAACAGGGTGGCGGGATGTTCGAGCAGGGCGCGCACGGCCTGGATGAAGGCCGCTGCATCCATGCCGTCGACCACCCGGTGATCGAAGGAGGAGGACAGGTTCATCATCTTGCGCACGATGATCTGTCCGTTGATCACCATGGGCCGCTCGACCATGCGGTTGACCCCGACGATGGCCACTTCCGGATAGTTGATCACCGGCGTGCTGACGATCCCGCCGAGCGCGCCGAGGCTGCTCAGGGTGATGGTCGAGCCGGACAGTTCCTCGCGGCTGGCCTTGCCATGCCGTGCCGCTTCGGCGAGGCGCGCGACTTCCGCGGAGTTTCCCCACAGGTCGCGGGATTCGGCGTTGCGCAGCACCGGTACCATCAGGCCGTTGTCGCTCTGGGTGGCGACGCCCAGGTGCACCGCGCCGTAGCGGGTGATCACGTCGGCATCGTCGTCATAGCGCGCATTGAGCTGCGGGAAGTCGCGCAGGGCGACGACCATGGCGCGGGCGATGAAGGGCAGCAGGGTGAGCTTGCCGCGCGCTGCGCTGTGCTTGGTGTTGAGGTGGACGCGCAGGGCTTCCAGGTCGGTAACGTCGATCTCCTCGACGTAGCTGAAGTGCGGGATGCGCCGCTTGGCCTCGGCCATCTTCTGCGCGATCTTGCGGCGCAGGCCGATTACCGGGATCTGGTGCTCGTCATGGCGCGCGGCGTAGCCGGAGGCAACGGTCGCGCCGCCGTGTTCGAGGAAGTGTTCCAGGTCTTCCCGGAGGATGCGCCCGGCCGGGCCGCTGCCCTGGACGAACTGCAGTTCCACGCCCAGGTCGCGGGCACGCTGGCGCACGGCCGGCGAAGCCAGTGGCTTCTCGCCCGGTGCGCGGCGCGGCGCCGGAGAGGGAGCGGGCCGTGCGGCCGGGGCGACAGGTTTGTTCTCGACGCGCGGTGCCGGCTTGGGTGCTTCTGCTACCGGTTCAGGCTTGGTCACCGGCGGGATCGCTGCTTCTTCCTGCGGCTTGGGCTGCGCGGCTTCCTTGTGGTTGCCGTGGCCTTCCACTTCCAGGCGGATCAGCTCGCCGCCCACGGCCATCACCTGGCCCGGTACGCCGCCCAGGGCGAGAATCTTCCCGGCCACCGGCGAGGGAATTTCCACAGTGGCCTTGTCGGTCATGACCTCCGCCAGCAACTGGTCCTCATGGACCTCTTCGCCGACCTGGACATGCCACTCCACCAGCTCGACCTCGGCAATGCCTTCGCCGATGTCCGGCATCTTGATGACGTGAGTGCCCATTCAGACCTCCATGGCGCGCTTGAAGGCCGCGCCGACGCGTGCGGGGCCGGGGAAGTAGTCCCATTCCTGGGCGTGCGGGTAGGGCGTGTCCCAACCGGTGACGCGGGCAATCGGGGCTTCGAGGTGGTGGAAGCAGTTCTCCTGCACCAGCGACATCAGCTCGGCGCCGTAGCCGCAGGTGCGCGTGGCTTCGTGGACGATGACGCAGCGGCCGGTCTTCTTCACCGACTCGACGATGGTGTCCAGGTCCAGCGGCCAGAGACTGCGCAGGTCGATGATCTCGGCGTCGATGCCGGTTTCCTCGGCGGCGGTCTGGGCCACGTAGACGGTGGTGCCATAGCTCAGCACGGTCAGCTCGGAGCCGGGGCGGGCGATGGCGGCCTTGTCCAGCGGCACGCTGTAGTAGCCCTCCGGCACCTGGCTGGCCGGGTGCTTGGACCAGGGCGTTACCGGGCGGTCATGGTGGCCGTCGAACGGGCCGTTATACAGGCGCTTGGGTTCGAGGAAGATCACCGGGTCATCGTTCTCGATGCAGGCGATCAGCAGGCCCTTGGCGTCGTACGGGTTGGACGGCATGACGGTACGCAGGCCGCAGACCTGGGTGAACATCGCCTCCGGGCTCTGGCTGTGCGTCTGCCCGCCGTAGATGCCGCCGCCGCAGGGCATGCGCACCACCATGGGCACGGTGAAGTCGTTCACCGAGCGGTAGCGGATGCGCGCAGCTTCCGAAACCAGCTGGTCGGTGGCTGGGTAGACGTAGTCGGCGAACTGGATTTCCACCACCGGGCGCAGGCCGTAGGCACCCATGCCGACGGCGGCGCCGATGATGCCGCTCTCGGAGATCGGCGCATCGAACACCCGCGAGGTGCCGTACTTCTTCTGCAGGCCCTCGGTGCAGCGGAACACGCCGCCGAAGTAGCCGACGTCCTGGCCGAATACCACGACGTTGTCGTCGCGCTCCAGCATCACATCCATCGCCGAGCGCAGCGCCTGGATCATGGTCATGCTGGTGACGGCCTGGGCGTTCTCGTGTTGCGGGTTCATGGCATTCATACCCCAAGCTCCTGGCGCTGCCGGCGCAGGTGTTCCGGCAGGTCCTTGTAGACGTCGTCGAACAGGTTGGCGGCGCTGAACACGTGGCCGTCGACCAGGGAGCCGTGGCGCTCGGCCTCTTTCTGCGCGGCGATCACTTCGGTTTCCAGTTCCTTCTTCAGCGCTTCGTGCTGCTCGTCGGACCAGATGCCGAGGCCGACCAGGTGCTGCTTCAGGCGGGCGATGGGGTCGCCGAGGGGGAAGTTGGTCCAGTCGTCGGCGGGGCGGTACTTGGACGGATCGTCCGAGGTGGAGTGCGGGCCGGCGCGATAAGTGACCCATTCGATCAGGCTCGGGCCATGGCCACGCCGGGCGCGCTCGGCGGCCCATTGCGAGGCGGCGTAGACCGCGAGGAAGTCGTTGCCGTCCACCCGCAGCGAAGCGATGCCGCAACCCACGCCACGGTTGGCGAAGGTGGTGCCTTCACCGCCGGCGATGGCCTGGAAGGTGGAGATCGCCCACTGGTTGTTGACCACGTTGAGGATCACCGGCGCGCGGTAGACGTGGGCGAAGGTGAGGGCGGTGTGGAAGTCGGATTCGGCGGTGGCGCCATCGCCGATCCAGGCGGACGAGATCTTGGTGTCGCCCTTGATTGCCGAGGCCATGCCCCAGCCGACGGCCTGGATGAACTGGGTGGCTAGGTTGCCGGAAATCGAGAAGAAGCCCTTCTCCCGGCTGGAGTACATGATCGGCAGCTGGCGGCCCTTGAGCGGGTCCTGCTCGTTGGAGAGCAGCTGGCAGATCATGTCCTTGAGCGGGTAGTCGCGGGTGATCAGGATGCCTTGCTGACGGTAGGTCGGGAAGGTCATGTCGCCGTCGCGTAGGGCCATGGTGTGGGCGGTGGCGATGGCCTCTTCGCCCAGGCACTGCATGTAGAAGGACATCTTCTTCTGGCGCTGGGCGGTGAGCATGCGCGCATCGAAGATGCGCGTCTTGAGCATCAGGCGCATGCCGCGCAGCAACTGCTCGTGGCTCAGCTCCGGGGCCCAGGGGCCGACGGCGTTGCCGTCTTCATCGAGCACGCGCACCAGGCTGAAGGCCAGGTCGGTGGTCTGCGCCGGTTCGACGTCGATGGCGGGCTTGCGTACCTCGCCGGCGGGCGAGAGATGCAGGTAGGAGAAGTCGGTCTTGCAGCCTGGGCGTCCGGTGGGTTCGGGGACATGCAGGCGGAGTGGGGCGTAGTCGGTCATGGCGGGTCTCCAGTTGTGATCGTGGGTGTGGATCAGCAGACGGAAGAGGCCATGCCTGGCGGGCGCACCCGGCCGGGTAAGGCTACGGTGCGGGTGCCGCGCCGGGTCGCGAGGCGGGTGGTGACATCACTCATGGTGAGGTCCTCGGTTGTTGTAGTTGTGGTTTCAGTATAGGTGTGACCGATTGGTTTTTTGCTCCAAATTGACTAGCTCAGAGCTTACGGATTAGTGTGTTTGCACTATAAAAACAGCACTGAGTAGTACGACAGAAAATGGCTGATCTCGACCGCACCGACCTGAAGATCCTCCGCGCCCTGGCCGACGATGGCCGCCTGTCCTGGCGCGATCTGGCGCAGAACATCGGCCTGTCACTGACCCCGACGCTGCGCCGGGTCCGCCGCCTGGAGGAGGAGCACTACATCCAGGGCTATTTCGCCCGCCTCGACGAGGAGCGCCTGTCCGGCGGCATGAGCGTGTTCGTCTCGGTGTCCCTGGAGAAACAGACCGGCGACTACCTTGCCCGGTTCGAAGAACGCATCGTCCAGGCGCCGCAGGTGATGAGCTGCTTCCAGATGACCGGCGACGCCGACTACATGCTGCGGGTGGTGGTGAAGGACCTGTCGGCCTATCAGCTGTTCCTGACCAACACCCTGACGCAGATTCCCGGCGTGGCGGGGATCAAGTCGGCGTTCGCATTGAAGTCGGTGATGCTGCGTTCGGCACCGCCGATCTGAGTGGCCCGCATGGTAAAGTTGCCCCCTCGCGAACAGACGGAAAGTTCGATGGACAAGCCCCAGATCGACAAGCATATCGAGAGCAGTTTCCCGAGCCTTTCGCCGACCCTGCAGCGTGCCGCGCGCTTCGCCCTCGATCACCCCAACGAGATCGCACTGGAGTCGATGCGCACCGTCGCCGCCAAGGCCAAGCTGCAGCCGGCCTCTATGCTGCGCCTGGCGCGGCAGCTGGGCTTCGACAGCTACGAGGATTTCCGGCAGATCTATCGCGGCTGGCTGACCGAGCGCGACTCGCCGTTCTCGCGGCGTGCCGACGCGCTGCGCAAGCGCTCCCACGATGACCAGAACACCGGCCTGATCGCCGAGATGCTGCACACCGAACTGGGCAACCTGGAGGAGACCTTCAGCGCCGAGCGCCACGAGCAGATTCTCGCCGCTCACGCCCTGCTGACCCATGCCAAGCACATCTACGTGGTCGGCCTGCGCAGTCTGTTCCCGGCGGCGTATTACTTCAGCTACGTGTGCGGCATGTTCCTCAACAACACCACGCTGCTCAGCGGTATCGGCGGTTCCTTCGCCGATGAGCTGCGGCGCATCGGCCCGGACGACGCGCTGGTCGCCTTCAGCTACCACCCCTATGCCCAGGATGCGTTGCGCGCGGTGCAGTTCTCCCGCGAACGCGGTGCGCAGGTGGTGGCGATCACCGACAGCCCGGTATCGCCCATCGCCGCGCCGTCCGACGTGCTGGTCGTGGTGCGCAATTCGACGCCGTCGCTGTTCCCCTCGGTGGTGCCGGCGCTGGCGGTGTCGCAGACCCTGGCGGGCCTGCTGGTGGCCAACAGCAACGAAGACAGCCTGCGCGAGATCGCCAACAGCGAGGCGCAGCTCAAGAGCTTCCAGGTCTATATCGACAAGGCGTGAGGAGAAGCCAGCGCCGCGAGGGCGCTGGCGGAAGGGTTACCTGGCGAGGCGGTTGTACTTGCCGAGGATCGACTTCAGCGCGTCGTGCGGCAGGGCATACACCTGGTAGCCATCGATGCCGGTCATGTCGCGGGCGGCGACCAGCGCGTTGGTGATGGACTCCTCGGTCGCCTCGACCGTGGCCTGGAACAACGGGTCGATCAGGCCGTTGGGGAACAGCACGGTGTTCGCCGGCTTTTCTTCCTCGGGGTCATTGGCCGCACCAGTGGTGGAAAACGAGACGATGATGTCCCCCGACTGGTTGCCGGCGAACGAGCCCAGGCGCGCCAGGCCCATGGAGGCGCGGCGCGCGACGCGATTGAGCTGTGTCGGTGAGAGCGGTGCGTCGGTGCCGACCACGATGATGATCGAGCCCTGGTCCTTGCTCGGCTTGCCGCCTTCGCCGGATGTCTGGCAACGCGGCGTCTTGTCCTTGGCGGCGAGCTCGGGGCGGTAGCAGCCCAGCCATTTCTGCGCCAGCTCATGGCCGACCGGCGTACCGGCCACCCGCAGGGTCTCGCGCAGGCCGGTGTTGCATTGCACCAGCACACCCACGGTGTAGTCCTTGCCGTCGACCGTGACGACCCGCGAGGCGGTGCCGATGCCGCCCTTGAAGCCGAAGCAGATCATCCCGGTGCCACCGCCGACATTGCCTTCGGCAACCGCGCCCGAGCGCGCCGCCTCGATGGCCTTCACCGCGTGCTGCGGGGTGACGTGCAAACCTTCCAGGTCATTCAGGTAACCGTCCCAGGTTTCCGCCACCACCGGCCAGATCGCGCTGCCGTTCTTCTGCGCGGACCACTGGGTGATGCCCGCGTACAGCGGGCCGATGGCATTGGTGTTGGAGATGCCGATGGGCCCGTAGGACAGGCCGAAGTCCTGCAGGTAGGACTGGCCGGTCATCTCGCCGTTGCCGTTGAGATTGAAGAAGCCGGCGTTGACCGGCTTCACCGAGTCGCGGCCGCGCGGCAGGACCATGGTGACACCGGTGCGCACCGGCCCCTTGCCGACCTGCAGCGCGCCTTCGCCACTGATCAGGGTGACCTGGCCGACTTCCACGCCGGCAATATCGGTGATGGCGTTGAGCTTGCCGGGCGTGCCCTCGAACGGCACGCCCAGGTCGCGGGCGCGCGGAGCGTCGGCCTGGGCGCCCAGGCTCAGCAGCATGCCGGCAGCAAGTACCGCGAGGGGAGTGATGACAGCTTTCATGATTGTCCTCGTCTTGTTGTTGTGGGTCAGGTGAGGCTGGAAAGACTTTCGTCGAGCGCACCGGCGAGCACGGCCACGGCGTCGTGCAACTGCTCCTCGCTGCTGATGAAGGGCGGTGCGAGTAGGACGTGGTCGCCGTTGACGCCGTCGATGGTGCCGCCGGACGGGTAGCAGATCAGCCCGCGCGATTGCGCCGCCTGCTTGATCCGCGCGTGCAGGCGCTGGCTGGCAGGGAAGGGCTCGGCGCTGTCGCGCTCGCGCACCAGTTCGATCGCCTGGAACAGCCCGCGCCCGCGTATCTCGCCGACGTGCGGGTGATTGGCGAAGCGCTCCTGCAACTGCCCACGGAGGAATTCGCCACGCTGGCGCACCTGGGCGCAGAGGTTCTGCTCGATGATTTCCCGCTGCACCGCCAGGGCCGCGGCACAAGCCAGTGGATGGCCGATGTAGGTGTGGCCGTGCTGGAAACTGCCGCTGCCACGGGTGATGGTGCTCACCACGCGGTCGCTGGCGAGCACGGCGCCAATTGGCTGATAACCGCCGCCCAGGCCCTTGGCCAGGGTGAGCAGGTCGGGCACCACGCCTTCGACGCTGAACGCGTGGTAATGGCCGGTACGGCCGATGCCGCACATGACTTCGTCGAGGATCAGCAGCACGCCGTGGCGGTCGCACACCTCGCGCATGCCCTTGAGGTAGCCGGGCAGCGGTTCCAGCGCGCCGGAGGTGGCGCCGACCACGGTTTCGGCGACGAAGGCAGCGACCGTGTGCGGGCCGAGTTCCAGCAGGTGCTGCTCCAGTTCCGCGACCAGGCGGGCGACGTAGTCAGCGTCGCTTTCGCCGTGCAGGCGGTAGCGGAACGGGTAGCACGGGGAAACCTGGGTGGTGGGCATCAGCATCGGCTCGTAGAGCTTGCGCCGCGGCAGGTTGCCGCCAATGGCCAGGGCGCCGAGGGTGTTGCCGTGGTAACTCTGCCGCCGTGAAACGAAATGTACCCGCTGCGCTTCGCCGTTCTCGACGTGGAACTGGCGAGCCATCTTCAGCGCCGCTTCCATGGCCTCGGAACCGCCGGAGAGGAAGTAGACGTTGCCCAGTTCGGCGGGGCTCTGGCTGGCCAGCAGGCTCGCCAGGCGCTCGGCTGGCTCGCTGGTGAAGAAGCTGGTGTGGGCGTACTCGAGCTTGTCCATCTGCTCGCGGAGCGCGGCGATCACTGCCGGATGGCCATGCCCCAGGCAGGACACGGCGGCGCCGCCGGAGCCATCGAAATAACGCCGGCCGTGGGCGTCGAACAGGTAGCAGCCTTCGCCGCGCAGGGCGACCTGCAAGGGCTGTGCGGGGGTGCGATGGAAGATGTGCGTCATGCGTAATGTCCTTGTCCGTGCAGGATTTGCGCTTGATTCAAGAGTGTTTCATATGAATCAAGTGTTTCATTTTCAGGCGCAGGCCAAACTGCTGCTGCCGCGTTGCAGGGCGCCGCTGAGGAAGGTTTTCAACCGTTCGCTGCGCGGCGTCTGGAACAGCCGCGAAGGCGGGCCCTGTTCCTCGATGCGGCCCTGGTGCAGGTAGATCACTTCGCTGGAGACATCGCGGGCGAAGCCCATTTCATGGGTGACCATGATCATCGTGCGGCCTTCGCTGGCCAGGCCCTTGATGACTCCGAGCACTTCGCCGACCAGCTCCGGGTCCAGCGCCGAGGTGGGTTCGTCGAGCAGGATCATTTCCGGGTCCACCGCCAGGGCGCGGGCGATGGCGACGCGTTGCTGCTGGCCGCCGGAGAGTTGCGCGGGGTAGCTGCGGGCGAAACGCTCCGGGTCCATGTGTACCTTGCGCAGGCAGCTCAGTGCCTTCTCGGTGGCCTGGGCGCGGGACAGGCCCTGGACGCGCATCGGCGCGGCGATGACGTTGTCCAGCACGCTGAGGTGGGCCCACAGGTTGAAGTTCTGGAACACCATCGCCAGCTGCGTGCGCAGGCGTTGCAGCTGGCGACTGTCGCTGGCGTGCAGGCTGCCGTCGCGCTGGCGCTTCATCGCCAGCGGCTGGCCATCCCAGATGATTTCGCCGGCGTTGGGGCGCTCCAGCAGGTTCAGGCAGCGCAGGAAGGTGCTCTTGCCCGATCCGCTGGAGCCGATCAGGGTGATCACGTCACCGGGGTTGGCCACCAGCGAAACGCCCTTGAGCACTTCGTGGTCGCCGTAGCGTTTGTGGATGTCGTTGACCTGCAGGGTTGGCATGTCGGGGCTCCGGAAATGTCAGGCGGCGCGCGGACGCAGGTAGGCGAGCCAGCGGCGTTCGGCGAAACGGAAGATCAGGAAGATCAGGCTGGTGAACAGCGCGTAGAGGATCAGCGCGGCGATGTAGGCCTCGTAGGGCGAGGCGTAGCGCATGCTGATCGAACGGCTGACGCCGGCCAGGTCGAGCAGGGTGATGCTGGAGGCCAGCGCGGTGGAGTGCAGGGTCAGGATCACCTCGTTGCTGTAGGCCGGAATCGCCCGGCGCATCGCGCCCGGCAGCACGATGTGGACCATCTGCGCCCAGCGCGACATGCCCATCGCCCGAGCTGCCTCGATCTCGCCGTGGAAAGTCTTGAGGATGCAGCCGGCGAGGATCTCGATGGTGTAGGCGGCGGTGTTCAGGCCCAGCGCCAGCCAGGCGCAGATGTAGGCTTCGCGCAGGTACTGCCAGGCCCAGCTGTGGCGGATCCAGCCGATCTCGGCGAGGCCGAAGTAGACGATGTAGATCTGCACCAGCAGCGGCGTGCCACGCATCACATAGGTGAACAGCCAGACCGGCGTGCGCAGCCACGGGTTGCTCGAGGCGCGCAACAGCGACAATGGAATCGCCAGCGCCAGGCCGAATGCCAGGGCGACAGCGAACAGTTGCACGGTCAGCAGCAGGCCGGTTGTACGGCCGCCGTCGCTGAACAGGAAGAGTTGCAGGTTATCCAGCACCAGTTGCCAGTTCACAGGGTGATCTCCTTGCTGCCGGCGGCATAACGCGCGGCCAGCAGACGCAGCGCGAGAACCGACACGGTGCTCAGCAACAGGTAGATGAGCGCGGCCACCAGCAGCAGTTCGAGACTGTGGCCGGTGGCCTTGCCGGCGGCGCGGGAGAGGAAGATCAGCTCGTTGAGGCTGACCATCGAGGTGATCGCCGTGGCCTTGAGCATCACCAGCCAGTTGTTGCCGATACCCGGCAGGGCGAAGCGCATCATCTGCGGGAAGACGATGTGGAAGAACGTCTGCAGGCGGCTGAAGCCATAGGCCTGGGCGGATTCCGCCTGGCCTTTGTCGACGGCCAGGAAGGCGCCGCGGAAGGTCTCCGCCAGGTACGCCGAATAGATCACCCCGAGCACGATGACGCTGGCGACGAAGGAGTTGATCTCCACCTGTGGCATGCCGTAGTGCTGGGTGATCAGGTTCAGCGCGGTCTGCCCGCCGTAGTAGAGGAACAGCAGCCAGACGAAGTCCGGCCCGCTGCGCATCAGCGTGGTGAAGGCAGTCGCCGTCCAGGCCAGCAGCCGTCCGCGCGACAGTCGCCCGGCGGCCACCAGCAGGCCGAGCGCCACGGCCACCGCCAGGGAGCCGAGGCCGACCTGCAGGGTGATCAGCGTCCCGTGCAGGATGCTGTCGGCGTAGCCGTACAGCAGGTCGCCCGATTCAGTCGGCATGGCTTGCGCTCCGTGCGATCAGCGGAAGTTCGCGGCGGTAGTCGTAGGGCGACTCGTCGCTGTCCAGGTAGCGTGCGTACTTGTGGCCCTGGTAGACCGCCGCCGCGATGGTCGCCGGCGCCAGGCCGTCGCCGATCAGCTGCAAGGTCTGGATGCCGGCCTCGCGCAGGGCGTCAGGTGCGGCCTGCAGTTCGAGGAACAGCGCGTCCTGCGGCAGCCGCGCGGTCACGCTGACCAGCCCGCGACAGGCAATACGCTGGTGCTGCCCGGTGATCTCGCAGACCAGCTCGACGCTTTCGCCGTCGTAACCGGCGACGTTGTGATGGCGCACGATGGTCACGCCCAGCTCCAGCAGGCGGCGCAGGATGGCAGTGGACTCCAGGGTATTGCTGCTCCAGCTGGCGACCTGCACGGCGGGCGTCACCAGGGTCACCGCCAGGCCCCATTCGACGCAGCGCTCGGCGAGCACGTTGGCCATGTAGTAGTGGTCGTCGTCGAAGATCACTACCGGACCTTGCGGGCGCTGCCCGGCCATCAGGTCGTCGGGGCTGAATACCCGGCCAGCTTCGAAGCCCGGCACCGCCCAGCCGTTGGCGCGGCCGACGCCGTCATGACGCCAGCGCGAGCCGGTGGCGATGGCCACGTGGCCGGCGCCGAAATCGCGGATGTCCGCGGCGCTCAGCGGGCTGTCCAGGTAAAGGCTGACGTTGACCATCGGTTGCAGCTGGCCTACGCGCCAGTCGCGTACCCGCGCCCATTCGCGCAGGCCGGGCAGGGCGGCTTCGCGGGTCACGCGGCCGCCGAGTTCGGCGGTGGCTTCCGCCAGGTGCACTTCATAGCCGCGGCGTGCGGCGGCCAGGGCCGCTTCCAGCCCGGCCGGGCCGGCGCCGACCACCAGCAGGGTGTTGTCCGAGCCGCGCGCGGGGATCTTCTCCGGGTGCCAGCCACGGCGCCATTCCTCGCCCATGGTCGGGTTCTGCGTGCAGCGCAGGTTGCTGCTGCTGTAGTCGCTGGAGACGCAGATGTTGCAGCCGATGCATTCGCGGATGTCGTCGATGTCGCCGCGTTCGATCTTGTTCGGCAGGAACGGGTCGGCAATCGACGGCCGCGCTGCGCCGATGAAGTCCATCACGCCACGGCGAATCTGGCTGACCATGGTGTCCGGCGAGGTGAAGCGGCCCACGCCCACCACCGGCTTGCTGGTCAGGGATTTGACGAAGGCGGTGTGTTCTTCCTGGTAGCCCTCTTTCTTGAAGCGCGAGGTGACGCTGTCGTTGCTCCAGGCGCTGACATTGACGTCCCACAGGTCGGGCAGCTCGGCGAGCATGGCGATGATGTCGTGGCCTTCCTCGGCGCTGACGATACCGTCCGGGCCGAGCAGTTCCTCCACGCCCAGGCGCACGGCCACGGCGCAGCGATCGCCGACCGCATCCCTGGTGTCCTCGATCAGTTCGCGCAGCAGGCGCACGCGGTTTTCCAGGCTGCCGCCGTATTCGTCGCTGCGGTCGTTCTTGCGCCGTTGCAGGAAGTGCATCGGCAGGCCGAGGTCGTGGGAGGCGTAGACGTAGACCAGGTCGAACTCCGCGCGCTTGGCGCGTAGCGCCGCCTGCCGGTGCCACTGGCGCAGCTCGCGGATGTCGCTCTTGCTCATTGCCCGCGCCTGCACCGGCGAGTAGTAGGTGATCGGCCGGTGCGACGGGCCGATGGGCACTTCACGACTGTCGTAGTTCGCGCAGGACGGGCCGTGGTGCATGATCTCGATGCCGGCCAGCGCGCCGTACTCGTGCACGGCGTCGGCCATCAGGGCCAGCGCGGGGATGTCGAGGTCGCTCCACAGCCGACCCTCGTGGTACGGCGAGCAATCGCTGGTGGGATGGATCTCCACCTCTTCGCTGCAGATCACACCCCAACCGCCTTCGGCCTTGACCCGGCGCAGCTCGGCGAGGCCGCGCGGCTGGGTCCAGCCCATGCCATTGCAGTGCGGCACCTGGAAGAAACGGTTCTTCGCGATGACCGGGCCGATGCGCTGCGGCTCGAAAAGAATGTCGTAACGGGGATCACGGGACACGCGAGTCTCCTGCGGCCGGGCAAGCGGGCCGATCTTTCTTGTTGTTGTCGTTCGGGCTCAGGCCGCAGGGCGGATAGCGCGGTACGCGTTATCCGCCCTACCTGCGCTCCTGTTAGAGGATTGGCACGTCGAAGTACTGCTTGCGCAGTTTTTCGTAAGTGCCATTGCGGATGATTTCCGCCAGCGCCTGGTCGAGTGCCGTGCGCAGTTCCTGGTCTTCCTTGCGCAGGCCGATGCCCTGGCCGGCGCCGAAGTAGGCGGGGTCGCTGACCTGCTCGCCGACCAGCGCGAAGCCCTGGCCCTGGGGTTTCTTGATGAAGCCTTCGAGGCCGGGAATGGTGTCCTGCAGGGTGGCGTCGAGACGGCCATTGCCCAGGTCCATGTAGGCCTCTTCCAGCGACGGGTAGCTGACGATCTCGGCGCCGGCCTTGGCCAGCACATCCTTGGCGTAACGCTCGTGGGTGGTTTCGCGCTGCACGCCCAGGCGCACGCCTTTCAGCGTCTGCGGCTTGGCGGCGTCGTAGGGCGCACCGGCCTTGGCGATGATCTGCACGTTGCTGCTGTAGTACTTGTCGGTGAAGGCGATCTTCTGTTCGCGCTCGGGGGTGATGGTCATCGACGCGACGATGGCGTCGAACTTGCCGGCCAGCAGCGCCGGGATCATCCCGTCCCAGTCCTGGATGCTCCACACGCACTGGGCCTTGAGCTGGGCGCAGAGCGCGTTGCCGACATCCACGTCGAAACCCTTCGGCTTGCCGTCCGGGCCCATCTCGTTGAAGGGCGCGTAGGCGCCCTCGGTAGCCATGCGGATTTCCGTCCATTGTCTGGCCTGGGCCGTGCCGCTCAGCAGCCCCAGGCTCAGTGCGAGTGCCATGAATCCGTGCAATCTTTTCATCGTTGCTTCCTCGGTAGGCAGAACGGGCGCGCTCAGGCGCCCAGGGTTTGTTCGATGGCGGCGTCGAGCAGCGCCAGGGCTTCGTCGCAGGTGGCGCGGTCGATCATCAATGGCGGCATCAGGCGCAGGGTGCTGACGCCGCAGGTGAGCAGCAGCAGGCCCTGGCGCCAGGCGTTGTGCAGCAGGCGGTCGGCGAATTCGCGGGCCGGTTTGCGGCTGTGGCTGTCGGTGACCAGTTCGACGCCGATCATCAGGCCCTTGCCGCGCACGTCGGCGATCAGCTCCGGGTAGCGCCGCTGCAATTCGCGCAGGCCTTGCAGCAGGTACTCGCCCATCGCGGCGGCGTTCTGCATGTAGCCGTTCTCGATCAGCTCCAGGGTCGCCGAGGCCGCTGCGCAGCACAGCGGGTTGCCGCCGTAGGTGTTGCCGTGGGCGCCGCGCTTCCATTGCTGCATCAGGGTTCTCTTCGCCGCCACCAGGCCGATCGGCAGGCCCGAGCCCAGGCCCTTGGCCATGGTCACGATGTCCGGCTTCAGGCCCCAGTGCTCGCAGGCGAACATCTTGCCGGTGCGCCCGGCGCCGGATTGCACCTCGTCGGCGATCAGCAGGATGCCGTGGCGGTCGCACAACGCGCGCAGGCCGGCGAGGAAACCTTCCGGCGGCAGCAGGTAGCCGCCTTCGCCCTGGATCGGCTCGAGGAGGATCGCGGCGACTTCGTGGGCCGGCACATTGCTCTGGAACAGCACGTTCTCCAGGTAATTCAGCACGGCCTCGCCCTGATCCACGCCGGCCAGCAGCGGGCGCAGGTTGTTCGGGTAGGGGATGTGAGTGACGCCGGGCATGCCGGGGAAGAAGCCGGCCTGCTGGGTGTATTTGCTCGCGGTGAACGACAGCGAGCCCATGGTCCGACCGTGGAAGCCACCGATGAAGCCGATGAAGCGCTGCCGGCCGGTGACGTAGCGTGCCAGCTTCAACGCACCTTCCACGGCCTCGGTGCCGGAGTTGCAGAAGAAGGTCATCGCTGGCTCGCCGAACGGCGCCAGGCGGTTGATGGTTTCGGCCAGGCGGATCTGCTCCTCGTGCCAGTAGTCCGAGGAGATGTGCAGGAACTTGTCGGCGGCGTTCTTCACCGCCTCGACCACCTGCGGATGGCTATGGCCGGTGGAGCACACGGCAATGCCGGCGGCGAAGTCGAGGAAGCGATTGCCGTCGACGTCCCAGACTTCCGCGCCACGGCCATGGCTCATGACGAAGGGATAGTCGCGCGGGTAGGACGGCGAGACGACGGCGCTGTCGCGCTCGATCATGGCCTGGGCCTTGGGGCCGGGCAGGGCGGTGATGAGGTGCGGGCTGGACATGGAGCACTCCTGAAATCGGTTGGGATGGTGCGGCGCCTCGCTGGGCGCCGGGCGGCATCAGTCGACGCGGGTCTGGGATTGTTCGCGCAGGTACTGCGGCAGGTAATAGAACGAGGCGATGGCCTTGCCGGTGTTGCCCGAACCCTTCCAGCCGCCGAAGGGCTGGTAGCCGGGCCAGGCGCCGGTGGTGGCGCCCTGTGGGCGATTGGCGTAGGTGACGCCGGCTTCGATGTGTTCGAAGAACCAGTCGGCTTCCGTCTCGCTGCCGTAGAAGCCGGCCGTCAGGCCGTAGGGGCTGTCGTTGGCTTCGCGCATCGCCTGCTCGAGGTTGGCGACGCGGCCGAGCATGGCGATGGGCAGGAACATCTCGACCTGCCACAGCGGATGATCCAGTGGGGCCTCGGCCAGCGTCGGTGCGCAATACAGGCCGTTGGCGAAGCCTTCGCCGCGCAGTTGCTCGCCGCCGGCCAGCAGGCGAGCGCCGTGCTGCTGCAGCGTGGCGGCGTACTGGCGGTAATCCTCGTAGGCGGCCGGGGTGGTTACCGGGCCCATCCAGTTGGCGCGCTCCGCCGGATCGCCGATGCGGATGGCGGCGATCTCGGCAACCAAGCGCTGCACCAGCTCGTCGGCCACCGCGTCCTCGACATAGATGCGCGACAGCGCCGAACATTTCTGCCCCTGCAGGCCGTAGGCCGAGCGCACGATGCCGACGGCAGCGCGATCGAGGTCGGCGTGGCGGCTGACGATCACCGCATTCTTGCCACCCATTTCAGCGATGCAGGGGCGCGGATAGGGGCGCGCCAACTGCGCGCGGGCGATGTTCATGCCGGTCTCGTAGGAGCCGGTGAAAGTGATCCCGGCGGTGTCATGGTGATCCACCAGTGCCTGCCCGGTGAGCCGGCCACTGCCGCACAGGTAGTTGAACACGCCATCGGGAATCCCCGCGTCGCGCAGGCACTCGGCGAGCAGGCGGCCGGCCCAGGGGGTTTCGCTGGCGCCCTTGAGCACCACGCAATTGCCGGTGACCAGCGCCGCACTGGTGGGGCCGCCGGCCAGGGCGAAGGGGAAGTTGTACGGTGCGATCACCACCCAGGCGCCGTAGGGTTTGAGGATGCTGCGGTTGCGGCTGGTGTAGCCGCTGACCGGGTCATTCGGCAGGGTGAAGTCGAAGCCCTGGTGCTGCTCCAGCAGGTCACTGTAGTGATCGAAGAACACCGCGGTTTCCTGCACCTCGCCGAGGGCTTCCATGCGGTTCTTGCCGGTTTCCAGGCAGACCGCGGCGGCGATGCGGTAGACGCGCTCCTCGATCAGCCGGGCTACCCGGCGCATCAGCGCGACGCGTTGCTGCCAGGGGGTGGCACGCCAGGCGGGGAAGGCTCGGCGGGCAGCGGCAAGGGCGGCGTCGACCTGGCTGCGGTCGGCGACGTGGAAGCGTCCGAGCAACCAGCGCTGGTCGATCGGGCTGTGCTTCTGCAGCGGCGCTGCGGCGAAAACGTCCTGGCCATCGATGAACAGGCCATGGTCGCGACCCAGGTCGGCCTTCACTTCCGCCAGGGCCCGCTCGAAGCGCTCATGCAGCTCGGCGGGTGGGGAGTACATGGTCGAATAGGTCAGCTTGAAGTCGCTCATTGTTATTGTCCTCACGTACCGGACGGTACGGCGATCAGGTGGTGACGTTGCGATGCAGATGAAACACTTGAATCATTGGTGAGTCAAGTGAATCATTTGTATGATTCGGCGGCGGGCAGGGGGCGATGAGGCTGGGTGCGGGAGGTGGAGCGGTCAGGCGCGGCGGAAGCGCTCGCGGTACTCGCTGGGCGTCACTCCCAGACGCTGCACGAACACCAGGCGCATCCGTGCCGGGCTGCCGAAGCCGCAGCGCCAGGCGATCACTTTCAGCGCCAGGTCACCGCCTTCGAGCAGACCTCGTGCGGCATCGATACGGGCCCGCTGAACAAACTCGGCGGGCGTTATTCCCGCCTCACGGACAAAGGTGCGGGCGAAGCTGCGCGGGCTCATCGCCACCTCGGCGGCCAATTGCGGGACCCCCAGCGGCTGCTCCAGGTGCTCCTGCACGTAGCGCTGGATGCGTGCCACGGGTGAAGTTTCATCGGCGGGGGCCTGCAGGAAGGGGCTGAACTGCGATTGCCCGCCCTGACGCTGCGCCACCACCAGCAGGCGCTTCGCAACGGATAGCGCCACCGCCGCGCCGTGGTCTTCCGCCACCAGCGCCAGCGCAAGATCGATGCCGGCGGTGACGCCCGCCGAGGTCACCAGCGCGCCATCGCGGACATGGATGCGATCCGGCTCGACCTGTGCCAGAGGGAACAACTCCGCCAGTCGCCGGGCATCGCTCCAGTGCGTCGTCACGCGCTTGCCGTCGAGCAGCCCGGCGTGGCCAAGCAGGAAGGCGCCGGTGCAGATCGAGCCGTAGCGCGGTGCCTGGGCGCAGGCCGTGCGTAGCCAGTCGAGCAACGGCGCTGGCGGTAACTCTTCAGGCAGTGTCGGGCCGCCTGGCACCAGCAGGATATCGGCCGCGCCGGGACCCTGGTCGATGCTGGAATCCGCACCCAGCAACTGGCCGTTGGAGGCGCGCAAGGGGAAGGGCTGCGCGGCGAGGGTCACCACCTGATAACCCTGGCCAGCAGGCACAAAGGCATTGGCCTCGGCGAACACATCCAGCGGCCCGGAGACGTCCAGCGCCTGCACGCCGGGGAACAGCAGCATGGCCACGCGTTTCATGGCGCCTCCCGATCTGATCGATGGCGTTCATTCTTGCGGCGTATCGCCGTGGCTGCAATCGGCCAGTGGGAGCGAATCCTGCCATTCAGGCAACTACAGGCGTGACAATCACCGGTGAAGGGCAACCTGCACGGCGTGATTGTTGCGTGAGCTGCAGAAATGCGTTGTCGAAGTCGCTCTGTGTCGCCAGGGCCTCATCGGCTAGATTTATGGCTGTGGGCCACGATCGACGCGACCCGCGTGATCCCCGAGGTGCCTGCCATGAAATCCACCCTTTGCGCGCTGTTCGCCATTCCCGCCTTGCTGCTGTCCTTCACTGCCTTTGCCGATGAGGCGGCCGTCTACCACTACGGCATGCCGCTGGACGTGGCCAAGGTGCTGAGCATCAGCCAGCCCAACGAGCGTTGCGAAGTCAGCCAGGCCACCATGGTCTACCTGGACTCCCAGGGCCAGCAGCACACCCTCAAATACCTGCGCCAGACCCCGCGCTGCAGCGACATCTGAGTCAGGCGCGGAACTGCTCGACCAATCCCTGCTGCCGGCTGGCCAGGTCGTTCAACGAACGACTGGCGCTGGCGGCCTGCTGTGCGTGCTCGGAGATGCTCTGGGTGACGTCGCGGATGCCGGCGATATTGCGGTTGATCTCCTCGGCGACGCTGCTCTGTTCCTCCGCTGCGCTGGCGATCTGCAGGTTCATCTCGCTGATCAGGTTCACCGCCTCGCCGATCCGCCGCAGCGCGTCGATGGCCTGGCGCGCCTGATCGACGTTGCCCTGGGCCTGGGCGAAGCTTCCCTGCATCGCCTGGGTGACCGAGTGGCCGCGGGCCTGCAGGTTCTCGATGACGTTGCGGATTTCCTCCACCGATTCCTGGGTGCGCCGCGCCAGCCCGCGCACTTCGTCGGCGACCACCGCGAATCCGCGCCCGGCATCGCCGGCGCGCGCCGCCTCGATGGCGGCGTTGAGGGCGAGCAGGTTGGTCTGCGCGGCGATGCCGCAGATGACTTCGAGGATCGAGCCGATCTGTTCGTTGCTTGCCGCCAGTTGCTGTAGCTCGGCCATGGCCTGATGCATGCCGGCGGCCAGCAGGTCGATGCCGCTGTTGGTCGCGTCGAGCGTGCGGAAGCCGTCATCGCAGGCCTGTTCCGCCGTGCGTGCGGCGTCGGCGGCGCGTGCTGCGCTGCGCGCGGAGTCCTGGGCAGTGGCGGACATCTCCTGGAGCGCGGTGGCGACCATGTCGATCTCGCGGAACTGTTGCTGCATGCCGTCGCTGGTCTGCCGGGCGATCTGCGCCGAGCGGTCGGCGCTGGAGTGCGCCTCGCGGGTTGCCGACTGCACGGCGGCGATGCTCGGTTGCAGCTTGTCGAGGAAGCGGTTGAAGGCGCTGGCCAGGCGGCCCAGTTCGTCGCGGCGCGGGTAGTCCAGGCGGCGGGTCAGGTCGCCTTCGCCGTCGGCGATGTCTTCCAGCATCCCGGCCAGGCGCAGGATCGGCCGGCTGATGCCCAGTGCGGTCAACGCCACCAGCAACATGCCGAGCAGGCCGGCGGCGATACCGATGCCGATTTCCAGCGCGGTGCTGCGCCAGCGCAGGTCATCCAGGGTGCCTTTGAGGCGCTCCGCCGGTGCCAGCAGCACCGCGCGCGGCACGCTGAGCAGAATGCCCCAGGGCGCGGCGTCCGGCACCGGCGCGAGGCTGTGCAGCACGCTGATGGACTCGCCGTCGTCTTTGGACTGCGAGCGTCCGGCGGCGATCTGCGCGAGCACGGCCTTGTCGTCGAACTTCTGCCCCAGCTTCGAGGCGTCGCCGCTGTCGCTGGCGACCAGGCCGTTGGGGCTGAGGATGCGGATGCGACCCTGGCCGTCGAACAGGCTGCGGCTGCCTTCGGCGCTGCTCTGCTGCAGGGCCGCCAGGTCGATATCGAAGCCTACGGCGGCGATCCCCTTGCCGTTCTCCAGCAACGGCAGGGTGACGCTGCTGACCAGTCGGCGCTGGCCCGAGGCGTCGTCGAAGTAGGGGTCGAGCACGCAGGGCCGGGCGTGCCCGGTGGAGCAGGTGAAGAAGGCGTTGTAGGGCTGGCCGCTGGGGCCGGGCGTGGTGTCGCCGAGCACCTGTTCGGTGCCGATGACCCGCTGGGTGTCCTTGCCGTTCTGCAGCAGGTAAAGGGCGAAACGCCCGGTTTCGTTGCTGCCGAGGTCTTCACGGGCGGCGAACTGGCTGTCGGCGGTGTCCAGTGCATTGGGCTGGAACACCAGGAACAGGCCGAGCAGTTCCGGGTGTGCGCCGAGGGTGTCGGCCATCGCCTGGTTGAGTTCGGTACGCAGCATGGCGGAATCGAGGACGCCCCGATGCTGCTGCGCGCGCAGGGTCTGCACGGTGCGCAGCAGGCCTTCCCCGAGCAGCAGGTTGTTCTGCAGACGCTCGCGGATCAGCAGCGCCTGCACCTCGCCCTGGGTTTCCAGGTTGTGCCGCGCGGCAACGGCGAACAGTTCGCCGCTGTCGTGCGCGATGGTGCGGCTGTCCTGGCGCGCCTGGTACAGCGAAAGGCCGATCAGCACGCTGGCGACCAGCAGCAGGCAGAGGCCCGCCAGCCAGGTGATGCGACCCTGGATCGAAGTCAGGAGGCTGGGCATGGCGGGCTCGTTGTCGTCGGCTCAGAAGGTGGTGGAGAACAGCAACTGGCTGTACAGGTTGCTGTTGTCGTTGCCGATCTGGGTACCGCCTTCGGCCGCGCTCTTCTTCGGCTGGTACAGGCCCAGCAGCGGGATGATCACCAGGTGCTCGTTGATTGCCCATTCGGCGTAGAGGTCCAGCTCGCGGCCGTCGGTGTTGCCCAGGTCGGTATCCAGGGTGTGGAAGTCGAAGAACTGCGCACCGATGGAGAGGTTTTCCAGCGGCGTGACCTTGGCGCCGATGTTGTGTACGCGGGTGTTGTTGTTGAAGGGGCCGGAATAGTTGCCCGCCACCTCGCCCTGGAACCAGGTGCCGAAGCCGCGGCTGAAACCGTAGAAGAGGGTGTCGTAGCCTTCCGAGAAGCGGCTGAAGCGATAGCTGACGTAGGGCTTCCAGGTGACGTCGGAGAAGGTCCAGCCGGCCTCGAGGTACCAGGCATTGGCGGTGTCGTCGCTGTACTGGGCGTTGTCCTTGTCCTGCCAGGCGTATTCGCCGGAGAGGAACAGGTTCTCCACGCCGGCATTGCCGGTGCCGCGCAGGCTGTAGGTCTTCATGTCCTTGCGGTCGAGCTGGATCGGCGAGGCGTAGCGCTCATCGATGTCGGTGACGTCGATGTAGGTCAGGCCGAAGGTCGCTTCCGGGGCAACGTGCTCCAGGGTGGCGACGTACAGCTCGGAGTTGGCCTGGGCGCGGTTGTCCGACTTCAGGCGCATCAGGTCGCCGCGCCAGCCTTCCTTGCCACCGATACGCAGCACGGCGGTTTCGTCGAAGTCACGGCGTGCCGCCAGGTAATAGCCGCCACCGCGGTTGTATTCGCCATCGGCCAGGCCCTTGCCCATGTTCAGCGCGTCGCCGTCGATCAGGAAACCGTCGCCGACCACGATGTTCTGGCGGCCGACGGACAGGTCGATGCCATCCTCGCCCAGCATCGGGAACAGGCCTGCCGAGCGCCAGCCGGCATAGGCGTCTTCGATCTTGGTGGTGCGCTCGGAACCGTCGCTGAAGCCGGCGGCATCGCCGTCGCCCCAGGTGCCGGAGCTGAGCAGGTTGAAGGCGCCATAGGCGGTGCCTGCGCCGCCCAGCTTCTGGTCGCCGCTGAGGCCGTACTTGATGAAGCCTTCCTGCCAGGAGGAGGAGCCTTCATCCAGGGTGCCGGTCATGTTGTAGCGTTCCTGACTGTGAAACAGCCCGAAGGTCGCGGAGAGGTCGGCATTCAGGTGCGTGTCGTCGGTCGCGTACAGCTCGTAGGCGCTGGCGGAACTGGCCCCGGCGATGAGCAGGGCGAGCAGGGTGGGGCGCAGCACGGCGGCGTGGGTCATGGTGAAGGCATCCGTTTCGTTATTGTCGATTGAGGGGATGTGACTTCTGCCGATGCTAAGTAAGGGCTGGCGTTGTGCCGTTGCTCCTGTCTGCCAAGTGATTGGGTGTGGTTGCCAGAACCGACAGTGGTGCTTTTTGCAGGAGCGAGCTTGCTCGCGAACGAGTCATCCGACGGTGCCAGCGTCAAGCGGGGTTCGCGAGCAAGCTCGCTCCTACAGGGGGCAGGATTCAGCGCGAGCGCGAGATCAGTGACGGTTGTTCCGCGTACAGGCGCTTGTACAAGGTCGAGAAATGGCTGGAACTGGCAAAGCCCAGGTCCAGCGCCAGGTGGGTGATGCTCTGCTGCGGCTCCTGCTTGAGCCGCCGCCGTGCCTCGGCCAGGCGCAGGCTGAGGAAGAACTGCTGCGGCGTGCTCTGGCAGATCTGCCGGAAGCAGTACTGCAGGGTGCGCTGGCTGGTGTTCAGGCTCTGGCTCAGCTCCAGCAGCGACAGCGGTTGGGCGAAGTCCGCCTGCATGCGCTCGATGGCCGCGAGGACCAGCCGGCGATGTTGCTGCAGCGAGCGCGGCGCACCTTCACGGCCATTGCCGGGGAGGATTTCCTCCAGCGCCTGCAGCACATGGCTGAGCACCAAGGCAACGGCATGCCCGGCCTGCTGTGGGTCGTCGACCCGCCAGGGCTCGCTCTCGAAGGCGGCGATGGCATCGCACAGGCTGCGCCGCAGGCACCCGGCTCCGCTCGGCGAAAGTTGCAGGCGACCCTCGGACAGCGCGCGCTCGAACAGTTCGCGCTCTTCGGCGCCGAGCAGGCGTTCCAGCTGCGGCTGGCTGAAGGTCAGGCCGAGCATGTGGATTTCCCCGGCAGCGCAGATTTCCATTTCACGACCGCCTTCGAGCACCAGCAGGGTGTCGTCGTGCAACGCCTGGCCGTTGAAGCGCGAATCGGCGCTGGCGCGCAGTGGAATACCGATCACCAGGTGGCCGGCCGGTGGCGCCATGTTCTCGTGCAGGTGCAGGTTGGAGTGTTCGTAGATCAGCGCGGCATCGGGCAACTGCACATGCAGCAGCTCCGCCTGCAGGCGGCCGTGGCCGAGCTGGGTGTAGTCCTGGCTCCAGCCGGCGAGGGCGCAGGCCAGTTCATCGGAGTCGGTTGCCTGGTGGCGGGCTATGCCGGTCATGGCGGTTCACCTCGGTTGTGCGCCGAGTATCGGTCAGCGCTGGCGCGCAGGCTTGTGCCTGCGCGCCAGGGTATTGCGGCGCTCTGCCAGTTTCAGCGGCCGGCGAGGTAGGCGGCGGCCAGTGTACAGGCCCGCTCGATGAGCATGGGCGCCAGTTCCCGAGCGGTTTCGCTGTTGCGCCGGGTGTGCACCCAGCCCAGGTAGGTGGTGCCGCGCAGGGCGAGGAACAGCGGCAGCGCGGCGCGGTCGGCGGCGGACAGCGGCTTGACCGAGTCGTAGCCGGCCAGCAGTGCCGCCTGGATCTGCGCCAGGCGCGGATCGTCCAGGCAGAAGTACAGCGCGGTGGCCAGTTCGAACATGTGCCAGCCGAAGCCGGCATCGTCGAAGTCGATCAGTTGCAGTTCGTCGCCTTCGAGCAAGAGGTTCTCCGGCACCAGGTCGGCGTGGATCATGCCGAAGTTGCCCAGGCTCCGCCCGTAGCGGCGCAGGTCCATGCGCGCCTCCTGGCGGGCGCGCTGGAGCAGCTCGCGCTGCTCGTCACTGAGCAGGTCCAGTTCCCAGAAGGGCCCCCAGAACGGTTTGGCGCCGACCAGGCCTTCTTCGTCCCAGGCATGCCGGGTGAATTCGTTGGGCTGGTGCCACTGGGCCGAGTTCAGGTGGATGCGCGCGGCGACGGCACCGGCCTGATGGAACAGCGCTTCGATGTCGCCGCTGGCGCTCAGGCCCTGCTCGGCGGAGCCCAGGGTGCTGCCGCCAAGCCAGCCGAGCATGTCGACGTAGCGCGGTTCATCAAGGGCGGCGCTGTGCACTTCGGCCAGGTGTTCGCCGTTGCGGGTACGGATGATGCTCGGCACGCCGATACCGCCGGCGGCCAGTTGCTCCATCCAGGTCAGCTCCGAGCGCAGCGCCGCTTCGCTGTGATAGCCGCCGCGGTGCACGCGCAGGGCGCTGCGCGTGCCGTCGCTGCGGGTGGCGCAGAACACCGCGTTCTCGCGGTACTTGAGCAGTTCCAGGCCGACGAAATCGCCGTCCCAGTGGCGCAGGGCGTCCAGCGCCAGGTCGCGCAGGCAGGCGATCTGCCGGTCGTGATCGAGCATCGAGAAGTCAGTCATGGGCATTCTCTCCATCGGTATGGCCTCAGAGCTCGCCCAGAACCTGGTCCAGGGTGTCGATGAAGTGCTCGCCGTGCTCGGCCTCGAACACCAGCGGCGGACGGATCTTGAGAATGTTGTCGGCGCCGCCGATCTTGCTGATCAGCACGCCGCGCTGGCGCATGGCATTGACGATGCGCCGCGCCTCGAGCCCGGCCGGTTCGCGGCTGGAACGGTCGCGCACCAGCTCCACGGCGAAGAACAGGCCCTGGCCGCGTACGTCACCGATGATCGAGTGGCGCTCGGCGAGTCGATGCAGTTCGGCGCTGAGCAGCGCGCCCTGGCGCCGGGCGTTGCCCTGCAGGTCTTCCTCGGCGATCACATCGAGCACCGCCTGGCCGACGGCTGCGGCCACCGGTGAGCCGCCGAAGGTGTTGAAGTACATATTGCTGCGGCCGAAGGTTTCCACGCGCTCGCGGTTGGTCACCACGCCGGCCAGGGGGAAGCCATTGCCCATGGGTTTGCCGAGGGTGACGATGTCCGGCACCAGCGGGTGCGACTGATGCCCCCACATATGCTCGCCGGTGCGGGCGAAGCCCGATTGCACCTCGTCGGTGATCAGCAGGCCACCGGCCTCGCGCACCAGCTTCGCCACGCGCTCCAGGTAGCCGGCCGGCAGGCGCGGAATGCCTTCGTTGGCGAACAGGGTGTCGATCAGCATGGCGGCCAGGCCGACGCCCGCCGCCTGCAGTTCGGCGATGGCTTCGGCGACCTTGGCCACGTAGCGCTCGGCGACCTGCTCGGGCGTGCCGTCGGCGTGATACAGGCAGGGGATCGGCACGGCCCGCGCATGGGCCGAGAATGGCTCCGAGCTGGGCAGCGCGGTGGTGACCGCTGCCAGGCTGGTGGTGTTGCCGTGGTAGTTGTAGTCGCTGACGATCACACCCCGGTTGCCGGTGGCGAAGCGCGCCATGCGCAGGGCCAGCTCGTTGGCCTCGCTGCCGGTGCAGGTGAACATCAGGCTGTCCAGGGGCTCGGCGAAGGTCGCGGTGAGGCTCTCGGCGTAACGCACCACGCGCTCGTTGAGGTAGCGGGTGTGGATGTTCAGCGTCGCCGCCTGCTCGGCCATGGCGGCCACCACTTTCGGGTGGCAGTGGCCGACGCAGGGCACGTTGTTGTAGCAGTCCAGGTAGCGCTTGCCGGCAGAGTCGATCAGCCAGACGCCTTCGCCCCTCACCAGTTCCAGCGGTTCGTCGTAGAACAGTGGCGAAGCATCGCCCATCACCTGGTGGCGGCGTTGCAGCAGGGTCGGTTCAGACATTCTCGGCATTCTCCAGAGGCTTTTCTGCGCGGGCGGCGCGCAGCAGGTAGTTGAGGATCAGCGCGGCGACCACCAGGGCCAGGGCGCTGAGCATCGCCACTTCCAGCTGGAAGCAGGCGGCGATCACCACCAGTGTCAGCAGCATGCCGACGCTGGCGATCAGCGGGCCGCCACGCAGGCGGAACGGGCGTGCCAGGCCGGGCTGGCGGCGGTGCAGGCGCAGGTAGGCGGCGAACAGCACCAGGTGGCAGCTGCCCAGCAGCAGGACGATGCACAGCAGGAGTTTTTCCGGCGGCACCAGGGTCAGCGGCAGGCCGATCACGCTCAGCACCAGCAGCGCGACATAGGGCGCGCCACGACGGTTGGTGCGCGCCAGCGCGGCGGGGAAGAAGCCGTCGCGGGACAGGGCGAACAGCTGGCGGGAGGCGGAGAACACCACCGAGAAGAAGGTCGCCAGCAGGCCGCACACGGCGCCGGAGCCGACCAGCAGCGGCAGCCAGTCGCGCTCGCCGTAGAGTCCGCCGTGGGTCATGGCGGCGTACAGCGGGTCGCCCGCATTGCCGACCACTTCCACACCGGCTGCGCCCGGCGCGCTGATCACCACGGTCAGCGCGGTCAGCAACAGGGTGCCGACGGCGGCGATGATCCCGCGCGGCATGTTGCGGCCCGGCTCGGCGGCTTCCTCGGCGGCGGAGGCGACCTGCTCCAGGCAGATGAACATCCAGATGGCGAAGGGTACGCAGGCGAACACGCCGGCGACGCTCACGCCGGGCAGCGTGCTGTCGGCGGTAGCCAGCAGGTTTTCCCAGTGCACGTGGGGCAGCATGGCGCCACCGAAGGCCAGCAGGGCGATGGCCGCCACGGCGCCGGCGAGCAGGGTCAGGCCGAGGGCTTCACCGACACCGATGAGGTGGATACCGATGATCACTGCGAACAGGCCGATGCGCACCGGCCAGCCGCCGAAGCCGAATACCGACTCCATGTAGGCGGCGAGGAAGTTCGCCGCCGCGCCGGTGCCGATGGTCAGCGCCAGCGCGCACGCCGCGCCGACCAGGTAGCCGACGAAGGGCCCGAAGGCCAGCTGCGCATAGGCGAACACGCCGCCGGCGTGCGGGCGCGCCGTGGACAGTTCGCACACGCACAGCGCCAGGCCGCCGCAGAGCACGGCCATCAGCAGGGTAGCGATGAGCATATTGGCCCAGCCACTGCTGGCCAGGCCGTAGTTCCAGCCGGAAAACTGCCCGGCGACGACCAGTGAAATGCCGAGCCCGGCGATCTGGGGCCAGCGGAGTACGCCTTGTTTGAGCATGATGGTTGTCCCTTGCCTGTGAATGATCGAAGTGGTGAACGGCAGTCAGCCGCGCGCGCCGGAGCGCAGCGGGCAAGGGAGGGCGCCGGCGGGTGCCGACGGATGGAGTCGTGGAGTCATGGGGCAGGCCCTTGTTGTTGTTTTATGGGATGCACGCGCCTGCCGTCAGGTGCGGCGGGCAGGGAGAAGGTACGAAGGGCGCGGGATGGGCGATATCAGAAATGCGCAAAGACGCAAGGCGGGGATTTTCGCGGGAGAAGGCAGAGGGGAGCCAGGCGGCTCTGATGGAGGCGGAAACTTGCAGGAGCGAGCTTGCTCGCGAACAGCATGCGCATGATGCGTCAGGTGCGAGGCAGGTTCGCGAGCAAGCTCGCTCCTACGAAGAGCCGGTCGTGCCGGTTCCTGAAGGGGCGAGCTTGCTCGCTGGTCGCGATATCAGGCCAGGCCGACGTAGAGGTTCTGCACGTCGTCGTTGCCGTCCAGCGCATCGAGGAAGGCTTCGACTTCCTCCAGCTCGGCAGCGGACAGGCTCACCGGGTTCTTTGCCTTGTAGCCGAGCTTGGCCGAGGCAACGGTGAAGCCGTGCTCGGGCAGGGCGCGGCAAACGGCGTCCAGATCGGTGGAGTCGGTGAGGAACAGGGTGTCGCCGTCTTCCTCGCCCGGCTCGAAGTCCTGGGCGCCGGCTTCGATGGCGGCCAGTTCCGGGTCGGCGTCAGCGCTGGCCGGGGTGGCCTCGACCAGACCCAGGTAATCGAAGTCCCAGGCTACCGAGCCGGAAGCGCCCAGCTGGCCCTTGCGGAACAGCACGCGGATTTCCGCGATGGTGCGGTTCACGTTGTCAGTCAGGCATTCGACGATCACCGGTACGCGGTGCGGGGCGAAGCCTTCGTAGACCACGCGCTCGAAGGTAGCGGCGCCGTCCAGCAGGCCGGCGCCCTTCTTGATCGCACGCTCCAGGGTGTCGCGGGGCATCGAGGCTTTCTTGGCCTGCTCGACGACCAGGCGCAGTTTCGGATTCATGTCCGGGTCGGCGCCGTTACGCGCGGCGATCATGATTTCCTTCGACAGTTTGCCGAACACGCGGCCTTTGGCGTTGGCGGCGACTTCTTTATGTTTGGCTTTCCACTGGGCGCCCATAGTCGATCTCTTGCTGGCGGTTGCTGATGGGCGGCAAGTCTACGGCCTCACGCGGCGGCTGGCGATATCTGCAGGATCAACGTTGTGCTGGTACGGCGAACACGGCGCTGGCCTGGGCCACCACCTTGTCGCCCACCGACAGCAGGGCATTGGCGAACGCCATCTGCCGGCCGCGCCGGCTGTGCAGCAGGCGGATGCTCAGCCAGTCGCCGACCTGGGCGCTGGAGACGTAGTCCAGGGTCAGGCTGGCGGTGACCAGCGGCTGCGGCGGCTGGCTGGCGAAAGCCATGGCGTAGCCCATGCCGATGTCGGCCAGGGTGGCGAGGATGCCGCCGTGCACGCCGCCGCGGCTGTTGGTGTGGCGCTCGTCCAGCAACAGGCCGAGCTCCAGCGATTCGCCTTCACCACGCACCAGGAATGGACCGAGCAGGTCCAGCAGCGGGTTGCGCCGTTGCAGCGGCTGGAAACCCTCGGGATAGCCCAGATCGGCGAAAGCGTTCATTGCCAGCCTCCAGTGTGCTGCTGCAGCACGGCGCGGACGGTTTCGATTACCCGTTGCGGCACCTGGTAATCCGGGTGCGCGCGGAACACCGCCGCCGCGTCGGCCAGGCGGGTGAGGGCAAGCAGTTCGCTCTCGGCCTTGCGCGTGTCGCTGGCTCCGGGTGGCAGGGCCAGCGCCTGGCGCTGGCAGGAGCAGGGCGCCTGGGGATTCACCAGGGCGCAATGCTGCTGCATGAACTCATCCAGCCGCTGGCGCGCCCGCGACAGGCGCTTGCGGTAGGTCGCCGGTTCGACCTCCAGCACGGCGGCGGCGGTTTCCGAATCCAGGCCGAAGGCGATGTCGAGGACGTAGGCCAGGCGCTGATCGCGCTCCAGGCACATCAGCATGCCCTGGGTGCAGGCCAGGGCGATGCGTTCGGCGACCAGCTTGTCCGCCGGCTCCAGCGGGCGGTCATTGGCCTCGGCCAGGCGCAGGCCAAGGTCGAGCTTTTCGGCCAGTGCTTCCAGCGACACGGTGGGCGTCTCGCGGACCTTGGTGCGCGCGGTCAGCAGCGCATTGCTGGCAATGCGGAAGGCCCAGGTGGAGAACTGGCTGTCGCCGCGGAAACTGGCGAGGTGGGTGGTGATGCGCAGGAGGATTTCCTGGCTGGCGTCCTGGGCGTCTTCACGGCGGCCGAGCATGCGCAGGGCGAGGTTGTAGACCGGTGCCTGCAAGGCCAGCAGCAAAGCGTCGAGTGCGGCGGGTTCGCCCTGCTGGGCGCGTTGCAGTTGTTCGTTGTCGATGGCTGGGAATTTCACGGTGTCCTCCTGACGTGGCCGGGGAAATTCCGGCTGTTCTTCCTTGGACTCGGCACTCGCGAACTTTGTGACCGCTAGGCCGAAAGAGGGGCTCGGTAGTTTGGCTAGGAGCGAGCTTGCTCGCGAACGGGCTCTCCCGGAAGCTCCGGGCCCTGGGCGGTTCGCGAGCGAGCTCGCTCCTACACGGGGGCATCTCCTTGAGCGGAGAGGAAGCTGTACAGCCGCTCATCCAATGAATGCGCCACGTTGAAGCGCATCCACGGCACGCTGCGGCCATCGGGCATGAACAGCTGGCCGGGGAACAGCAGGATCTTCGCCTCCTTGGCGCGCCCGGCGAGCAGCGTGGCGTCGTCCACAGCGCCATGTCGGGCCCAGAGGAACAGCCCGGCGCGCGGTTCGTGGAAGATTTCCAGACCGGCTGCCTCCAGGCGCCGCGCCACGCTGTCGTGGGCTTCGCCGAGTTGGTCGCGCAGCTGGCGCACATGCTTGCGATGGCGGCCCTGCAGGAGGATATCCAGGGCCAGGGTTTCGGTGAGTTCGGAACTGGTCAGGCCGCTGACCATCTTCAGCGGCACCAGCTCTTCGATCAGTTCGGGGTGCGCGGCGATGAAACCGGTGCGCAGTGCCGGGGCGATGACCTTGGACAGGCTACCGATGTAGATCACTCGGGCCAACTGGTCGAGGTTGGCCAGCAGCAACTGGCCGGCCGGGTCGAGGTCGGCATAGATGTCGTTCTCGACGATGAGGAAATCGTACTTCTCCGCCAGTTGCAGCAGGCGGTGCGCGGCAGCCAGCGACAGGCTGCCGCCGGTGGGGCTCTGCAGCCGCGCCTGGGTGAAGTAGACCTTGGGCCGGTGCTCGCGGGCCAGTTGCTCCAGGCGGTCGAGGTCCAGCCCGTCGGCGCTGCGCGGCACGCCGAGCAGTTGCGCGCCCTGCAGGCGCAGGTTGAGGAACAGGTTGTGGTAGCCGGGTTCGTCCACCAGCACCGGGTCGCCGCGTTGCACCAGGTAGCGCACGCTGAGGTCCAGCGCCTGGCTGGCGCCGGCGGTCAGCAGGATCTGCTCCGGGCTGGCGGCCACGCCGGCGTCGCCCAGGCGGTCGGCCAGCTTGCCGCGCAGTTTGAGGTTGCCCTTGCTGTGGCCGTAGTTGCCGAACTGTGTCGGCTCTTCCCGCGCCAGGCTGCGCAAACCGCGCTGCAGGCCTTCGCCGTCGAGCCAGTGCTCCGGCAGCAGGCCGACACCGGGACGGATCTCCATGCCCAGCGGCTGGAAGACCTTGTGCAGCAGCAGGTGCGCGTCGAAGTCGAACTCGGTGGGCGTTTCATCGCTGCTGCTCTCGTCCACGGCTGGCCCGCGCACGTAGAAGCCGGCGTTGGGCACGGCGTTCAGGCAGCCGCGCGCCACCAGCCGGTCGTAGGCCTCGACCACGGTGAAATGGCTGACGCCGTTGGCCTGGGCGAACTTGCGGATCGAGGGCAGCTTGGCGCCGGGACGCAGGCGCTGCTCGTCGATGGCCTGGGCAATGCCATCGACGATCTGGGTGACCAGGGGAATGTCCGAGGTGGGGTCGAGCAACAGCATCCGAAGGTCCGATTCTTGTGTGGGTGGGCGGTGGAGCAATCTGTACAGGTCGCTGGACCATAACAGCACTGCAGAATCTGCGTTGTCCCTGTGCATGGCGCGGGCCGGGCGTGCCCAGCACACTCGCTCTCAGACGGCGGCAATACGCCGCACAGCCTGAATAAGAACAAGGACCGCCTGTCATGCGTGACACAGCTTACAACATCGACCCATCGAGCATTTCCGCCGAAGAGTGGCAGGCCCGCTGCGACCTCGCCGCGCTGTACCGGCTGATCGCGCACTTCCGCTGGACCGATCACATCGACACCCACATCTCCGCGCGGGTACCGGGCGAGCCGGGCCACTACCTGATCAACCGCTACGGCGTGCTGTTCCACGAAATGCGCGCCTCCGACCTGGTGAAGGTCGACCACGCGGGCGACGTCATCGACCCGCGCTTCGGGCCGAAAAGCGTCAATCGTGCCGGCTTCAACATCCATTCCGCGGTGCATGCCGCCCGCGAGGACGTGGCCTGCGTGATCCATACCCACACCGCCGCCGGCATTGCGGTGTCCGCCCAGGAAGACGGCCTGCTGCCGATCAGCCAGCACGCGCTGAAGTTCTACAACCGCCTGGGCTACCACGACTACGAAGGCATCGCCCTGGACCCGGACGAGCGCTCGCGCCTGGTCAACGACCTCGGCAGCCACATGGTGATGATCCTGCGCAACCATGGCCTGCTGGCCACTGGGCGCTGCATCGCCGAAGCCTTCAACCAGATCTACTTCCTCGAACGCGCCTGCCAGGCGCAGGTCCAGGCCCTGGCCGGCGGCCGCCAGCTGCGTTACCCGGCACCCGCGGTCTGCGAACGCGTTGCCGTGCAGGAAGAAGAAGCGCTGACCGACGGCCTGCACCTGCTGGCCTGGGAATCGGCGCTGCGCCTGATCGAGGATGGCGAGGCCGTCTACCGCAGCTGACCCTGATATCGTGCCCCGGTCCGCAGAGACCGGGCGCCTGCGTGCTTGAACCATCTGCCAACAACAAAGCCAAGAGGTGGAAATGAAAAACCCGATTCTGGGAGCCCTGCTCATGGGCGTGGCGTCCGGCGCCATGGCTGCTGACCTGACCGTGATCTCCTTTGGAGGCACCAGCAAGGACGTGC
Organism: Pseudomonas sp. GD03903; assembly: GCF_029840045.1. Classification (NCBI taxonomy): domain Bacteria; kingdom Pseudomonadati; phylum Pseudomonadota; class Gammaproteobacteria; order Pseudomonadales; family Pseudomonadaceae; genus Pseudomonas; species Pseudomonas sp. GD03903. The sequence continues at coordinate 50,814 of NZ_JAOCBT010000023.1, read as the reverse complement.
AGACCGAAGCCTTCTACAAACCCTTCGAGAAGAAGGAACGCATGAAGGTGATCGCCGGCGAGTACAACGGCGAAATGGGCAAGATCAAGGCCATGGTCGACACCGGCAGCGTCAACTGGGACGTCGTCCAGGTGGAAGGTCCCGAACTGCTGCGCGGTTGCGAGGACGGCCTGTTCGAACCGCTCGACCCGGCCATTCTCGGCAAGGCCGAGAACTACGTGCCCGGGACCATCTCCGACTGCGGCGCCGGCCTGCTGGTCTGGTCGATGGCCATGGTCTACGACGGCAAGCGCTTCGCCAACGGCCCGACCGGCTGGACCGACTTCTGGGATACCAAGAAATTCCCCGGCAAGCGCTCGCTGCGCAAGGGCGCCAAGTACACCCTGGAGATCGCCCTGCTGGCCGACGGCGTGAAGAAGGAAGACCTGTACAAGGTGCTGGCGACGAAAGAGGGCGTGGACCGCGCGTTCAGGAAGCTCGATGAGATCAAACCGTCGATCCAGTGGTGGGAGTCCGGCGCGCAGCCGATGCAGTTCATCGCCAGCGGTGACGTGGCCATGAGCACCGCCTACAACGGCCGCGCCTTTGCCGCCCAGGAAGAGGGCGCGCCGATGAAGGTGGTGTGGAACGGCAGCCTGTATGCCATCGACTCCTGGGCGATCCCCAAGGGCAGCCCGAACAAGAAGGCCGCCGAGGACTTCATCGCCTTCTCGCTCCAGCCCGAGCAGCAGAAGATCCATACCGTGAAGCTGGGCTACGGCTCGGTGAACCTGGGGACCACGAAGCTGCTCGACCCGAAGCTGGTGGAGCGCCTGAACACGGCTCCGGCCAACCTCGAACAGGCAGTGCCGGTGAACTTCGAGTTCTGGGTGGACCACGGCGAGGATCTGGAACAGCGCTTCAACGCCTGGGCGGCGAAGGGCTGATCGGTATCGCCTGCATGACCGGTTCATGAGTGCGGGAATCCGCTCCCTCGATGGCGTTGGCCGCGTAGGAGCGGACTCCGTCCGCGAACTGTTCACTCCGCTCCCGCCAATCAGGGAGGCCGCCCTACGCTCCGGCACAGCGCCAAGGTATCACCTGTAGGAGCGAGCCTGCTCGCGAACAGGCTCCGTGCCGTCGTGCCGTGCCGTGTCGTGCGGTTCGCGAGCAAGCTCGCTCCTACGAAAAGCCGGAACGTGCGGTGAGTTGTACGTAGGAGCGGACTCCGTCCGCGAACTGTTTACTCCGCTCCCGCCAATCAGAGAGACCGCCCTACGCTACGGCACAGCGCCAAGGCATCATCTGTAGGAGCGAGCTTGCTCGCGAACAGGCTCCGTGCCGTCGTGCCGTGCCGTGCCGTGGGGTTCGCGAGCAAGCTCGCTCCTACAGGAAGCCGGAACGTGTGGTGAATGGTGCGTAGGAGCAACTGTCTTCTCTGGATAGTCCGTCGCGGCATCTTCCCCCTCACCCCAACCCTGGCTGCGCGCCCCGCTCCTCAGGGAGAGGGGGCAGTCCGAGCCGACTGTCGCGAAGGTTTCATCCTGCACCGAACGGTCCCCTCTCCCCTTGGGAGAGGGCCAGGGTGAGGGATGGCCCAAGCGCAGAGGTATCTTGCGGGAGCGGACTCCGTCCGCGATTGACGCGGCGCCGCTCCGGATAAACAGGCAGCGAGGCAAGCCCATCGCGGACGGAGTCCGCTCCTACGCGAGGGGTTCGCCGGAGTTGGTCTGGGAACGCGTCTGATACGGTAAGATCCGGGGCTTTCCCAGCGTTCCATGCGGAGAACGATCCATGGAAGACCTCAACACCCTCTATTACTTCACCCAGGTGGTGGAGCAGGGTGGTTTCGCCGCTGCCGGCCGTGCGCTGGACATCCCCAAGTCCAAGCTCAGCCGGCGCATCGCTCAGCTGGAGGAACGCCTCGGCGTGCGCCTGCTGCATCGCACCAGCCGGCACTGTTCACTGACCGAAATCGGCCAGGAGTACTACCAGCGCTGCGTGGCCATGCGCATCGAGGCGGAAGGCGCTTCCGAGGTGATCGAACGCAATCGCAGCGAGCCGCGCGGGCTGGTGCGACTGGCCTGCCCGACGACGCTGCTCAATTCCTGGGTCGGGCCGATGCTCACCCGCTACCTGCTCAAGTACCCGCTGGTGGAACTCTTCATCGAGAGCACCAACCGCCGTGTCGACCTGCTCCACGAGGGTTTCGACATCGCCCTGCGGGTGCGCTTCCCGCCGCTGGAGAACACCGACATGGTGATGAAGGTGCTGGGCAACAGCACCCAGTGCCTGGTGGGGCGCCCGGACCTGCTCGAGCGCCTGGCCGGCGACAGCTCGCCCATGGGCCTGGGGCAACTGCCCAGCCTGCACTGGGGCAGCATGCAGCGCGAGTACCAGTGGGAGCTGTTCAACGAGGAAGGCGAGCGCCTGCTGATCGCGCACAAGCCGCGCATGGTGACCGACGACCTGCTGGCCCTGCGCAATGCCGTGATTGCCGGTGTCGGTGTCGCCCATGTACCGCGCGTGGCGGTGCGCGAGGACCTGGCGGCCGGGACGCTGGTGGAGATGCTGCCGGGCTGGTGGCCCAAGTGCGGCATCGTCCACGCGATCTTCCCCTCGCGCCGCGGGCTGCTGCCGTCGGTGCGCACGCTGATCGACTTCCTTGCCGAGGAGTTCATCCAGAGCGACATGGCCTGATGCCGCACGCCGGTCGGCGCACCGGCATCGCCGGCGCTCAGTGACTGTCCGCGCTGGGCTGCGCCGGTGGGGCGATCTTGCGCATCAGTGGCACCAGCAGCAGGGTCACCGCGAAGCACGCACCGACCAGCAGGAAGGCGTCGGCGAAGGTCAGTGTCTGCGCCTCACGCCAGGTCAGCTCCCACAGGTGCTTGAGCGCCTGCTGCGACGGCTCTCCGTTGATCTCCAGCGACGGCGCCAGCCAGTGATTGAGCGCTTCGTTACTGCTGTTCAGGTGTTCCGCCAGGCGCAGGAAGTGCAGATTGGCGCGGTCGTTGAGTACCGTGGCGCAGGCGGCGATGCCGATGGCGCCGCCGAGGTTGCGCATCAGGTTGAACAGCCCGGAGGCGAGCTTCAGGCGTTCCGGCGGCAGCGAGCCCAGAGCCAGCGTCACCGTGGGGGCGACGCAGAACTGCTGGGCCATGCCGCGCAGGGCCTGCGGGAACATCAGCTGCGCGGCGCCCCAGTCGTGGGTCAGCGGGGCGAACTCAAGCATCGACAGGGTGAACATCAGCATGCCCAGCAACAGGATCCAGCGCAGGTCGAATCGCCGCGCCAGGGCGGCGTAGAGCGGGATGCTCATGATCTGGAAAATGCCCGTGGAGAACACCGCCAGGCCGATGTCCAGCGCGCCGTAGCCACGCACCCGGCCGAGGAACAGCGGGGTCAGGTAGATGGTGGCGAAGATGCCGATGCCGGTGACGAAGCTGAACAGGCAGCCGAGGGCGAAGTTGCGTTCCTTCAGGGCGCGCAGGTCGACGATGGGGTGCGCGGCAGTGAGGCTGCGGTAGATGAAGGCGACGCCGCACAGCGCGGAAATCCAAGCGGTGGCGACGATGGTGTCATCGCTGAACCAGTTCCAGCGCGGGCCTTCCTCCATGGTGTATTCCAGGCAGCCGAGAAACAGCGCCATCAGCAGGATCGCCGGATAGTCGGCGCCCTTGAGCAGCGACAGGTCGGGCTTGTCGATGCGCACCATGATCGGCACCACGATGGCGACGAACAGCCCCGGCACCAGGTTGATGTAGAACAGCCAGGGCCAGGAGGAAATGTCGGTGATCCAGCCGCCGACCACCGGGCCAAGGGTCGGTGCCAGTGAGGCGATGGCGCCGATGGTGGCAGCGACTATCACCCGCTGCTTGCCATCGAAGTAGAGAAAGCCGGTGGTGAACACCATGGGGATCATCGAGCCGCCGAGAAAGCCCTGCAGCGCGCGGAAGGCGATCATGCTCTGGATGTTCCAGGCCATGGCACAGAGCAGGCTGGTGAGGGTGAAACCCAGTGCCGAGGCGGCGAACAGCCAGCGCGTGGACAGCACCTTGGACAACCAGCCGGAGAGCGGGATGACGATGATCTCGGCGATCAGGTAGCTGGTCTGTACCCAGGCCAGTTCATCGGCGCCGGCCGAGAGTCCACCGCCGATGTCGCGCAGCGAGGCGGAGACGATCTGGATGTCCAGCAGCGCGATGAACATCCCCAGGCACATGCAGGCGAAGGAAATCACCTTGCGCCCGGTGGCAAGACTTTCCACCGGGACAATCTCGCTGCTCCAGAAATTCACGGCCGGAGGCTCTGGGCGACGCGCGGGTCGGCAGCGCCATGCTCATGGCTGCGGGTGTCCACTTCCACCAGCACGGAAAGGCCCGGACGCAGGTTGCCGAGGCGACCATCGGCGTCGTCCAGTTGCACGCGCACCGGCACGCGCTGGACGATCTTGGTGAAGTTGCCGGTGGCGTTCTCCGGCGGCAGGATGCTGAACTGCGCGCCGGTGGCCGGGGCGAGGCTGTCCAGGTGGCCGTGGAAGACCTTGCCCGGCAGGATGTCGGCGGCGATGGTCACCGCCTGCCCGGGCTGCATGCGCGCCAGTTGATCCTCCTTGAAATTGGCGTCCACCCACAGTCCCTGTGCGGGGACCACGGCGAGCAACTGGGTGCCGGCGGCGACATAGCTGCCAACCCGTGCGCGGCGGTTGCCGATGTAGCCGTCCACCGGAGCGCGCAGCTCGGTGTAGTCGAGGTCCAGGCGCGCCAGGTCGCGGGCAGCCATGGCTTGCTCCAGCGCGGCCTGGGCTTGCAGCCGCTGGCTGTGGATCACGTCCAGCTGGCGGCGCGCGGCGAGCAGGCTGGCGTGGGCCTTGTCGCTGTTGGCGCGGGCGGATTTGAAGCTGGCATCGGCGCGCTGCGCGGCTTCCACCGACACGGCATTGGTGCGCACCAGGGTGGCGTAGCGGTGCTGGTCGTCGCGGGTGCGCACTTCTTCGGCAGCCGCCGCGTCGATCTCCGCCTGACTCTGGCGAATCAGCGCTTCCTGAAGCGAGGCCTGGGCATCGACATTGGTCAGCGCCGCTTCCTCGGCATGCACGGCGCCGTCCGCCTTGGCCAGCGCGGCGCGGTAATCGCGATCATCGATGCGGGCGAGCAGGTCGCCGGCATGTACCAGCTGGTTGTCGTTCACCTTCAGCTCGGCGATATAGCCGGCCACCCGCGGGCTGATCACCGTCACGTCACCGCCGACGTAGGCATCGTCGGTCTTCTCCAGGAAGCGACCGTCGAGCCACCAGTGCCCGGCGTATATGCCCGCGCCGAGGATGGCTGCCGCGGCGACAGCGAGCTTGAGGGCCTTGCGCGACTTCGGCTTCGCCGTGTCGACGGCTGGCGTGGCGGGAAGGGTGACGGGCTGGTTCATGGCGGCCTCGCTCAGGCGTGATCGGCTTGGGAAACGGTTTGCGGGAAGACGGGGACGAGCTGGTCGCCCTCGCGGCGATGGATCTGGTGCTGCGCACCGATGGCTTCGCCGCTGTCGGCGTCCACCAGGGCGATGCGCACGGGTTGGCCCGTGCGGGTGTCGACCAGCTCGGCGGCAGTGGCCATGGCGGCGTGGCGCTGGCCCCACTGCAGCAGGGTCAGCAGTACCGGGCGCAGGTCGCGGCCGCGATCGGTGAGCAGGTATTCGAAGCGCGGTGGATGGTCGTGGTACTGGCGGCGTTGCAGCAGGCCACTGTCCACCAGTGCGCGCAGGCGCCGGGTCAGCACGTTGCTGGCGATGCCCAATCGTGCGTGGAACTGGTCGAAGCGGGTGGAGCCGTAGAAGGCTTCGCGCAGGATCAGCACGTTCCAGCTATCGCCGATCAGGTCCAGCGCCTGGGCCACCGGGCAGGGCAGGTTTTCGAAGCTGGATCGGCGCATGGCGACCTCTCTTTACATGAATATCATCATCTAATAAGTCCGCCTGGCTACGGGCCTGGCAGGGCAGCAGGCGAGCGGCGGCTTGAGAGATTATGGTTGTAATCTAATGGGGTCGCTTGCTTTGCGCAAGTGACTCATCGAAGGGGAAACGGCCGTGGGGATGAGCGGTATGCCGAGGCGCTATCACCACCGCGGGAAAAGTTGCCCAATGCTGCAGAAGTTGTACGAAGAAGTTCTGCGAAGTTGTCTTGAAACTGTCTTTGCAAGAGCAGGAAGTTGGCCGAAAGAATTATCCGGGAATGGCCTGGAAGGTGTGTTCGATAACTTTCCAGCAGGCAAAAAAAGGCCGCCTGGGGAGGCGGCCAAACCAAAGGATGATGAAGTGGAGCAATCCTCCGGACGCTCTGGAGCGGGCATCCGGGACTCATGTTCTTCATCGGGGCGCAAGCTTAATGGCGCTAGCGACAAATGCTTAATCATTCGTTTCGATATCGACTATCGACAAGGCTGGTTGGAGGGCAAAGCAGCGGATTGTTATTTCTTCGCTCGCTCTGCCTATGGCAGGGAAACATAAGAAAGTTGTGCAGTACCCAATCGATACACCTGCCAAGACAAGTCCAACAAAGAGGTAGCAGATGTCCGCGTTCCGACTCACCTTGCTCGGCGCGTGCCTGGGGGCAACCGCCGCCGGCATGCCGTTTCAACTGACCCATGCGGCCGTGGTTGCCGACCAGTCCGAAGCCACCGGCTTCATCGAAGGCAGCACGGCTTCGCTGCTGATGCGCAATTACTACTACAACAGTGACCACAAGTCCGGGGACCGCGACCGCAAGGACTGGACCCAGGGCTTCACGCTGAACTACAGCTCGGGCTTCACCCAGGGTACCGTCGGTTTCGGGGTCGAGGCCTTCGGCAACTGGGGTATCCGCCTGGATGGCGGCGCTGGCACCTCCGGGACCGGCAACCTGCCGGTGCGCGAGAATGACTCGCCGGAAAGCCAGTACGGGCGTGCCGGCGGCGCGGTGAAATTGCGCGTCTCGAAGACCGAGCTGCGCTGGGGCGACCTGCAGCCCACCGCGCCGGTGTTCGCCGCCGGCGGCACGCGCCTGTTCCCGCAGACGGCCACCGGCTTCAACGTGCTCAGCAGCGAGATCGAGGGCCTGGACCTCGACGGCGGCCACTTCACCGGCGGCAACGGCCCGGTGACCACCAACGGTGACCATGGCATCTGGGCTTCCTATGCCAACGTCGAGGCCAGCAGCATCGACTACGTCGGCGGCAAGTACATGGTCAACGACGCGCTGAATTTCTCGCTCTATACCTCCAGGCTGGAGGACGTGTGGCGCCAGTACTACGGCAACGCCAACTACACGCTGCCGCTGGCGGACGACCAGTCGCTGAACTTCGATTTCAATATCTACCGCACCAACGACGACGGCAGCGCCAAGGCCGGCGAGATCAGCAACACCACCTGGTCCGCCGCCGCCGCGTACACCTTCCTCACCGCCCACACCCTGACGCTGGCCTACCAGAAGGTGCATGGCGATACGCCGTTCGACTACGTGGCGTTCGGTGTCAACGGCCCCGGCGACACCGGCGACTCGATCTTCCTCGCCAACTCCATCCAGTACTCGGACTTCAACGGCCCGGAAGAGAAGTCCTGGCAGTTGCGCTATGACCTGGCGATGGCCACCTACGGCATTCCCGGCCTGAGCTTCATGGCCCGCTACGTCAACGGCCACGGCATCGACGGCACGAAGATGGCTGCCGACAGCCAGTACCGCGGCTATGGCTATGGTGAGGATGGCAAGCACCACGAGACCAACCTGGAGGCCAGGTACGTGGTGCAGTCCGGGCCGGCGAAGGACCTGTCCTTGCGCCTGCGCGAGGCGATCCACCGGGGTAATGCCGACCAGGTGGAAGGCGACGTCAACGAGTTCCGCCTGATCGTCGATTACCCGCTGTCGATCCTGTAACGCCAAGGCAGCACGTTGCTGAGTGCTGCCTTAGGAGCTCTTCGTAGGAGCGAGCTTGCTCGCGAATGGATTGCCCGGCCGCTCCAGATTCAAGCGGTTCGCGAGCAAGCTCGCTCCTACAGGGCCTGACGTATTCCCGGTTCGCAGAGCGCATAACGCGCCAGCGTTATCCGCCGTTAGTTGGCTGGCGGCGCAGGTTATGCGCCCTACGAGTGCGGCCCACTGCAAGGCTGTGGTGCTGAAGGGAGCGGGCGGGGCGCTACAATCGGCGCTCCGTTTCCGTTCCGCGAGAAGAGTCGATGTCCGAAGAAGAGCGCCGCACACAACTGATCGATGGCCCGGTGGGCAAGCTGCAACTGCTGATCGACCGGCCGGGTGTGCCGCCGCAAGGTGTCGCGCTGATCAGCCATCCGCAGCCGCTGCTGGGCGGCAGCCCGCGACATCGCGTGCCGCTGACCCTGTCGCGCAAGCTCTGCGCAGCCGGTTGGCTGACCGTGCGGCCGAGCTTCCGTGGCGTGGATGGCAGTGAAGGCGAGTACGCCGAAGGCATCGGCGAGGCGCAGGACATGCTGGCGGTGATCGAGCATCTGCGTAGCGAGTATCCCGGCCTGCCGTTGGCGCTGGTGGGCTTTTCCTTCGGCGCTTATGTGTTCGCCCGCGTTGCCAGCGAGCTGTCGCCCGCGGCGCAAGCGCTAGTGCTGATGGGTTTGCCGGTGGGAACGGTCCCCGGCGGCCGCGACTACGAAGCACAGGCGGTGCCGGCCGGTTGCCTGCTGCTGCACGGTGAGGCGGACGAAATGGCGCCGCTGGCCAACCTGCTGGACTGGGCGCGGCCGCAGCAGCGCGAAGTGCTGCTCTATACCGGCGCCGATCACTTCTTCAAGGGCTGCCTGGAGCAGGCGGTGGAGAGGGTGATCCAGCACCTGCAGGGCGCGCTGTCCTAGGCAGGTTCAGAGGTCCTTCTTGATCTCCTTGTCCAGGTGCTTGTCTTCCTTGTGACGTTCCTTGTCGAGGTGGTCATCGGTCTTTTCCACCTCGTGCTTGTCGTGCTGGTAGCCCTTGTCGATCTCCTTGGCGTCGTGGTCGACGCCCTTGTCGATATCGCGATGCAGGTCGCGAACGTCCTTCGCGACATCGCCCTCGGCGTGGACGTACCCGGCCGAGGCGCCCAGAAGCAGGACGCAGGCGGCAAGCGTGAGCGTGACAGGTTGCATGCTGGCGACCTCCAGGGCTGACAGGGGAAGCAGCAAGTCTAGTTCCTGATGGCGTGAGCGCTGTTCTCCGTGCGCAGGGCGTGCAGCGTCCACAGGCCGCCGCAGAAGTCCACGGCGCCGAACAGCACCACTATCGGTTCGCACAATTGCAGCAGGGCAAAGGCGGCGAAGCTGGCCAGCACCAACGCGCGGGTATACACCGAGGCGAGAAACAGCGGCCGCGATTCGCTGCGCGCGGCGGCGAGGTAGTAGACGCCGATGTTGAATGCCAGCACGCCGACGATCCGTATCCACACCTCCGACGTGGCAGCGATGTGGAACAGGCCGAGCAGCAGGTTGGGCACCAGCATCAGCGCCAGGCCCAGCAGCATCAGGTAGCAGCCGAACCAGTTGAGGGTGAGGGCGGGTCTGGACATCGTTCAGGTTTCCTTGCGGGGAAGCGGGGCCGAGCGCCCCGCGATGGGCTGAGGGTCAGCGGGTGCCGCGTCGACGCAGGGCCGACGGGCTGAAGTACTCGCCGTCCGGCAGCGCCTGGGTGAAGTCGATGCTGGCCGGCTCTTCGTTGTCCAGGTTCATCGCCACGTAGCGGCGCGCCTGCAGGTCGTGGAAGACGTCGATGGAGGTCCAGGTGGTGGGCAGCTCGTAGTAGCTGCGCAGGTAGGCCATCGATACGCGCCACAGCTCGCCTCGGCCGTCGTACTGGTCCACCTCGGCGGCGCCCCAGCTGTCCTCGTCGAGGAACAGCACGCGCTTGGAGTAGATATGCCGCGCGCCCGGCTTCAGCGTGCCTTCCACCACCCACACGCGGTGCAGTTCGTAACGGGTGTACTGCGGGTTGAGGTGGTTGGGCGTGAGCAGGTCCTTGTACTTCACCTCGGCGCTGGCCAGGCGGAAGTTGTTGTAGGGGATGTAGACCTCCTTCTTGCCCAGCAGCTTCCAGTCGTAGCGGTCCGGCGCGCCGTTGTACAGATCGGTGTCGTCGGCGGTGCGCAGGCCATCGGAGGAGGCGATGGGCGTGTCATACGCCAGGCTCGGCGCGCGCCGCACGCGGCGCTGGCCGGCGTTGTAGGCCCAGGCCTGGCGCGGTTCCTTCACCTGGTCCAGTGTCTCGTGCACCAGCGCGGCGCTGCCAGCCAGGCGCGCCGGGCTCTTGGTGAAGGCGAGGAAGTAGAACATGCGGTTGCCCAGACCTTCGAAGTTGCCGCCCGGCTGGTAGTACTTGAACAGCGCTTCCTGCTGGGTGACCACCGGCGAGTAGTCGCCGTTGCGCTGCACGGCGGCCTCGGCGGAGCGGCGCACGATGAAGGTGCCGCGATAGCGGGCGATGTGGTTCCACACCGCTTCCACGCCGCTCTGCGGAATCGGGAAGGGAATGCCGCCGAAGGCATCGACGAAGCCGTTGCCGTTCTCCGCCAGTTTGGCCGTGGTGGCGTTCTTCAGGGTGTTGTCGTAGACCCATTGCGGCGCCGAACCGCTGCGGCGGGTCGGGTATACCGGAATCTGGAAGGTGTCCGGGTAGTTGTTGAACATCGCCAACTGGCCGGGCGTGAGGTTGGCCTTGTACTGCTCGAGGTTGGCCCTGGTGATGGTGAACAGCGGTTTGTCCGCCGCGTACGGGTCAATGGGATGCTGGCCGGGCTTGAAGCCGGCCGGGGCCTGGGTGATGCCGCCGGTCCAGGAGGGGATGCTGCCGGCGGCGTTGCCGGCCTTGTCCGCGCCCAGCGGCGTGAGGGTGGATTGCAGCCTGGCCGCTTCCTGCGGGGAAACCGCCGCCAGCGCAGCGCTGGAGGACAGGGCCAGCGCGATAGCGCCGGCTAGGGTACGGATGTTGCCCATGGTGAATCTCCGCTCAGAAGGAGTACTTGACGTTGAAGCCGACGTTGTCGCGGTCGCGGGCGGCGTTTTCCTGCCCGGCGCCGTAGAACTCGGTGTACTGCAGCTCGGCTTCCAGGCTGTTCAGGTAGGTCGCCTTGAGGCCCAGGGTGTAGGCCTTGCGCCCGGCGATGAAGTTGCCGGCCTGCTGCGAGTTGCCGCTGAAGTCGTCCTTGTAGACGGCGTAGGGCGAGAGGTTGACCCCGGCGAACACGTCGTTCCAGGTACCGGTCAGCAGCAGGGTGGCGCCGTAGGCATTGCGGTTGACCTGGTCGCTGCGGTCGAAACCGGAAACGTACGCGCCGTTGCTGCGCCCGGAGTAGTAGCGGGTGCTGCCGTCATAGGCGGTGTATTGCAGGCTGCTGCCGCGCAGCTGCTCGGCGGCGACCTCGAACACGCCCATGAAGGAGTCGAAGGACAGCGACGGGCCGAAGTTGTAGATCGTCCCCAGCGAGCTGTTGAAGGATTCCACGCGCTCGTAGTCGTGCACCGCTCCGCCGAGGCCGACCATCTGCCCGCCGACATTGACCTTCTGCCCGTCGGCGATCTTGCCGGCCTGGGCGAGCATGTCGCCGAGCAGGTCGTTGGTGGTCGCCACACCAATGGGCAGGTTGGGTCGGTAGGCGATCTCGCCGAACAGCGAGGCGTCGCCCAGCGTGGTGTTGAAGCTCAGCCCATACATGCGGATGTTCTCGACGTACTCGCGGCGGGCGTTGGCCTGGTTGGCCATGTCCACCGCCGCGGCGGCGTTGATCAGGCCGAGCATCGGCCCACCGCTCTGCACCAGTGCGTCGTAGGACGGCGAGCCGACCAGCCGGGCCAGCTGGTCCATGTCCAGTCCGGCGTAGCTCTGGTTCAGATCGGCGTAGATCACCGGGTCCTTGGCGTGGTAGTTGACGAAGTAGAAGCCGAATTCGGTGGAGTTGAGCTGCTCGGCGATGTAGTGGAAGGCCACGCCGAACTGGCAGTCGTTCTTCGCGTTGATGTCCTTGCCGATGTGACTGACCTTGAAGTAGCCGTTCTGGTCCAGGTAGTCGGTACCCTGCAGGCCGGCGAAATGGCTGGCCGAGAGCATCGGGTAGAGGCTCTGGAAGGTCGGGTCGGACAGTGCCTTCACCCGCGTGTAGCCGGTGTTGCCGCCATCGGCGAAGAGATCGGTCTCGGAGAAGAAGGTGCCGGCCGGATCGAGGCGGGTTTCCTTCCAGTTCCACTGGTAGAAGGCGTCCATCGACAGGTTGTCGGTGAGGCCGATATTGAAACTGACCGCCTCCACCGGCATCAGCACTTCCTTGAGCTCGGAGCCCGGCAGGCGGAACTTGGCGGCGTCCACCGGGTTGGTGGTGTTGATGCCGCCGCGGTAGAACACGCCTTCGCCCCAGTTGAAGACCTGGTTGCCCAGGCGCGCGCTCAGCGGATGGTCGGCGATATCCCAGTTACCGTAGAGGTAGGCGTCGAGGATTTCCGCGCGGTGCCCGGCGGTGTCGCGGGTGGCGTCGGTGAAATGGTCGTTGTGCGGGTAGCTCTGGCTGGGCTGTGGCGGTTCGTTGTGGTCGTAGTAGTCGTTGCGCTTGTCCATGATCTGCGTGTCGTAGAACGCCGAGCCGCGCATGAACAGGCCGTAATTCTGGTAGGTGGCCTCCAGGTCGGAGGTGATCTTGTACACCTCCGAGGCCAGCCCCGTGCTGAAGTTGCGGTTGCCGTCGTTGCTGTTGACGTCGTTGTTGGTCTTGTCCTGACCTTGCACGCGCCACAGCGCGCCGTAGGACACGGTGGTGTCCAGCGAACCGCTGAGCTGGTTGTCGAGGAAACTGAACTCGACGGCCTTCGACTGGCCGCTGAGCATCAGGGGTAAAACGCAGGCAAAGGCGGACCCGGTCTGCAAGCGACGCTTGCGGGATCTGGTGGTCATGTGAGGCTACTCCAACGACTGGTTCTTATTGTGTGTGTCATCAGATGGGGCCTCGTGGCGGCGCCCCTTCGGATAGTGCTCTGCGAAGGCAAATGGGCGTGTTGCGTTCACGCCGGATGTGGTTCTCCGGTGGTGGGCGGCCCTGCGCTCAGCGGACCAGGGAAGCTGGCGTGCCAGGCAGCCAGCGCGTGCCGCGCAGCCGTGCCAGCGTCCAGCACAGCGTCGCCAGCAGCAGCGTGAGGTGATAGAGGTCCACGCGCGGGATGCCCCACCATTCGCCACGGCCGGCAATGCCCAGCCCGGCGAGGACGAACAGCAGGGCGCCGGCGATTGCCAGCGGCCAGCGCTGCGAGCGGCCGGGCCAAGCGATGGCGAGCAGTGCCAGCAGGTTGCCGAGCAGCGCCAGGTTGTCCGGCAACCAGAGCATCAGCGCGGCGAGGGCGGCGAGCAGCAGATGGCGGGGCGCGCCGTGCAGGCTGCCGATGGCGATGAACAGCAGGCCGATGCGTGCGGAAATGCCGGTCATGGTCTGGTGCGCCGGTCGTGCCGTCTCCAGTCCGCCATAGACCAGCGCGCCGAGCAGCGCGGTGACGGCGATCAGGGCGAATCCGCCGGCGCGCCATCCGTGCGCATGCTTCAGGCTGTCCACTGCGGCCCACAGGCTGGCGGCGCACAACAACAGTTCGCAGAGCACGCTGGAGTTCATCTCACACCTCCAGGGTGGCGGACTGGCGCAGCGAACGCAGCAGCATGCCGAACAGGGTCAGTGTCGCGGCGAAGAACAGCGCTACTGCCCAGGCTACCGGCAGGCCCCATTGCAGGTGGCCGATGGCCGCCGGAATCGCCAGCGAACACAGCCACAGCAACTGCCAGCGACCATTCCCGGAAGCCCCTTCCAGGCTGCGGCCGAGCACCCACAGCGAGGCGATGATCCACAGCGCACCGACGATTTTCCAGGCCAGCGGCAACTGGTAGGCGAAGGCCAGGAAGCCCATGCCCAGCGCCATCAGCAGGAGCATCTGCAGCAGGCAATAGAAGGCCGTGGCGGCGGAGATGCGCGGGCGGTAGATACGGAATGCAGTGATGTCGTGGGGCGGTTTCGGATCCAGGCGCTCGGCGGCGGCCGGGCGCCAGCCGGGGCGGGCGAACCAGACGCGAATTCGGTCTTTCCAGTTATCGGCCAGGCGGGCATCGGCGAGCAGGTCACGGTACTTGTGGAGGTTCGCCTTGAGCGGGTCGAAGGTTTTCAGCTGGCCGTGGATGCCATAGATGATCGGCTCCTCCGACGCCGGGCGCTCCTTGGCGAAGGTGCCGAACAGATGGTCCCAGAGCATCAGCACGCCGCCGTAATTCTTGTCCACGCAGTAGGCGTTCTGGCCGTGGTGCACGCGGTGGTTGGACGGCGAGGCGAAGCACTGGTCGAACCAGCCGAGGCTGCCGATGTGGCGGGTGTGAATCCAGAACTGGTAGCCGAGGATCACCGCCCCGGCGACGATGAACACGCTCGGCGGAATGCCGATCAGCGCCAGCGGCCAATAGAACAACCAGTTGGTGAGGAAGCCCGTGCTGGTCTGGCGCAACGCCGTGGAGTAATTGAATTCCTCGCTGGAGTGGTGCACCACGTGGGACGCCCAGACCAGGTTGACCTCGTGGCCCATGCGGTGGTGCCAGTAGTAGCAGAAGTCGTAGCCGAGCAGGCCGATGACCCAGACCCACCACTGCGAGGTGGAGAGGTCGAACAGCGCCAGGTACTGGTAGGCCAGCAGGTAGATGCCGAAGTTCATGGCGCGCACGAACAGGTTGACCACCTGGCCGCTGAGCCCCAGCGACGCGCTCGACAGGCTGTCGGAGAGAGCGAAGGTCTGCCGCCGTCGCCAGACGCTCCAGAGCAGTTCGACCAGCAGCAGCACAAGGAACGCCGGCACGGCGTAGACGATCATGTTGGGCATGTTTCTGCCTCCTTTTTTTGTTGCACGGAGGCTAACGCGATGCGCCAGGGCGGGCGTGATGCAGGGCGCCAGTGCGCATGTTGCGTGACGTCAATCATCGCGGAATTCGGAGGATTTATGACGCGGTATAGCGGCTTGGTGGGTTGACTCGCGTAGGGCGGATAACCGTTTGCGGTTATCCGCCGATGTTCATGCACACAACGCAAACAGGCCGGCGGATGACGCCTGGGGCGTTATGCGCCCTACGTTCTGCCGAGCCTTGCACGGCATCTCAGGAGAGCGGTTCGCGAGCAAGCTCGCTCCTACAAAGGGCGGGGTGATCAGCCGGCGCGCAGGGTCTTGCGGAAGTCTGCCGGGGAGATGCCGCGAGACTGGCGGAAGGCGTGGCTGAAGGCGCTGGCCTGGGAGAAGCCGAGCATCAGGGCAATCTCCATGACGCTGGAGTCGGTACGCCGCAGGTAATGATCGGCCAGTTCCATGCGCATGGTTTCCAGCACCTGGGAGAAACTTTCGCCTTCGGCGGCCAGCTTGCGCTGCAGGGTGCGTGGCGACATGGCCAGTTCGCTGGCCAGCCCATCCAGGCTGACTTCGCCGCCGGGCATGTGCTCGATCAGCAGCGCCCGCAGCCGCCCGATCACCGAGAGCGGCGCGTAGGAGCGGCCCAGTTGCAGGTCCGCCTCCAGCAGCAGGCTCTTGTGGGTGCGCGGGTCGGCGCCCTGGATGCGCGCGGCGAGCATCGCCTCGGGGAAAACCAGTGCGTTGCGCGGGGCGTTGAACTGCACGGGGCAGCCGAAGAACTCGTCGTAGAGGGCGGCGTCGCCCTGCGCTGGGTGAATCATCTGCACTTCCAGCAGCGCTGCGCTGCTGCCGATCAGCCAGCGGCCGAACGCCGTCCAGCCCGCCAGCACGGCGTCCTGCTGGCAGGCGCAGTAGGGTTCCAGCTCGGTGATGCGCTGGTCCTCCAGCAGTACCCGGCCGTCGCCGATGACGATATGCGTCTGGCTCGACGGGCTGTCGAAGACGATCTTGCCGAAGCGCCGGATCATGCTCATGGACTCGCCCAGCGTCGCGCTGGTCATCGACACCGCCCCCAGCACGCCGTAGCTGCCGGGGCGTACCGCTGCGCCGACCAGCAGGCCGAAGTGCGGCAGGCCGCTCATGCGCACCGCCAGCTCCAGCAGGGCCCGCAGCTGGTGCATGGGGATGCGCAGGATCGGGTCGGCGAGGCGCTCGCGTTGCAGGCCGATTTCGTTCAGCAGCAGTTCGCCGTCACAGCCGTATTGCTCGGCGGTGTTCAGCACGTGGTTGACGAAGGCGGCGCTGGCGGTGGCAGGATGCATGGCGTGTGGGACGATCCGGTGGTCCGGTTGGAGAGCGGGTGCAATCTAGCAAGTCGGGCGCCGCCGAAGCCAGCGGCGTCCGTCGGCACGCTCAGACGCGGCCGCTGACCGGAATCCCGGCGCCGGTGATGGCGGCGGCCGCATCGCTGAGCAGGAAGAGGATCACCCCCGCCAGTTGTTCGGCCGTGACCCAGCGGCCGAAGTCCGCCTCGGGCATGGCGGCGCGGTTCTGCGGCGTGTCGATGATGCTCGGCAGTACCGCGTTGACCGTGACGCCCTGGTCCTTGAGTTCCTCGGCGAGGCTTTCGGTCAGGCGCAGCACGCCGGCCTTGGAGGCGGCGTAGGCGCCCATGCCGAAGCCGGCGCGGCTGGCTGCGCCGGCGCCGAGGTTGACGATGCGCCCGGCGGCGGACCGGCGAATCAGCGGCAGCAGCGCCTGGCAGGCGCACAGGGCTGTGCGCAGGTTGAGGGTGTAGAGGCGATCCCAGCACTCGACATCGCCTTCGGCCAGGGTTTGCCAGGCAAAGCCACCGGCGACGTTCACCAGCGCGTCGAGCCGGCCGAAGCGTTCGTCGATCCGGCGCGCTGCGGCCTGGGCGTCGGCCAGCGAGGCGAGGTCGATAGCGGTCAGCAGCAGGGCGCCGTCGGGCGCGCGGAAGTCCGCGGGCGGTGCTTCGGCCCGGTCGATCAGCACAAGCTGTGCGCCGGCTGCGGCGGCCTGGTTGGCCAGCGCCGCACCGAGGTTGCCGAAGGCTCCGGTGATGGCGATGACGCGTTGGGAAAGCGATGGATGCATGATGAATGACGCTCGGTGGTTGACGTTCTTGTGGGTATGCTGCGAACGCTAATCACCCTGCCGCCGCGCGGCATGTTCCTGCGCGCCAGATTGGATGCGGCAGCGCGTCATCTGTGTGCCGGCCCGTGCGGATTCAGGCCAGGCTGCGGAGATAGTCCCAGGGGTAGATCCCGCGGTCATGGCCGTCGTCGAACACCAATTGCACGCCGTAGCCCTGCAGGTTCAGCTGTTGCAGGGCTACGCCGGCCTGCACCAGCTCGATGCGGCCGTGCAGCCGCGCTGCCCGGCATTGCGAGCAGGGGCAGGCGCCGCGCAGGCGGGTGAAGGCAATGCATTGCTCGACGCCGTCATCCCAGCGGATGCGCAGTTCGCCGTCTGTGCTGGAACGATGCAGCGCGACCGGCGTGTTCATGTGTGCTGTCCGAGTTGAGCGAGGGCGATGCGCACGGCCTTGCGGACTTCCGGGTCGCCGTCCTGCTCGGCGTTGCGCAGGGTGTCGATGGCATCGCCGCTGCCCAGCTCGCCCAGGGCCAGCGCGGCTTCCTTGCGCAGGTTGCTGATGCCGTGGCCGAGCACAACCTTCAAACCCTCCAGCGCCGGCAGGTAGCGCAGCTTGCCCAGAGAACGGGCGGCGCGCAGGCGAACCTGCCAGAAGTCGTCTTCCAGTGCCTGCACCAGGGCTTCGCCGGCTTCGGGCAGGGCCAGCTTGCCGAGGGTGCCGGCGGCTTCCTCGCGCACTTGCCAGGCGGCATCGGCCAGGGCGGCCTGCAAGGCTGGCAGCACGCTGGCGTCGATCGCCAGACCCAGGGCGCCGGCGGCCGCGCGGCGGACCTCGGCGTCCGGGTCGTCGCGGGTCAGGCGCGCCAGGTGCGGCAGGGCGTCGGTGCGTTTGAGCCAGCCGAGGATGCCCACGGCTTCGCGGCGCACGCCGGCGTCGGTGTCCTGCAGCGCAGTGAGCGCCGGTTCGGCGGCGGCTTCCAGGCGCAGTTCGCGCAAGGCGCGCAGGGCGCTGCGGCGGACGAAGATTTCGCTGTGCGTTGCCCAGGGCAGCAGGCGTACGCCGGCCTCGGCGGTCTTCAGCTCGCTGAGGCTCTGGGCGGCAGCCTCGCGCACATCTTCGTCGCCGTCGGCAAGGGCCTGGCAGAGCGCGTCCACGACGTCGGGCTCTTCCCAGGCTTCCAGCAGGCGTGCGGCTTCGGCACGCACGCTGGCGGCGTCGTCATGGGTCAGCGCGTGGGCGAGCCAGGGCAGTCCATCGGGGTCTTCGAGGTCGGCCAGCTCGATCAGGGCGATGCGGCGCACGCCGGCGTCGGCGTCCTGCAGACGCGGTTGCAGGTCGAGGATGTCGGGGTTGTCTGTGCTGTGATTGAAGGCAGTCATATGGCGAATCGCGGTATCCGTTGTGGAGTGGGCAGGCCCAGTGGCGTCAGGCGTGGCAGCTGGCGGCCGTCTTCGTGGCGCAGCAGTTCCAGGCAGTGGCGCTTGAGCCGGGAGAATTCCGCGCTGGTGAGCAGGTCGGCGTGGCGCGGGCGTGGGAAGTCGAGGCGAATGTCTTCGAGGATGCGTCCGGGGCGCGGACTCATCACCAGAATGCGATCGGCGAGGAACAGCGCCTCGTCGATATCGTGGGTGATGAACAGCACGCTGGTGCGCAGGCGCGTCCAGATGTCCAGCAGCAGTTCCTGCATCATCATCCGCGTCTGCGCGTCGAGGGCGCCGAAGGGTTCGTCCATCAGCAGCAGGCGCGGCTGGTTGATCAGCACGCGGGCGATTTCCACGCGTTGCTGCATGCCGCCGGAGAGCTGCGACGGCCAGCGATTGGCGAAGCCGTTGAGGCCCACCAGCTGGAGCATCTCGTCGGCCTGACGATGGCGTTCCGCGCGGGGCACGCCGCGCATCTTCAGGCCGAAGGCGACGTTGTCGCGCACGCGCCGCCAGGGCAGCAGGGTGTGGTGCTGGAACACCATGCCGCGCTCGGGCGAGGGGCCGGCGACAGGACCACCGTCCACTTCCAGCTTGCCGGCGCTGGGCGCCAGGTGGCCGGCAAGGGCACCGAGCAGGGTGGACTTGCCGCAGCCGGAGGGGCCGAGCACGCAGACGAATTCACCGGGCTCGATGGCGAAGCTCAGGGACTGCACGGCCTCGAAGGCGTCGCGGCCGCTGCCGAGATGGATCGACAGGCCATCGACACGCACGCGCCCCGGCGCACTGGCAGGCAGCGTCATGGCTTGCCTCCGGCCTGGCGTTGCCAGGGTGTGACGAGGCTGCCGAGCTGGCGCACCAGCAGGCTGCTGGCCATGCCGAGCACGCCGATCAGCAGCATGCCGACGACGATGTCGGGGTAGTTCTGCAAGGTGTACGACTCCCAGGTGTAGTAGCCGATGCCCCATTGCCCGGAGATCATTTCGGCGGTCACCAGGCAGAACCACGAGGTGCCCATGCCGATGGCCAGGCCGGTGACGATGCTCGGCGCAGCACCCGGCAGCACCACCTCGCGCAGCAGCGCCAGGCGCCCGGCGCCGAGGCTGCGGGCGGAGGCGAGCAGGCGCGGATCGACCGCTTCCACGCCGTGGATGGTGTTGAGCAGGATGGGGAACAGCGCACCGGTGAAGGTGATGAAGATCATCGACAGCTCGGAGCTGGGGAACATCAGGATCGCCAGCGGTATCCACGCCACCGCCGGGATCGGCCGCAGCACTTCCAGCGGCGGCAGCAGGCTGTCGCGTGCCCAGCGGCCACGGCCGATGAGCAACCCCAGGGCGATGCCGGCGAAGGCCGCCAGCAGGTAACCGGCGAGTACCCGCAGCAGGCTGCTGCCCAGGTGGCGACCGAGTTTGCTCGACTGCGCCAGGTTCCAGGCCGCTTCCAGCACATCACGCGGGCCGGGCACGTTGGCGAAGGTGACCACGCCGAGGTTCACGTGGCGCGCGCTGAGCACCTGCCAGAACGCCAGGCAGACCAGCAGCGAGGCCAGGCGCAGGCTCCAGCGGGTGAGGGTGGTGGTGTTCATCATCGTTCTCCGTCGAGCCCCGGTGCGCGCGGCACCGGGGCTGCACCTCAGCGGCTGGCGACCGCCTGCTGGCTGGCAGCGGCGAAGTCGGCGACTTCCCCACCGTGCTGGCGGGCGAAGGCGTCGGCCTGTTCGTGCAGCAGGAAGGCGTCCAGCGCGCCGTCCTTGCCACGTACGAACCAGGCCTGGCTGGCCAGCAGCTTGATGCCGCTGTCGCTGGCCTGGGCGTAGACCGCGCGGATGTCCTTGCCTTGCTGCTTCAGTTCGGCGAGTTGCCCCAGCGCTTCCCTGGCGGTCGCGTAGCTGCGCACTTTCGCTTCGCCGCGCACCCAGATCTGCGCGACCTTGCGCGTATCGCTGATCGGCTTGTTGGTCAGAGCGTCGTTACCCAGCAACGGCTGCTGCGCGTAGTTCTTCAGCGCAGCGTCGTAGTCGGCGCCGGAGGCCTTGAAGGCGGCGCGGATGTAGCGGTCGTCGACGAACTGCTCGACGTTCAGGCCGCGGTCGGCTTTCTTCAGCAGCTTCAGGGTGTCGATGGCGGTGGTGACGGCCTGCCGGTATTCGGGCTTCCAGGTCAGGTCGCGGGTCTGCAGGCCGAGCGGGCCGTGGAACAGGTAGTTCACTTCGGCGGGAATGCCGGCGACCTTCTCGATCAGCTCGCTGTATTTCTCCGGGTCTTTCGCCAGCAGTTGGTTGGCTTCGTAGGTGGCGCGCAGGTAGGCCTCGACGATTTCCGGGTACTGCTGCGCGTAGTCGGCTTCCACCAGCGCGCCATGGAAGGTCGGCGCCTTGGCCTGGGAACCGTCGTAGATCTTGCGGGCGATGCCACGGCTTTCGAACAGCTCGGCGAAGGGCACGAAGTCGGCGTGGGCGGCGATCTTGTTGGCCTGCAGGGCGGAGCCGGCGACTTCCGGCGGCTGCGCAATGATGGTCACGTCCTTCTCCGGGTCCCAGCCTTGCGCGGCGATGGCGCGCAGCAGCAGGCCGTGGGCGGTGGAGGCGAAGGGCACGGAGATGGTCTGGCCCTTGAGCTCGGCCAGCGATTGCACCTTGGACGAGGCCGGGACGACGATGCCGTTGCCGCTGCCCTCGATGCTCCCCGAGAGCACGCTGATGAACAGGCTGCGCTTGCCGGCGGCCTCGTGGGCGACGCCGTTGAGCGAGCCGGGGAAATCGGCCATGGCGCCGAAGTCGAGCTTGCCGGCGAGCATCTCGTTGGTTAGCGGCGCGCCGCTGGTGAAGTTCTTCCACTGCACGTCGTACTGCGCGTCCTGGTACTTGCCGTCGTGCGGCAGGTACTTGTCGAGCAGGCCGAGTTCGCGGATCAGCAGGCCGCCGGCGGCGCAGTTGATGGTGGTGTCCTGGGTGCCGATGGCGACGCGGATGGTCTCGCCGTGGGCGGTGATACTGGCAATGGCGAGCGCGAGGCCGGCCAGGGTGGTGCGCAAGGTCATGGGAGTTCCCCTCGAATCATGAGTGTTGGAATCGTCTCCGCCGCAGGCCTTGCGGTGGGAAACGAGGGGCGGTGCATCAGGCGTCCGGCGGTGGGGCCGGATGGCGTTTCTTATTGGATTGATGGGTATCGCTGCGCTCCACGCCATCCTACGGGAGCCGGTGCGACTGCTGGATCAGCGCAGGAGGTAGGGAATCTCCACGCGCACCGCACCGGTCGGGCAGTCCTTCTCGCAGGGCATGCAGTACCAGCATTCGTCGAAGGCCATGAAGGCCTTCTGGGTGGCGGGGTTGATCGCCAGCAGGTCCATCGGGCAGACCTCGACGCAGACGGTGCAGCCCTTGTCGGCGATGCACTTGTCTTCGTCCACCGTTACCGGGGCGCTGGAGCGGAAGAAGATTTCCTGGGGTTGGTAGGCCATTGCACGCGGTCCTCATCGTGTTGCTTGCCGGCCGTCTTGGCGGCGGGCTGATTCTGTTCGGTGGTTCTGGGCTGTCGGGCCTTCCCTCACCCTAACCCTCTCCCAGAGGGAGAGGGGACTGTCCTGAGCGGTGAAGAAATTGGCGTTCGACGGCTGATTCCGTCGTCGCCAATCGTGCCAAACGGCTCCCTCTCCCCCTGGGAGAGGGCTGGGGTGAGGGGGCTTCAGTGAGAGAAAATCTCAAGCCGCCTCGCTCTTCACCCGCAGCTTCTCGTAAGCCTGCTGCTCATCCTCATCCAGCGCGATCACATAAGGCTCGATGGGCTTCTTGAAACTGGTCATCTCGCCGTCGTCACCTTTTTTCAGGTGCGCATGACAGAACCAGTCGGCGTCGTTGCGCAGCGGGTAATCCACACGGTGGTGATACAGGCCCCAGCGGCTCTCGGTACGGAACAGCGAAGCGCGGGCGGCCATTTCGGCGCAGTCGCGGATCACGCTGACTTCCATGGCGCGCATCAGTTCGTGCGGGTTGCTGGCCTTGAGTTGGTCGAGGTCGCGGGCGATCTCGGCGAAGCGCTGCAGGCCGATCTCCATCTTCTTCGTCACCTTGGGCGGCTGCAGGTAGTCGTTGACCATGCGCCGCAGCTTGTACTCCACCTGTGCCGGCGGCAGGCCGTGCTCGCGTTTCAAAGGGGCGAAGACGCGTTCGCGCTCGCGCTCGACCTGGGCGGCATCCACCTCGCTGAACTCGCGGCCGGCCACGTATTGCGCGGCATTGGCCCCAGCGAACCAGCCGTAGGTAAAGGCGCCAAGCATGTAGTTGTGCGGCACGGCAGCCATGTCGCCGGCCGAGTACAGGCCCTTGACGCTGGTCTCGGCCTTCTCGTTGACCCACACGCCCGAGGCCGAATGGCCGGAGCAGAAGCCGATCTCGGAGATGTGCATCTCCACCATCTGCTGGCGGTAGTCGGTGCCACGGTTGGCGTGGAACTGGCCGCGGCTGGGTCGTTCGTTGCTGTGGAGGATTTCCTCGATGGTCTGGATGGTTTCCTCGGCGAGGTGATCCAGTTTGAGGAACACCGGGCCGTTGCCGCCTTCGAGTTCCTGATGGAACTCCCACATCATCTGGCCGCTCCAGTAGTCGCACTCGATGAAGCGCTCGCCCTTGCTGTTGGCGGTGTAGCCGCCCAGCGGGCCGGTGACGTAGGCGCAGGCCGGGCCGTTGTAGTCCTTGATCAGCGGGTTGATCTGGAAGCACTCCAGGTTCGAGAGTTCCGCGCCCGCGTGGTAGGCCATGGCGTAGCCGTCGCCGGCATTGGTGGGGTTCTCGTAGGTGCCCATCAGGTAGCCGGACGAGGGCAGGCCCAGGCGCCCGGCGGCGCCGCAGGCGAGGACCACGGCCTTGGCGCGGATCACCTGGAACTGCGCGGTGCGGCAGTCGAAGCCGAGCAGGCCGTTGACCGCGCCTTCTCCATCGGTGAGCAGGCGAGTGACCACCAGGCGGTTGGTGATCTCGATGCGTGCGCGCTTGAGCTGGCGGTACAGCACCTTCTTGATGTCGTGGCCCTCGGGCATGGGCAGCACGTAGGCGCCCATGTGGTGGACCTTCTTCACCGCGTAGTCGCCGACCTCGTCCTTCTCGAACTTCACGCCCCAGCGGTCCAGCTGCTGCAGGGTCTCGAAGCTGTGGGTGGCGTACGTATAGACCGCCGCCTGGTTGACGATGCCGTCGTTGGCGACGGTAATTTCCTTGGTGTACTGCTCGGGCGTGGCGTGGCCGGGGATGATGGCGTTGTTCAGGCCGTCCATGCCCATGCTGATGGCGCCGCTGCGCTTGACGTTGGCCTTGTCCACCAGCAGCACGCGCAGCTCGCGGTTGGCTTCCTTGGCCTTGATCGCGGCCATCGGCCCGGCGGTGCCGCCGCCGATCACCACGATGTCGTAGGCGAGTTGCTTGTCCTCGGGGATCTGGGAGAGATCGAACTGGGTCATTGCTGATGTCCCTTGTGGCGGTCGATGCGCAGGCGGTACTGGAAGGCGTCGCCGCGGTAGTAGAGGTGTTCGTAGTCCAGCGGCGCGCCGTCGGCGGTGTGGGTCAGGCGTTCGATACGCATCACCGGCGAGCCTTCTTCCACCTCCAGCGCGCGGGCCAGTTCGGCGTCGGCGAGGATGGCGTCGATGGCGAGGTCGGCATGGCCCAGGGGCAGGGCGCAGTCGTTTTCCAGGATCAGGAAGATGTCGCGGCTGACCAGGTCGGCCTTTTCCAGCCGCTTGCCGACGGCCTCGGGCAGCCAGGTGATTTCCAGCGATACCAGCTCACGGTTGACCAGGCGGGCGCGCTTGATCTGCACGACGTTCTCGCCCTCGGCCACCTGCAGCCGCGCGGCGACCTGGGCGTTGGCGGGCACGCTCTTGAAGCTGCGCAGGCGGTTGATCACCTCGTAGCCGCGCTGGGTCATGGATTCGCCCAGGCCCTGCAGGGTGCTGACGTTCTGGAACGCCTTGGGCTTGGCGACGAAGGTGCCCTTGCCGTGGATCTTGAAGATCAGCCCTTCCTTCTGCAGGTCGCCCAGCGCCTGGCGCACGGTAATCCGGCTGACCTCGAAGGCCTTGCCCAGCTCGGCCTCGGACGGCATGCGGCTGAGCGGCGGATAGGTGCCGTCGAGGATGCGCGTGCGGAGGATTTCCTTGAGCTGGCTGTACAGGGGAACGGGGGAGAGGGGGAGTAGTTCGGCCATAGTTCATAACTTGTTATGACGAGTTGCCGAAACTATAAAAGGAATAGCTGATTCAGGACAAGAAACGATTTCGCATAAGCATAGAAAGCGCCGTCAGCAGGAGGCGTACGGCTTTTCGTAGGAGCGAGCTTGCTCGCGAACCGCTTGATTCCGCCGCGTCCGGGTAATCCGTTCGCGAGCAAGCTCGCTCCTACAAAACCCAAGGCCCCTAACCCTCTCCCGCAAGCGGGAGAGGGTACTGTCCTGAGCGGTGAAGAGATCGTCGCTCGCCGGCTGACTTCGTTGCTCCCAATCGCACCGAATGGCTCCCTCTCCCTCTGGGAGAGGGCTGGGGTGAGGGCAAGTCCTGGCGAAGATATCCCCGTTCCGTAGGGTGGATAACGCGCCTGCGTTATCCACTGTGCATGGGGTGGCGGATAACCTGTTCCAGGTTATGCGCCCTACGTTG
This sequence comes from Pseudomonas sp. GD03903, assembly GCF_029840045.1. Classification (NCBI taxonomy): domain Bacteria; kingdom Pseudomonadati; phylum Pseudomonadota; class Gammaproteobacteria; order Pseudomonadales; family Pseudomonadaceae; genus Pseudomonas; species Pseudomonas sp. GD03903. The sequence continues at coordinate 25,785 of NZ_JAOCBT010000023.1, read as the reverse complement.
GCTTCAGAACGGCCGGCTGCCGCTCAGGCTGATGCGCTTCAGGCGCCGCTTCTCGCTGGCCGGGAAGGCATTGCGACCATGCAGCACGGCCTGGTTGTCCCACCAGACGATGTCGCCCACCGACCATTTGTGGCTGTAGATCAGCTCGGGCTTCTGCAGGTGCTCGCGCAGTCTCTCCACCAGCGCGGCGCCCTGCTGCGGATCGGCGCCGGGGATTTCCACCTCGGTGTGCACGGAGAGGAACAGTACGCGCTTGCCGTTTTCCGGATGGGTACGCACCAGCGGATGTTCGGTGCCCTGGATCGGCTCGATGTCCGGCGTGCGGTAGCGCACGAAGGTGCCGTTGTAGCCGCCGCTCTTCAGGCGGATGAACGGGTTGTAATTGATCAGGCGCAGCGGATCGATCTCGGCGCGGGTTGCCTCGTCCAGTGTTTCGTAGGCGCGGGCGAGGTTGGTGAACTGGGTTTCGCCGCCGGTCCTGGGCACCTCCAGCGCGTAGAGGAAGGAGCCGGAAGAGGGCACCGGGGTCCACTGGTGGTCGACGTGGGCCGGCAGGGCGAAGTTGCCCAGTTCGCCGTCTTCGGTGTTGGCCACCTTGACGATGTCCGGGGCCTTGCCGTCGGCGCCGGAGGACAGCACCGGCACATCTGCCGGCGGCTGGAACACCGCGCCGAACAGGGTGGCGAAGCGCAGGTACTGCTGATCGTCGAGTTGCTGGTCCTTGAAGATCAGGATGTGGTGCTCGCGGTGCGCCTGCCTGATCGCCAGGATCTGTTCCGGCGTCAGCGGCTCGCGGGCGTCGAGGCCGCGCACTTCGGCGCCCAGCGGGGCGTCGAGGGGGACGATGGCGAAGGGTTCGGGGGTGGGTTGTTGTACGGCGTTGGATTGGGTCATCTCGAGAATCCTGAGTTTGCGGCTTGCCTCACCCCAACCCTGTCCCGGAGGCAGAGGGGGCAGTCCGATGCAGCGGGGCATCCCGTTGCGCCGATCTACTCCCTCTCCCACTGGGAGAGGGCGGGGGTGAGGGGCTCTGGGAAAAGGCTCAAACCTTCTTGATCGTCCGGCTGCGCTGCCCGTCGACGCCCACCGGCACTTCGCCGCTGAGCGTCACGCGGCGCACGATGCGCGGCTGGGTGCCGTAGTCGTCGACGGCGTAGTGCTGGGTCGCGCGGTTGTCCCAGATGGCCACGTCGCCCGGCTGCCAGCGCCAGCGCACGGTGTTTTCCAGGCGGGTGACGTGGCTCTGCAGCACGGCGAACAGGTGCGCGGAGTCGTGCTGTGACAGGCCCTTCAGGCGCTTGACGAAGTGCCCCAGCAGCAGCGTCTTCTCACCGCTGATGGGGTGCACGCGCACCACCGGGTGCTCGGTCTCGTAGACGGTGGAGGTGAACACCTTGCGGTATTCCTCCAGGCGCGCCGGGTCGACGTTCGGGCGCACGCTGGCATAGTCGTATTCGTTGCTGTGCACGGCCCAGAGCGAGTCGGCCAGCGCCTTCAGCTCCGGTGTCAGGTCGTCGTAGGCGCTGGCCGTGTTGGCCCAGACGGTATCGCCGCCAGACTCCGGTGCCACCACGTTGCGCAGGATCGAAGCCTTGGGATAGGCGTCGACGAAGGTCACGTCGGTGTGCCAGGAGTTGGCGCGGCGGCCCTGGGCGCCGTCCAGTTCGAGCAGGTAATGGGTGCCTTCCTGCACCGGCACGGTGGGGTGCGCCACCGGCTCGCCGAGCAGCTTGGCGAAGGCTTCCTGGCCTTGGTCGTCGAGCTGGGTCTGGCCACGGAAGAAGATCACCTTGTGCTGCACCAGCGCAGCCTGGATGGCCTCGATGGTGGCGGCGTCGAGATCACCGGAAAGCGTCACGCCGCGAATTTCCGCGCCGATGCGCCCGGCTACCGGGTGGATGTCCAGGTGGGCCAGGTCTTGCTGAATGGCTTGTGCTGCATTGCTCATCTCATCGTCCTCTTGCTGTGGCAATAGCGCCGCGCCAAAGACGCGGCGGATGGGGATCAGAAGTCGTAGCGAACCGACGCGCCCAGGGTCCGCGGCTGCCCCACCGAGGCGGTGTAGGAGCCGTTGATGCTGGCGAAGGCGGCCAGGTAGTAGTCCTTGTCGAAGGCGTTCTTCAGCCAGACCGAGGCGTCCAGCTGGCCGTCGCCGAGGTCCTTGCGCAGGCCGACGGAGAAGTTCGCCAGGCCGTAGCCGTCGATCTTCGAGAGGTCGGAGTTGTCCAGCGTGCCTTCGGCCTCGGAGCGGTAGGAGTAGCTGCCGGTCACGTAGGGACGGATGCCGTCGTCGAGGTTCCAGGCGTACTCGCCATTGAGGTTGGCGATCCATTTCGAGGCGCCCACCACGCGCTGGCCGGTGAGATCGCAGGAGGCCGGTGCGCCAGGCTGGGTGGAGACTTCCGCCGGGCACGGCGCATCCTTGAACGACAGGTAGGTGACGTCGTTGTAGGAGCCGTTGACGTTCAGCGTCAGGCCGCGAATCGGCAGCGCGGTGGCTTCGAACTCCAGGCCACGCGAGCGCACGCTGCCGGCGTTGGAGAGCACCGAGACCAGCTGGGTGGAGCCCGGCGGCTGGTACAGCGTGGTCGCCTGGTAGCCGTGGATACCGGTCCAGAAGAGGTTGGTGTTGAGTTGCAGGCGGTTGTCGAACAGGGTGGTCTTGATCCCCAGTTCGGCGTCGTTGGCGCGCTCCGGGCCGACCAGCAGGGAGTCGGCGCCGGCCGTCGGCGCACTGGCCACGGCCAGGTTCACGCCGCCGGATTTCTCGCCGTGGGACAGCGAGGCATAGCCGAGCAGGTCATCGGTGAACTGGTAGCTCAGGCTCAGCAGCGCCGACGGCGCGAAGCTGTAGAGGCTGAGGTCGCCCGAGTCATAGGCGCCCAACTGGTTGCGGCGCACCAGCGCGGCGGTGCCGCTCACCGGAGCGCCACCCACCGGATCGAAGCGCTCGACCTTGGCGTCCTTTTCCTCGTAGGTGCCGCGCAGGCCTGCGGTGAAGTCCAGCTTGTCGGTGAGGTGCCAGGTGCCCTGGGCGAACAGCGCGAAACTGTCGGTCTCGATCTTGCCGTTGGCTTTCGAGTAGGTGTTGTTCAGGGCGTTGAGGTTCGCCCCCAGCAGGTACGGATCGGCCAGCGGGCCGTAATCGGTGAAGGTCTTGTTGCCCAGGTTCTGGTTGAACGCATAGGCGCCGAGCACGTAGTCGAAGAAGCCGCCAGTGGGCGAGGCCAGGCGAATTTCCTGGGAGAACTGGCGGTCGTGGACTTCCACGCCGGTGTTGTTGATCGCCGAGACGTTGAGCTGCTCGTCGTTGGCCGGGGTGAAGTGCCAGTAGCGGTAGGCGCTGATGGAGGTCAGCTTGTAGCCGCCGTTGAGGTTCCAGTTGGCCTCCACCGAGCTGCCGCCCTGGTGCACGCTGACGTGCTGGCGGCTGTTGATGTTGACCTTGTGCCGGTCGGGATCGCGGATCGGCGAAGCGCCTACCGCGGCGGCGCGCTGCCAGAAGCGGTCGGCGGCGCCATACACCACCATGCTGCCGTTGCTCGAATCCTCCTCGTTGTAGTCGTTGATCCAGCGCAGGTCGAAGTCCTCGTTGGGCTTGAACAGCAATTGCCCGCGAATGCCCTGGCGCTCGCCGCCATTCAAGTAGTTGTCGTCGTGGACGTTCTTGATGTAGCCGTCGTCGCGGGTGCGGTAGGCCGAGACGCGCCCGGCCAGGGTGTCGGTCAGCGCGCCGGAGACGGTGCCCTTGCCCTGGAAGTAGCCATCCTGGCCGCCGGAAACCTCCACGCTGCGTTCGGGGCTGAAGGTCGGTGCGCGGGTGCTGATGTTCAGCACGCCGGCCGTGGTGTTCTTGCCGAACAGGGTGCCCTGCGGGCCGCGCAGCAGTTCCAGCTGCTCGATGTCCAGCAGGTCGAATACCGCCATGCCCGGGCGGCCCAGGTAGACGTTGTCCAGGTAGACCCCGGCGCTGCCTTCCAGGCCGTCGCTGGCCGGGTTGTTGCCGATGCCGCGCACGGCGATGCTCGACTGCCGCGCATGGATGAAGGCGACGTTGACGCTGGGCAGGATCTGCTGCAGGTCCTGCACCTTGTAGACGCGCTGGGTTTCCAGGGTTTCGCCGCCGACCACGGTGATCGGCGTGGGCACCTTCTGCGAGTCCTCCTCGCGGCGGCGGGCGGTGACGGTGACCTTGCCCAGGGTCGCGTCGGCCTTGGCCGGCGCGGCGCTAACGGCCTTATCGGTCTGGGCGGCAGTCGTGCTGTCCTCGCTTTCCTCGGCGAGCACCGGCAGGGCGCCGCCCAGGGCCAGCAGCAGGACCACGGCATAATCCGGGGCGCGCAGCCGGCGCGGGGCGAAGGGGAAGGGCGAATGTGTCGAAATCATGCTGTGTCCTTGTCTGTCCGCGCCGATCGCGGGCAAAAGGGGGCCGCGCCACAGGAAAGTGGCGAGCGACGTTTTCAGTAGGGGTGGGTGCGGCTTCTACTGTCAGCGACAGCGCGACTGACGCATTCGCGGGTAAAGGAGGTGCAAGGCTGGCATCGGGCGACTCCTGGTCTGAGCTATATTCTTAGTTCATAAAAGAATAGATGTTTGTTTTATTCTTCATTGACGGAATAAGAGCTTGCATTTAAAACCAGCGCATAACGAGCGGCAAATGCCTTTGCCCACTATTTTCAATGCCGGAAATGCATCATGGATTTGCGCCAACTCCGCTACTTCATCGCCCTCAACGAACACCGCAGCTTCGTTCGCGCGGCCGACGCCATGGGCATTACCCAGCCGGCGTTCAGCCGCAGCATCCAGGGCCTGGAGCAGGAGCTGGGCTGCCGCCTGGTGGACCGTGGCAGCAAGGACCTGCGCCCCACGCCAGAAGGCCAGGTGGTGCTGCAGCACGCGCTGAGCCTGGTGCAGGGGGCGAACAACCTGAGCCATGCGGTGGCCCGGCTGAACAAGCTGGATTCGGGAGAGTTGCGTTTCGGCAGTGGCCCGGCGCCGGCGCAGAAGCTGGTGTCCGACGCGGTGTCGCGCTTCGTCCAGCGCTACCCGCGCATCCACATCCAGTTCGGCGTGGACAACTGGGAGCGCCTGGCGCGCAGCCTGAGCCGCGAGGAGATCGAATTCTTCGTCGCCGACATCCGCCATTTCGAAGCCGACCCGAACTTCCAGACGCGCGCGCTGAAGCCGCGCAGCGGTTTGTTCTTCTGTCGTGCGGGGCACCCGCTACTGGCCAAGGAGAGCCTCTCCACCAACGACATGTTCGCCTACCCGCTGGCGGCCACGCTGATTCCCCCCAGTGCGCGGAAGATGCTCGCCAACCTCAGCGGCAAGATCGACATCAGCACCAATGTGCAGTGTGAGGACATGGCCTCGCTGGTGCGCATCGTCAGCCAGACCGATGCCGTCGGCATCGCCGTCGAGGAAGCGCTGAGCGAGCCGATGGCGCGCGGGGAACTGGTCAGGCTGCATTTTCGCAACCTGCCGCAGAACGTCGACATCCTCCAGGCCCGCTGCGGCATCGTCACCCGCAGCGGCGACCGCCTTTCAGCAGCGGCGCGGGCGATGATCGAGCTGCTGGTGGACCTTGATGCGGGCGTAGAGAGTGAGGTGGCGTGAGGTGCGCAGCGGGTATTCGGCGATGCTCCTCTGCGGCCTGAGGCCTATCGCGGACGGAGTCCGCTCCTACGAGATATCTCTGCGCTTGGGCCATCCCTCACCCTAGCCCTCTCCCAAGGGGAGAGGGGACCGTTCGGTGCAGGATCAAACCTTAGCGTCAGTCGGCTCGAAATGCCCCCTCTCCCTGAGGAGCGGGGCGCGCAGCCAGGGTTGGGGTGAGGGGATAGATGCAGCGGAGGACTATCCAGAGAAGACAGTTGCTCCTACGTAACCTGACGCTTCAGCGGGGCGAGCTCCATCCTTGCTGAGCGAGCGCGGTATGCGTAGGAGCGGACTCTGTCCGCGATCGATTCACCGGCGGTACCGGGCCTGCAAGGTGCTCAGTCACTAGAACCCGCTCTCGCGCAGGGCGACAGCCAGCAGGCGGGTAAAGCCCTCGCCGAGCCAGCTGCGCCGGGCGCCCTCGATCTGCAGGTGGCCGCGGGTTTCGTGCAGCCCGGGCGGCGCCGCGTCCAGCTTCACCAACACATGGAACAGCGCCGGGTTGGGGACCAGGGCTTCGCCCTGCGGGTTGACGTTCAACGGGCCGCCGTAGCGCGAGGCGAGCATCGGTTGTTCCAGCTGGCTGATGCGCGTGGTGCCGATCAGCACGACCTGGCCCTCGATGGGGTGCGGCACGCCTTCCGGGTAGAAGCGCACATGGCCGCCGTCGGTGAGGCGCTGCACTTCGTCCTGCTTGACGTAGGCATCCACCAGCCAGTGCTGCGGGTCCACCAGCACGCCGATGGGCTCGCGGGTGTTGATCCACTGGCCGGGTTTCCAGTCCGGGTTGACGTCCATCCAGCGCCCGGCGAAGGGCGCCTGCAGGTTGAGGCGGGCCATCTCGTTGCGCGCGGCGCGCGCCTGCTGGTACTCGACGCCCAGGCGCTGGCGGGTAACGGCTTCCTCGGAGAGCCCCGACGGGTCGGCCAGCATGCCGGCCAGGCGGCCCTGGTAACCGCGGATACCGGCTTCGCTGCCGCGGATCTTGGCGGCGATATCGGGTTCCTCCATCACCGCCAGCGTCTCGCCCTGGCCGACCGCGCCACTGGGGCGCAGGTCGCGCAACAACGCCGGGAAGGGCGCGTAGACGTGCAACTGCTGCGCCGCACGGGCCACGCCCATGGCGTGCACCTGGGTGCGCCAGGGGATGGCGAGCAGGAGCAGCAGGGCGCCCAGCACGGTGAGGAACACCAGCTTGCGCCGCGGCTTCACTTCCGCGCGGCGCTGCCACCAGACCTTGAGTTCGCGCCACACGGGCTGAACGATGAACCAGCTGATTTCCACGGCGAACAGGAAGATCCCCAGAAGCTTGAAGAAGAAGTAGTAGACCGCCACGGCAATGCCGAGGAACAGCAGCAGGCGGTAGACCCAGGTGCCGAAGGCGAAGGCCACCAGCGCCCGGCGCTTGCTGGTGGGGAAGTGCTCCGGCCAGGGCTCGTCCAGCCCCAGCAGGTTGCGCCGCAAGGTGGTGCGCGCCAGGGCGCCGGCGCGTTCGTGCAGGTTGGGGAAGTCCAGCAGGTCGGAGAAGATGAAATAGCCGTCGAAGCGCATGAACGGGCTGGCGTTCAGCGCCAGCGACAGCGCCCAGCTGGTGGTGGCCAGGTACAGCAGCGCATTGCGCAACGGCCCGGGGTCGGCCAGTGCCCAGCCCAGCGTCGACAGCCCGGCCAGGCCCAGTTCGGTGATGATCCCGGCGCTGGCGATGGCCAGGCGCTGGCGGTTGCTGCGCAGCTTCCAGCTTTCGCCGGTATCGGTGTAGAGCATCGGCCACATCACCACGAAGGCGATACCCATGTGCGCCACCTTCAGCCCCAGTCGCGTCGCCACCAGCGCGTGGCCCAGCTCATGGAGCGTCTTCGCCACCACCAGCGCGGCGGCAAAGCTGAGCAGCCCTTCGAAGGAAAACGACTCCACCACGTCGTGGGTGAAGGTGTCCCACTGGTGCGTCACCAGGACGATCCCGGCGAGGCTCAGGAGCAGCACCAGCAGGGCCACGTAGCGATTGAACAGCCAGTCGAGGCTGCCGGCGATGGCGCGCAGGAAACGCTGCGGGCGGAGCAGCGGGATGCGGAAGAACAGGTAGTGGTGCAGCCACCAGTTCCAGGTCGTCCACTGTTTCCCTTCGCTGCGCGCGGCCAGGCGCGCCAGGGCCTCGGGACCAGGGCGGAGCAACTGGTGGTGTTCGAGGAACTGGCGGAAGCCCAGCACCTGCTCGGCCTCGGGCTTGAGCGCGGTCTGCTCGGCGATCTGCTCGCTGATCTGCCGGGGCGTCTGCTCCCAGCGCAACAGGCATTCGAATTCCAGCCAGCCAATGCGGTAGAAGCGATTGAGCACGCTGTCCTGGATCACCCACACCGGCTCGCCGTCCGGGCCGGGCGCGGCTTCATCCAGGCGCAGGTCGTCACGCAGGGGCGGGGTGGGCAGGTCTTCGGCGGCAATTTCCATCCGGCCCTCCGTTACCAGCCGGTCCAGGCGCGCAGCGAAGCCAGCGGGCGGCGCAGCAGGTAGTAGCCGAGCACCACGCGCTCGCCATACAGCTTGGCGGTGCCGTGCAGGCCGAGCCGTGCGTGTGGCGGTGGGTCTTCCACGCTGGCGAGCAGCCGGTAGGAGGCGACGCCTTCGTCGCTGGGCTTGGCCTGGTAGCTGGTGTCGAGGATCTCGCCGTGCAGCGGGTCGAGCGGGTAGGCGGTGAGGAACAGCGCGACTTTCGCTCCCGGCTCCAGCGCAATGGCATCGGCCACCGGCAGCTGGATGCGCATGCCCGGCGCCTTCGGGTCGGCGATCTGCAGGATGCGCTCGCCGGTCACCACCGGCTTGCCCAGCCAGTCGTTGGGGTCGCTGTACACGGCGACGCCGGCGCGTGGTGCGAGCACGCGGGTACGCGCCAGTTGTGCCTGTACGGCGGCCAGTTCGGCGCGGCGCTGGCGGGCGCGGCCGTCGAGCACGGTGAGCTCGCTCTTGCTCTGTGGGTTGTCGAAGGCGCGCTGGCTGGCGGCCATCAGCTCGGCGTCGGCGACGGCAACTTCCTTGGCCAGCACGTCGGCGCGGCTGCGCAGAGTGGTTTCGTCCAGCTCGAAGAGTGGCGTGCCGACGTCCACGTTCTGGTTGGGACGAACCAGCATCTTGACTATCACCCCGTCGATGGGCGAGCTGATTACCTGGGCGTTGCGCGAGACGACTTCCGCCGGCGCCAGGGCCGTCTGCCGCACCGGGATCAGCAGCAGCGCCGCCAGCGCGATCACGCCGACCAGCACCTGGCGCTTGCTCGGTCGCCAGAAGCGCAGGCGGGTACGCGGTCCGAACGAGGCCCAGGCATGCGCCCAGGTCTGCCAGATACCCTGCAGCAGCGGCTGCAGATTGCGTGCCGGCGCTTCGTCCAGGAGGAACAGCACCAGCCCCAGGCGCTTGCCGCTGCGGTCGTGCAGCGGCACGCACCAGAGCCCGGCCGGCCACCACTCGCTCCAGCCTTCGGCGATGTCGGCGGGTGGGGCGATGGCGTCGCGAGCCAGCCAACTGGGCGTGGCGTCGGGCAACTGCGCGGCGACCCAGCGGCTGGCGCGCTCCAGCCAGACCAGGTAGGGCGAGTCTTCCGTGGGCTTGGCCAGGCCGGACACCGCCAGCAGTTCGTTGCGCGATTCATGGCAGGCGAACACCAGCGCCTGGTGGAAGCGCAGCAGCGGGAACAGGTCGTTGGCGATGCTGAAGGCCAGGCCGCCGAGGGAGTCGGCGGCCAGCGCCTTGTCACGCACATTGGCCAGGCTCAGCAGCAGCTGGGGTGGCGGCAGCAGCTCACTCATGGCTTTCGGGGAAGCGCGCCACCCCGCTCATGCCGGCGATCAGTTCGGGGTAGCTGGCGTCCAGCTTCGCCTCCAGCTCCACGGTCTGCGCCACGGCGTCGACCCGCGCGTTGATCACGCTGACCTTGGCCGGGTAGTGCTTGCCGGTTTCGTGGATGTCCACTTCCAGCGGCATGTCCGGGCGCAGGTTGGGCAGCATGGAAGAGGGCACGTTGAGGCGGACCTTCAATGCGCCATCGCTGACCAGGTCGAACAGCGGCGTACCGGCCGTCACTGTCTGATAGGGCTTGACGTAGACCTTGGCGATGCGCCCGGCGAACGGCGCATCGACCAGGCAGTAGCCGGCCTGGGCGCGGGCCAGGGTGAGCGCGCCGTCGGCCTTCTGCAGCTCGGTGTTGGCCATGGCCACCTCCAGGTCACCCACCGCGTCGAGCTTGCGCAGGTTCTGCTTGGCCGCCAGGTTGGCGCGGGCCATGTTCAGTTCGGCAGCGGCGACCTTGGCGCGGGCGTTGACCTCGACGCAGTTGAGCTGGGCCAGTTCGGCGTCCTTGGCGACCTTGTCGCCGAGGCTGGCCTTGAGTGCGCCGAGGGTGCCGTTCATCTGGGCGGAAAGGGTGGTTTCCAGGTTCGACACCAGCAGCACTCGGATGGCCCCCGGGTCCTGGTTGTCGGGGAGTGGCGGCAGGCCGCTGGCGTCATCGGCCAGGGCCGGCTGGAGCAACATCAGGCACAACGGGAGAAGCAGGTACGGCTTACTGCGCGGCATTGACGGTTTCCTTCTGGCCAACGGTCGCTTGCCCGATCGAGGGTTGCCTAATCGCGGGTTGCCCGGCAGCGGCGCCGCTGCTGGCGAGCAGATTGGTGCTGGTCTGCTGTTCCAGGGTGCGCTGGATTTCCCGCGCGAGGGTCTTCACGTCGTGGTTCTCGATTTCCTTGGGCATCACCTCGAAGCCCACCGAGTTGTACAGCCGGCCCCAGGCGGCCTGGGCGTCGGAGTAGGCCGCTTCGCGCTGGTAGCGCGAGAGCAGGTAGCGGCCTTCGGCGCGGATCAGCTCCAGCTCGCTGCCCAGCGCGGCGCCGCGGGCGGACTGGGCATAGCTGAGCAGGCTCTGGTCGACGCGCAGGCTCTCGTCGGCGAACTCGACTTCCTGCCGGGCCAGCTGGTAGCGCAGCAGGCCGACCCGCACCTGGGTCAGGATGGCCATGGACAGCGCGGTGCGGCGCATGTCGTCGGTCTTCTCCTGGCTCGCCTCGGCGGCCTTGATGTCCGGGTACTGCGCCAGGCGCAGCAGGTTCATCGAGACGTTGATGCCGGTCTGGTTCCAGTCGTTGTTGTACAGGTACTTGTTGGAGTCGTACTCGTAGCCGTAGTTGAAGCTCACGTTGGGCCACAGCTGGGCCTTGGCGATCTTCAGGTCGTTCATGTCGACGCGCTTGCGGTACCACTCCTCCATGATTTCCGGGCGGCGCTCCAGGGACAGGCGTTCGAGCTGGTCGACGTTGTTAGTCACCAGCGGCAGCGGCTGTTCGCCGACGTCGGCCAGGACCATTTTGGTATTCGGCGGCAGTGACATCAGCGCGGCCAGCTCGGCGCGGGCGAACTCCAGGTCCTGGCGGCGCACGGTGAGCATGTACACCGAGTCGAGCAGGGCGCGCTGGTAGGCGAGGATGTCCTGGCGCGGCAGCAGGCCCTTGCCTTCGGCCTCGCGGGCGGAGGTCAGGGCGCGGTGGGTGCGCATCAGCAGGCCGTCCACTTCCGGCAGCAGGCGCTGGGCGCCGAGGGCGCGCCAGTAGGCGTTGCGCACGTCCTGCAGGACGTTCTGCGCAACCTTCTCGCGGCGCTCCTCGGCCATCAGCATCTGGTCGTTCTTCTGCTGCGTGCGGTAGTAGGCGACGCCGAAGTCCAGCAGGCTCCAGGACAGGCCGAGGCTGTAGAGCTGGCGGTAGCGCTCCTCTGACGTCGAGGGACGCAAGCTGACCTGGCGGTCCTCGATGCCGATGGACGTGCCGCCCGAGTCGTTGTTGCGCCCGGCGTAGCCTGCCGAGGCGACGACGCGCGGCAGCATCTCGTGGCTGGTGACGTCGCGCAGGTCGGAGGCCAGTGCGCTTTCCAGCAGCTTGAGGCGGTAGTCGAGGTTGTATTTCAACGCTCGCGCAGAGGCTTCGTAGAAGGTGATCGGCCCGCTGACCGGTTCCTGCTCTTTGTACATCCGTGCCTGGTCTTCGATCACCCGCTGGCGCATCTCCTCCTCGGTGTAAGGCTTGGGCTCGAACGCCGAACAGGCGCTGAGCAGAATACTCACGGTGATGGTGGCGCTCAGGCATTTCAGTGCATAGGCGGGCATGTTCTGTCCTTGATCGATCTGAATGGGTCGCATGTTCCTCATTGGCCGCCGCTCCTGCGCTGGGCGGCCTCGCGCAGCTGGGCACGGAAGCCCGGTGCGGTCTGCGCGGGTTTCTCTGCCTTGCCCACCATGTCGGCGGGGAAGGGTGCCCACAGCGATGGGTCGGGCAGCAGGCCGTCAGCGCTCAGGCTGATGACCCCATGGCGGCCATCCACCCAGCGCGTGTCCAGGTCGGCGGCGCGGCGGCTCTCGGCCACGGCGCGAGCGACGAACTGGCCCTTCACCTGGCCCAGTTGCGCGCCCAGCGACGGGCTTTCGATCTCCGGCGTGGCAAAGATGTCGATGTTGCTGCCGTCGGCACCCCAGGCCGACAGCGACAGCCGATCATCGATGCGCTCGACCACCGGTTGCACGAAGATCGCCGGGTCGACGTCGGGTATCCGATCACGCGGGTAGCCGTCGTCGCCGAAACGGTCGAAGTGCGGTCCCGGCGGAATGTACGGCGTGGCGATGTCCAGGGTGATGGTCAACTGCGCCTGGTCGGTGAGGCCGGTGAGGTCGCTGATGGTGTAGGTGAAGTAGTCCTTGAGGACTTGTCCCAGACCCGCAGCGGCCAGGACTTCGCGGTTGCTCTGGTCGATGGTGTAGGTGTAGCTGCCATCGGCGTTGAGCACGAGGGTGCCGTAGCGCCCGACGATGGGTTGGCCGATCACCCCGGCGCTGCCGCTGCCGTTCTCCGCGCCGGTGCGGATGCCGGTGACGGTCAGGTGGTCGCCGCCATCCACGTCGCTGTCGTTGGGCAGGACGTTGCCGGTGGCCTGTGGCGCCGGGGTTTCGTCACTGGCGACATTGCTGTCGTCGCGGGCGATCGGGTTGTCGTCGGCGCCCTGGATGGTCACCGTCAGGCGCGCGTCGGAGGTCGCCCCGGCGGTGTCGCGCATGCGGTAGGTGAAGATCTCGCGCAGGGTTTCGCCGGCAGTGCGCAGGGCCTGCACCGTGGGGTTGGCGTTGTCCACGACATACTGATAGCTGCCGTCGGCGTTGATCGTCAGCTTGCCGTAGAGCCCCTGGAGCACCTGGCCGGCGCTGGCGGTGTTGCCATTCTCGCCGGTGTAGTGAACGACGGTCTTGGTCTCGCCGTACTGCACGCCATCGACGTCGGTGTCGTTGTCCAGCACGTTGCCGCGCGGGTCGACGCCGGGCGTCCCGTTGTTCACGCCGCCAGCCTCGACGGCGGTGGCGGTATCGTCACTGGCGATGGGCGTGTCGTTGCGGCCGTCGATGGTGATGGTCAGCAGGCCGGGCGTGGCGCCGCCCCAGATGTCCGAGCCGAGGTAGGTGAACTTGTCCTGCAGGGTCTGGCCGCTGGCGCGCAGGGCTTCGACTTCCGGCAGGCTGTTGTCCAGGGCGTAGCTCCAGCTGCCGTCCTGGTTCAGCGTCAGCGTGCCGTACTGGCCGCGCAACGATTGCCCGGGCGCGGTGACGGTGGTGGACGTCGGGCTGTCGCCGGCCCAGAACGAAACCACGTGCATCACGTCCTGCGGGATGGTGGTGATGGTGTCCGGGTCGGTGTCGTTGGCCAGCACGTTGCCCGAAGGATTGCTGCCCGGCACGTTGTTGTGCAGGCCGCCGTCCTCCACGGCGGTACCGAAGTCCGGCGCGGTGATCGGCGGGTCGTTCTGCCCGCGGATCAGGATGACCAGGGTGGCCTGGTCGCTGAGGTTGCCGTCATCGGTGACCTGGTAGGTGAACTCCTCGATGGCGAAGGCCAGCGGGCCGAGCGCGCGGATGGTGGCGTTGTTGCTGTCGACGAAGTACTGGTAGCTGCCGTCGGCGTTGATCACCAGCGTGCCGAAGGCGCCGAGGATGGTCTGCGGGCTGCCCGGCACCACGGCGACGGTATTCACCTGCGCGCCCTCGGGCCCCTTGGCGATGGTGGTGACGCGCATATGGTCGCCGGCATCGACATCGGTGTCCTTGCCGATGCCGTCGAAGATCCCGGTCAGGCCGGTGATCACGTTGCCGGTTGGGTTGCGCCCGCCGCTGCCGTCGAGGTTGGCGACCGCGTAGTTGATGTCGTCGTTGGCCACCGGCGCGTCGTAGCGGCCATCGATGGTGATGGTCAGCTGGGCGATGGAGGAGGCGCCGGCGGTGTCGTGCATGCGGTAGGTGAAGGTTTCCACCAGGCTGTCGCCCAGCTTCAGGGCCTGCACCGCCGCCAGGCTGTCGTTCACCGTGTAGGTGTAGGTGCCGTTGGCGTTGAGCACCAGGGTGCCGTAGCTGCCGGTGAGCACGCCGCCACTGACGCTGAGGTCGATGAGCGCGCCACTGCCGTTCTTGTCGCCGCTGCGCGCGGCATCCACCACCTTGGTTTCACCATAGGCCGCGCCATCCGCGTCGAAGTCGTTGAGCAGCACGTTGCCGGTAGCCGGGGCGCCGGGTGTGGTGTTCAGCGTGCCGCCGGCCTCGATGGCGGTACTCGTGTCATCGCCAGCGATGGGGGTGTCGTTCTGCCCGTGGATGATGACGCTGAAGGTGCGGGTGATGGCCTTGCCGTGGCCGTCGCTGACGGTATAGGTGAAGACCTCCGTGAGGGTGTCGTTGTAGGTGCGCAAGGACTGCACGGTCGGGTCGAGGTTGTTCACCGCGAAGCGATAGCTGCCATCGGCGTTGAGCAGCAGCATGCCGTACCTGCCGGCCAGGTCGGTGCCCACGGTGCCGTTGGCGCCGGTGGGGCTGACCACGGCGGTGATGGTCAGGGTGTCACCGTCCGGGTCGGTGTAGGAGCCGCGGATGCTGCCGGTCGGGTCCAGGCCCGGGACATTGTTGAGCAGGCCGCCAGCCTCGGTGGCATGGATCACCACCGGCTGCACGATGGGCGGATCGTTCACGCCGGTGACGGTGATGATCAGTTGTGCCTGGTCGGTCAGCCCGCCGCTGTCGTGGATGCGGTAGGTGAAGATCACGTCCAGCGACTGGTTGGCGGTCAGCGCGCGGATGGTCGGGTCGGCGCTGTTGATCTCGAACAGGTAGTTGCCGTCGGCGCCGATGGTCAGCTGGCCGAAGTTGCCGCTGATGATCGTGCCGTTGGCCAGCCGTGCCGCGGTGCCGGTAACGCCGATGGTGCCGGTGCCGGGGACGGTGGTCAGGGTGCCGCCGGCGGTCTCCAGGCCGGAGCGAATGCCATCGACCCTGAGCTTGTCGGCGTTGGGCTTGTCGGCGTTGTCGACGTCGGTATCCACGCCGGTGCCCGGAGCGCCGGTGATCACGTTGCCGCTGGCATTGACCGGCGCCGGGCTGCCGTCGCTGGCGCCAGCAGTGGCGGTGTTGTGATCGTCGACGGCCACCGGGGCATCGTTGGCGCCCTGGATGCGGATAGTCAGGGTGGTCAGGGCGCTCAGGCCGCCCTTGTCGGTGACCTGATAGGTGAAGACCTCGGTGATGGGCGGGTCGCCTGGCGAGAGTGCCTGTATCGCCGGGTTGTTGTTGTCGATCACGTAGCGGTAAGAACCGTCGGCGTTGAGCGTCAGGGTGCCGAAGGCCGTCTGCAAGGTGGCGGGCGCCCCGGGTGCGACCGGGAAGATCCGCCCGCCGCCGACGCCTTCGTAGCGCACCAGGCTGACCGTCTTGGTTTCGCCCAGGGCTACCGAGTCGACATCGGTGTCCGCGCCGGCGCCGGTGACAGGGTCACCGGTGAGTACGTTGCCGGTGGCGTCCTGGCCCGGAGTGCCGTTGTTGGTGCCTCCCGCCTCGATGGCGGTACCGAAGTCCGGAACGCCGATCGGGGTGTCGTTGGCGCCGTGGATGTCGATGGTGAGGGAGGTCGAGCTGCTCAGGCCGCCGCTATCGACGACGAAGTAACCGAAGGAGTCGCGTAACTGGTCGGTGCCGGTCCGCAGGGCCTGGACGGCCGCATTGTTGTTGTCGACGACGTATTGGTAGCCGCCGTTGGCGGTGATGTACAGCGTGCCGTAACGGCCGGCGAGGCTGACGACCGTGCCGTTGGCCGGAACGTTGACACCGCCGCCAGCGGCGTTCTCCAGACGGCTTACGCGGAGGAAGTCATTGTTGGTGGCGATGTCGACGTCGGTGTCGTTGTCCAGCACGTTGCCGGTGGGGTTGATCCCTGGATCGGCATTGAGGCTGCCGCCGGCCTCGACGGCGATGGCGATGTCCGGATGGGCAACGGGCGCGTCGTTGACCGGGTCGATGACGATGTTCAGGGTATCGGTGTCGCTCAGCGCGTCCGCCGGGTTCTGACCCGGCGTGCCATCACCGGTGAGCGGGTGGTCGCCGAAGTTGCCCTGGTCGTTGGTGACCATGGTCAGGGTTTCGCTGTCGCGGAAGGTGTTGAAGTCCTGGTTACCCTTGTAATACAGCTGGCTGAGCAGGAGGTTTATCTGTGCGAGCGTCCCGCTCAGCACCAACTGGTTGCTGGCACCGCTCGGCGGGGTGGCGTTGGGGGCAGGTGTCGTGGCACTGGTCCAGAGTACGCCGTGGTTGACGGTCAGGGTGACGGTGAGCACGCCGTTGCCGGCGTCGACATCGCTGGTAGCCAGACCGACGATGTGCAGTACCGTGTCCTCCTGGCCGTGCTGGTTGGCGACGGTATTGATCGGTGCTTCGTTGAGGTGCACGTAACCGAAGTTTGCCTGCCCGGTCGGGCCATCGGTGGCGGTGCCGCCATCGAGCGTCAGCTGGACCTGGTTGAAGGTGTTGCCCGCTCCGTCGGTGTCGATGCGCACCTTGAGCGTATTGCCGGGGTCGCCGGTTGTCGGGTTGCTGACCTGCGCGGCAACGTCCACGCGGTACAGCCCGCTGGGGAGGATGCTGAAAACGTACTGGCCGTTGGCGTCGGTGGTGGTCGTCGCCAGTTGCGCGTCGTCGCCGGTGCCGAACAGGCCATCCGCGCCGGCCCAGGTGAGGGTGACGGTTTGGCCGGCCAGGCCGGGGCCGTCCGGTGTCGTGCTGATAGTGGCGGAGCCGGTGTCGTCCCAGAGCGTGCCGCGCACCACGCCAAAGGCGATGCCGACGCTCTTGATGTAGTTGTTCAGCACGCTGTTGTCCGGGCCGGGGCCATCCTGGCCGGTCCGTTCGCCAGTGGCGGTGCCGGCGCTGCCGACCGCCGAACCGCCCCAGGCGGTGAAGCTTTGCGGCAGGCTGGTCCAGGTCAGCACGGCGGAGCTCGCGGCGTTGTTGGCGATCGGAGCGTCCGGCACCGTGACGCTGTAGCGGAAGCTGACCTTGTCGCCGACATTGAGCCTGGTGATGTCCAGCCCGATGCCGTTGGCCGGGTTGGGGTCGATGCTCAGGGTCAGCCCGGCCAGGGTCGCGGCTCCGCCGGGCAGGAAGTCCGCAGCGGTGTAGGTGACGCTGTTGCCGTTGACGTCGCTGATGGTGACGCCGACGAAGGTGTAGTTGCTGCCGCCGGGTAGCTTGTCCTGCAGGTGGACATCGTAGGCCGGCACATTGCCGTTCTGCTGGAAGCTCACTTCCAGGGTGGCATTGGTGGTGTTGCCGGGGCTCAAGGTCAGGTCGATCACCGACTTGGTCGGGTCGGTGAAGCCTGGTTCGACCACGGTTTCGTAGAGAACCCCACTCTGGCCGCGTGGCTCGCTGTTACTGTCGACATACTCGCTGACCTGCATGCCCAGTTGGGTGCCGGCCTGGTTGCCGACGGTATTGCGCACCCGCACGTTGAAGTCGATGACCACTCCTTCGATGTCGTCATCGCCCGGCAGTTGCTCGGTGTTGGTAATGTTGCCCAGGCTGATGGTGACCCGCTGACCGCCGTTGAGGCCACCGGTGGCGGCGATGCTGTACAGCGAGGAGTTCAGCACCGCTGTGGGGCCTGGCCAGGCGCCGGGATTGGACGGGTCGACCGGCACGTTGGGGTCAATTGGCCGGGCCACGCCGCTGAGCTGGTTGCCCTGGATCCACAGGCCAGCGACGGTGTTCACGTCCAGCAGTGCGTTGCTGCTGTTCAGGCCGCCCTTGAGGGTAGACACGAAGGCGATGAGGACCTCGTTGAGGTCGGCAGCGAGGAATTCCAGGCCGGGCGCCAGGTCGATGACGATCTGGTAGTTGGTGTTGCCCGTGCCGCTGGAGGCGATCTGCACGGCCACGCGGTAACGGATCACTTCGCCGACGGCTACCTGCTCGAACGGTGCCGAGGTATCCACAACGCCGCTGGCATTGGTGGCCGGCGGAGTATCCGGCATGCCGCCGACGCGGGAGATCAGGATCTGGTTGGAGACCGGGATCAGCAGGGTGTTGTCGATGCTGTAGTCGTTGAGCACGCCGCTGGCGAGGATGCCGTCGACGCCGGTACGCTCGCCGCTGTTGGCACCGTCCAGGCTGGTCCACTGTACGGCCGCGACGTTACGCATGACGGGCACGCTGCCGACCTGGCTGTTGACCACCCCGGACAGGCTGATGATGATGCTGCCGCCCGCTGCCAGGTCGACCTTGCCGACCGTCTGCAGGACGCCGTTGACGATGGCGAAGCTGCCAGCACCAGCGCCGCTGATGTTGGTGATGGTGTAGTTGCTGATCTGGATCGGCAGGGTATCGAGGAAGCTAAGGTCGAAGGCGTTGATGCCGCTGGTGTTGCTGATAGTGATGTTCCAGCTGATCGGCGCGTTTTCGCCAAAGCCGCCGAACGCCGGGGTAGTGGTCAGTTGCTGGGTCACCGCCAGCGTCGGCTCGACGATTGTCACGCTGGGCTGCTGGGCGCTGGCCAGGCTGCGGTCGATCGCTGTGGCGCCGTTGGGGGTATCGCCATCCGGGTCGCTATAGACCAGTTGCGCGCCGTTGTTGAGTACCACGCCCTGCTGGTTGCCGCTGACGTTGTTGGCGATCAATACCAGGCGGATGACGAAGGCGTTGTTGCCGGTGTTGTTGTCGGCATTGGAGCCAGCGACGTCGAACACCAGGTGGAGATCACCGCCGTCGCCGGGGTCGATCACGAAACTGGAGACATTGACGCTGCCGCCGAAGTCCTGGCCCAGTGCAGCGCTACCGGCGCGGGTGAGGATGATCTGATAGCCCCGGCCGCTATTGAAGCTGGTGTCCAGGCGCAGTCCCGGGGGAATCAGGTCGTTGATGCGCAGGTTGCCAGTGGTGCCCTCGGGCAGTGTCACCACGATGTCGTAGGTCATGCTCTCGCCGATCACCAGGTCGCTGCCGGTGGTGTGGTTGGCGCTGGAGTCGTCGGCGCTGAGGCTGCCGTCCTTGTAGACCTTGGTGATGGTGGGGGCGGCGACCTGCTGGTTGGCCAGGTCTACCAGGTCGGTGGGAGTGAAGTCCTGACCGCCGTTGACGCTGGCGTAGTTGGTCAGCGCTGCGCTGCTCTGCAGGGTGCTCGACGCGAGAATCGCATTGTTGACGGTGACGTCGTAGGTGATCACCACCACGTTGCGCCCGGCGGCGTCGTTGCCGTCGGCGGCATTGGCACGGCCGGCGAGGAATGTCGCCTGGCCGTTGGCGTCGAGGAAGGTGATGGTATTGCCGTTGACGCTGTAGTCGACCCCGGCGATCAGCTGGGTGCCGTCGCCACGGTAGATCTGCAGCCGGGTCGTGAGCGCGTCCAGGCTGCCGCCAGTAAAGCTGACGCCGGCCGGCAGGGTGATGCTGGTGGTGACATCGTAGGCGCCGCCCCCCCCGGTATTCTTGATCGCCGTCGCCAGACGCAAGGTGTCGCCGCCATCGATGCCGCTGACGTTGCCGTCCACCGAGGTGAGGGTCGGTACGCCGCCACTGAAGGGCACACCGCTGGTACCAGGCGCCGACCAGCTGCCGCTGGTGCCGGTGACTGTGCCGTTGCTGCTGGAAACCACGCCGTGCTTGATGTCCAGCACCGGTTCGGCGACCGACTCGATGACTGCTACGTCCGAAGAGGTCAGCACGGTCTTGTCGATGGTGGTGGTCTGGCTGGACTGAGCCAGCACGTCCAGTTCGCGCTGGTCGGCGAAGGGCTGGTCGCCCACGCGCATGGTGAACTGCACCTGCACCCGGCCGCCGTTGAGGCCACCGGAGGCGAAGTTGCCGAAGTTGAAGATGATCGAGTTGCCCGGACCGGTGGTGACGCTGTCGGGAACATCGGCGATGGTGTTGCCGTTGGTGATCAGCCACTGCCCGACCCCGGTGCCCTGCGTCCAGTTGATGCCGGTGGCATCCAGCAGCGGCAGCGGCAGGTAGGCGGTGAGGGTGAAGTTCTCGTAGTCCGCCACCAGCAGGTCGTAGGTGATGGTGAAGGTCACCACGTCGCCGGGGCGCAGCTCGCCGTTGGCCGGTGGCAGGCCACCATTGACCCTGGTCAGGTCGATATCCACCGTCGAGGTCTGGATCGTGCTGGTGGTGCTGGAACCATCGGTCTGGGTGCCGCCGATGTTCACCGCGTCGCGCAGCACCGTGGCATCGACGGTGGCGTTGTTGCCGACGCTGTCGCCCTCGTTGAGCTGGTCGTGGGGCGGGTGGTCGGAGGTGTAGGTGAGGTCGACGACTGCGTCATAGACGATGGTCAGGGTCGTGGCGCCTTCCTGCTGGTTATCGTCCCAGAGGTCGCCGAACAGGGCGTACAGGCCGGGGCCCTGGACGGCAGTGGCAATCGACTCGGAGATATCGAAGACCAGGGTGGTGCTGCCGTCGGCATTCTGCGTGGCGGTGTAGATCAGCGGAATCACCTGGGAGCCGCCTTGCGTCCGGATGACGATGGTTGGCGGATTGAGGGTGCTGAAGGTCTGGCCGTCGCTGAGATGGTCGGTGATGGTGAACTGGCCCTGGCCGAGGATGTTCTTGCCGAAGGCAAAGAAGTCGGAGATGGCCACTTCCATGGTGTAGCGCAGGGTATCGCCGGGGGTCAGGCCGGCCTGGCCAACATCGTTCTGCAGGTTGACTTCCTTGAGCAGGGTGATGGACTTGGCGACGAAGGTGATGCCCTGGCCATTGCCGGTCTCGGTGAACGGATAACCGTCGGGGTCGAGCGGACGGTCGCGCGGGTCCAGCGGGTTCCAGTCGCCACTGGCGGTGGCGGTACCGAAGTTGATGGTCACCGGGTTGCCGGTAGTCGGGTCGATCACCGGGCGGCCGTTGGCGTCGATCTCCGGGACGTAGAAACTCACCTGGGTGCTGCTGGCGCTGTTCAGGTTGTCGTAGTGGATGGTGTAGCTGGCGACGAAGGCGTTGGGGTTGGCCAGGGCGGCAGCGATCAGCGCGGGATCGGTGAGCACGGTGCCGTCGTGCAGGGTCACCGACTCCAGGGTGCCGCCGGCACCGGGAGTGATCTGGCTGACGTGGACCTGGTCGGGCACGGTCTGGGTGACGCTGACATTGGTCAGGGTCTGGCCGGTGGCCGGGGTCACCGTCACCGTCTGGGTGCGGGTGTAGTTCGGCCCGGTGACGGTCTCGCCCTCGGGCATGTTGACCGTCTGGGTGATCGATAGCAGCGTCGGTGTCACCACGAAGCTGTGCAGCGCGGACTCCACCAGGGAGGGGTCCTGGGTCGGGTTGTTCAGCGAATCATTGCCGTATTCGAAGCCGCCGCGGGCATTGATCGTGAGGTTCGGCGCGCCATCGGAGTAGCTGGTGTCGGCCAGGTTGCTCAATTGCGCGGTGACCAGGATGTCGATTGCCGGCTGGCCGTTGGTGACGCTGCCGTAGGGCAGTTGCAGCACGATCATCTGGTCGCCGGGCTTCATGCCGACGCTGGCGGCGTTGATCACCAGGGCGTTGCCGTTGGCGTCCTTGGCGAACGGGTGGGTGACGTTGCCGTCGGCGCCGAAGGTCAGCACGGTGGACTTCACCGCCTGGCCAAGGTAGGTGGCCGAGATGAAGCTGGCGCCGTCGTTGCCATCACGGCCGGTGGCCGGCATGAACAGATCGATATAGGGGGCGTAGCCCACTTGCGTGGACGGGTTGCTGAAGATGACGTCGAAGGTGAACTGATCGCCCAGGCGCACTGCGGAACCGCCGCTGCCCATGGCCACGGTGGGGCTGGCATTGGCCAGCAGGCCCTGGAAGTCCACCAGTGTGCTGGCGCTGAGGGCGATGGTCTTGTCGACGTCGCCGGCGCGCACTTCGAGGTTCCAGTCGCCACCGGCATTTCGGGAGCCGGTGGCGTTGCTCGAGGCGCCGACATCGGCGCCGGTCCAGCGCGCCAGCTCGTTCACCAGCGCCTGCCCGGCGCTGCCTGCGCCAACGTCGCAGCCGTAGAGCTGGATGTCCGCACCCGCATTGAGTTCGCCGCGCCAGGCACTCAGGCGTTCGCCGAGCTGGTCGACGCTCTGGCTGGTGAAGGTCTGGCTGCCCAGGGTGAACTGGCCGGTGGCACCGTGGGAGAAGATCTGGATGGAGTCGACCTTGCCCAGTTGCGCCAGGGCGCTGCTGATCGCCGCGATGGCATCCTGGCCGGCGTCGACGAGCAGCGCGGTGGTACCCACCGGCAGGTTGGCGGCCAACTGGTCGCGGTTCTCCAGGCGCGCATCGATCACCACCAGGTTGCGCGGCGCCGCCTGGGCGGGTGCCGCTGCCTGCGCGCGCGCTTCCACCGCAGTGGCCGGTTTGGCCGTGTCCTTGGCGTCGGCGCCCGCAGTGGTGTCATGATGCTGTTGATCGACAGCCGCTGCGGCAGCGCCGTCGAAGAGAATGCGTTGCTCCAGCGCGAGCGCGTGGGCGGCGGGCTGGAATAGTTTCGAACGGAATTTGGCCTGCATTTCCTAACTTCCGGCTAAGTAAGTCCCCGAGGAAAGCAGTCCTACGCATATCTGCTTACGCAATTTACGCTAGTACCAATCCGAATTATCGCAAGCAGAACAGCGACATAAGCGACAGCTAAGTATCAAAAATCTTACAGCTGAATGGCTCAGTTCTACGGTCGGCGCGGCTTTCGCAGAAACGACTGGCAGATGGGGACGTTTCGCCACAGGTCCGGCGCAAATTCCGACTTTGGCTACGCTTGAGCGAACGGTCCGGCAGAGACCGGATCAGGGCGCAGGAAGGTTGGGGAGTGGCCATGGGGAAAAAGCTGGGCAGATGTCTGCTACTGATGGGGCTGCTGTTGGTCGGAGTGCAGGCCGGGCTGGCCGCGGAGCCGCCGGCAACCGCGGTGCGGGCGCCTGACGATGCGGCGGCGCCGTTGAAGGTGGAAAACCGCGACATCCTGCTGTTTCGCGCCACGCTGCTCGGCGAGTCTCCGCAGGTGCGGGCCCATCGCGCCAAGGCGACCATCGAGGAAGCGCTGCAGGGCGGCGACGAACTGAAAGTGAATCTCGACCCGATCCAGGACAGCTACATGGTCCTGCTCGGCTATAGCCGTGCCTTCATCATTTCGCCGGAGGATGTCGATCCGCCGGGCAGTTCGGTGCGTGCCGCCGCCGAGGTGGCAGCCGCCAACCTGCGCCTGGCGGTGGCCGAGAACCGCGAGGCGAGCAGCGTGCGCTACCTGCTCAGCGCGCTGGGCCTGGCGGCCGCGGCGACGGTGGCCTACCTCCTGCTGCTGCGCGGCATCGGCTACGTGAGAAGCAAGCTGCTGCAGCGCCTGCCGGATGTGATGAGCCGGCACAGCGGCCGGCTCAAGGTCGGGCAGACGCCGCTGCTGGGCAGCCGCTACCTCTATTACCTGGTCGGCCGGCTGATCTGGCTGGTCTACTGGCTGCTGGTGTTCCTGTTCAGCTATCAATGGCTGAGCTTCGTGCTCTCGCGCTTCCCCTATACCCGGCCGTGGGGCGAGAGCCTCAACGTGCACCTGGTCAACCTGGCGCGCTATCTCATCAACGGCATGCTCGATGCCTTGCCGGGGCTGGCGGTGGCACTCAGCATCCTGGTGATTGCCCGTGCCATCAGCGGCTTCGCCCGCCACGTGCTGCAGCGCATGGCACGGCCGGGCAACCTGCGCTGGTTGACCGAGGAAACCCTGCAGCCGACCACACGGCTGACCTCCCTGGCGATCTGGCTGTTCGCTATCGTCATGGCCTATCCGTACCTCCCCGGTTCCGGCACCGAGGCCTTCAAGGGCTTGTCGGTACTGGTGGGCCTGATGATTTCCCTGGGCGCTTCCAGCGTCATCGGCCAGGCGGCTTCCGGGCTGATCCTCACGTACTCGCGCACCTTGCGGGTCGGCGAATTCGTCCGCATCGGCGACAACGAAGGCACGGTGACCGAGGTGGGGGTGTTCAACACCACCATCCGCACCGGCCTGGGCGAAGTGCTGACGCTGCCCAACTCGATGATCACCGGCTCGGTGACGCGCAACTATTCGCGCATCGTGCAAGGCCAGGGCTACGTGGTGGATACGGTCGTCACCATCGGCTACGACACGCCGTGGCGGCAGGTGGAGGCCATGCTGATCGAGGCGGCACGGCGCACCGACGGCATCCTGCAAACCCCGGCACCACAGGTGTTCCAGACGGCGCTGTCGGACTTCTACCCCGAATACCGCCTGGTGGCCCAGGCCATCCCCAGCGAGCCGCGCCCGCGCGCGCTGCTGCTGAGCGTACTGCACGCAAATATCCAGGACGTGTTCAACGAGTACGGCGTACAGATCATGTCGCCGCATTACCTGGGCGACCCCCAGCAGGCCAAGTGGGTGCCGCGCGATCAATGGCATGCGGCGCCGGCCAAGCCCGAGGCGCCGTCCGATCGCTGAGTCCGGCGAGATGCCGGCGCTCATCTATGCTGATCGATCCACGGGCCCCGGTTGCAGTGCGGGGCCCGACCCACTTGCCCGCGCCGGAGACATTTCATGAACCTGCATCTGTCCGACAAGCTCGCCCTGGTCAGCGGTTCGACCAAGGGCATCGGTTTTGCCATTGCCCAGGGCCTGGCCCGCGAAGGCGCGAGGGTCATCGTCAATGGCCGCAGCCAGGGCTCGGTGGACGAAGCACTGGCCAGGCTGCGCTCGGGGCAGGCCGACGCCAGGGTGGAAGGCTTCGCCAGCGACCTTTCCGATCCGCAGCAGGTCGCCGCGCTGGTGCAGCGCTATCCGGCGGTGGACGTGCTGGTGAACAACCTGGGCATCTTCGATCCGAAGCCCTTCGAAGAGATTCCTGACGAAGACTGGGTGCGCTTCCTCGATGTCAACCTGCTCTCCGGGGTACGCCTGTCCCGCGCCTACCTGCCGGGCATGAAGCAGAAGAACTGGGGCCGGGTGGTGTTCATCAGCAGCGAGAGTGGAATGGTGATCCCGGTGGAGATGATTCATTACGGCGTCACCAAGACCGCCCAGCTCAGCCTGTCCCGCGGATTGGCGGAAACCTGTGCCGGCACCGGCGTGACGGTGAACGCGGTGCTGCCGGGGCCGACTGCCTCGGAAGGCGTCAACGAGTTCGTCGAGAAGCTCTCCGGCGGCCAGCCGTTCGCGGAGTTCGAGGCCGAGTTCTTCCGCAGTGCGCGGCCCAGCTCCCTGCTGCAGCGCTTCGCGCGCCCGGAGGAGGTGGCCAATCTGGTGGTCTACGTCTGCTCCGAGGCGTCATCGGCCACCAATGGCGCGGCACTGCGGGTGGATGGCGGTGTGGTGCGCTCGCCGTTCTGAGTCACTCGCCGCGGCGGCTCTCGAACTCCAGGCCCAGCGCCAGCTCACTGCTGCCAAGCTGGCCCAGCCACTGTTGCGCTTTCGCGCCGGCCAGGTGCGCGTCCAGCGCGGCCTGGCTGGCCCAGCAAGTCGAAACCTGCCAGCGGTCGGCGGCCAGCGCCAGCAACTCGCCGGACTGGCAGCCGGGTTGCTGGCGTACCTGCTCCAGCAAGTCATTCAGGTGACGGCCCAACGCGGCAACCTGGCCGGGGAACGCCTGGACACGGACGATGGCAATGGCGGACGGGGACATGGCAAGGCTCCTTTCTGCTGGCCGGACGTGGGGCCATTGGGCGCTGACGACGCAATCCGGTAAAGGCCGGAACCGGCTTTCAAAACCGATGCTGAAAGGTTAAGTGCGCGCCGCCCGGGCATGAACCGCCAATTCCCGGGAAAAGCGTTGGGCCAATGCGGCCGT
>NZ_JAOCBT010000022.1:0-127578 GCF_029840045.1 Pseudomonas sp. GD03903 | reverse complement strand
TCTAGGCACGCAACGAGGATTGCACTGTGTCCAGGCAACGCTTGCCCTATCACGCCCCTGATATCTCTGCCCTGGCGAAATCGCTGGCGCGCCAGCTCGACGAAGCGCCCGAGCGCCCCGGTCATGTCGAACTGCTCAACCTGCTCGCCCGCGCGGTGGGCTTCCGCAACTACCAGGCGCTGCGCGCCAGCCACCAGGCCGAGGCGCGCCTGGCTCGTGAAACAGAGCCCGAGGCTGTGGTGGACTTTCGCCGTGTCGAACAATGGCGGCGCTACTTCGATGACGCCGGCTGCCTGCAGCGCTGGCCGAAGAAGCACAGCCATCGCGAGGCCTGCCTGTGGGTGCTGTGGTCGCGGCTACCGGCGCGGCAGCGCTGGAGTGAGCGGGAGCTCAACGAACGGTTGCGCGTCCAGGAGCGCCTGGGCGACCACCTGTTGCTGCGACGCGCACTGGTGGATGGCGGCTGGCTCGCACGCACCGACGATGGTGGCGAATACCGGCGCATAGAACGGCGCCCGCCGGCCGATTTGGGGGCGTTGTTGTCCTGTTTGCCGGCCTGCGCCTGATACCAAAGCCCTGAACGAAAAAGCCCGCCAATAGGCGGGCTTTTTCACACAGGCATCTGTCAGTCGTCGTGATGCTTGTGTTTGTGCTTGTAGTGGCCTTTGCCCTTGTGATGACTCTTGTTGCTGCTGTGATGGTCATCATCGTTGTCATCGGCCAGATGGTTGCCCAGCGCGCCGCCGGCTGCGCCGCCCAGGCCTGCACCGATGGCGCCACCGGTGGAGCCGCCGACCTTGTTGCCAATCACCGAGCCGCCGGCCGCACCGAGGCCGCCACCAATGGCCGCCTCGGTCTTGTTGCCGTTCTTCGCACCCATCGCGCCGCCAGCCGCACCGCCTACGCCGGCACCGATGGCTGCACCGGTGGAACCGCCCAGGGCGCCGCCGACCACGTTACCCAGCGCACCCCCGACACCGCCGCCGATGGCGGATTTGGTGTCGTCGGCCACGGCGTGGCTGGCCAGCAGGGCCAGTGCCAGAACAGAAAGAGTCTTACGCATGTTGCGAACCTGAATGTAGGAATTATCGGGAGAATTGTCCCGCACACAAAACAGCCGGGCAATCAGGCCCGGCTGTCAGTCGTCGTTTCCGTGGACTGATCGCGGTAAGTGCTGCCGCGGATCAATCCCAGTCGCGATGGTGCTTGTGCTTGTGTTTGTACCAGCCGCGATGGCGACCGTTATCGTGCCAGCGGCGATCGTAGTGGCGGTGATCGTCGTAACGGGCGCGACGGTAGCCGCGGTTGTCGTCATCGTCGTCACGGTTGCTGTCGGCGTAGTGGTTGCCCAGCGCGCCACCGGCGCCGCCACCCAGGGCCGCGCCGATCAGGCCGCCGGTAGTGCCACCCATCTTGTTGCCCAGCACCTGGCCGCCGGCGGCGCCCAGGCCACCGCCGATGGCGGCTTCGGTCTTGTTGCCGTGGCGCGCGCCCATGGCGCCGCCTGCCGCACCGCCAAGGCCGCCACCGATGGCGGCGCCGGTGCTGCCGCCGACCGCCTGGCCGACCGCAGTGCCCAATACCCCGCCCAGGGCGCCACCGACGCCGGCACGGGTGTCGCCGTCCGCGAAGGCGGTGCCACCGACCAGCGCAAGAGACAACAGGAGCATCGAGGAGTACTTCATAGAGAGGATCTCTCTGTGGGGATGTTGCTGGCGATCCTCGGTTCGTGCGAAGGCTCTGACAAGGGGGTTCCGACGAGTAACACGACTTTCATCAAATAATGCAAGTATTTGATTTGTGGTCAGAACTTTTTCGATTTTGGGCGGTCTGAGTGTTATTCCAGGGTTCCGCTTTTGATGTGTTTTTCTCACAAAATGCCATTGAAATGATGGCTTTCCACGAAAGGCGCCCTGGCCCTTCCGAGTTTATCTTTCAGCCTCTTCTTGCGTGATGTGAGCCCTGTGGATTTTTCGCAGGACGATGTTTTCGTGCGCGCTTAAAAAGACTTCGCGAGCAAGCTCGCTCCTACAAAGAGCTGCGGCTTTTCTGTAGGAGCGAGCTTGCTCGCGAACCGGAAGGTGGACGGCGCTCCAGTGGGCGCGCCGTGAAGAGCATCACGCGATGCGCTGGCTCGGCCGCGCCTTCTCCAGGCGGATGGCGACGAACTTCGAGGTGGGCGTGTGGCTGCCGACGCCGTGACTGTCCAGCGGCACCAACGGGTTGGTTTCCGGATAGTAAGCCGCAGCCTGGCCGGCGGGGATGTCGTAGGCCAGCAGGGTAAAGCCATTGACGCGACGGTCCACGCCGTCGGACCAGAGCGACACCATGTCCACCTTCTCGCCCGGCTCGAAGCCCAGACGGCGGATGTCGGCCTCGTTGGCGAACACCACCTCGCGGTGGCCGCGCACGCCGCGGTAGCGGTCGTCCAGGCCATAAATGGTGGTGTTGTACTGGTCGTGGGAGCGCAGCGTCTGCAGGATCAGGTGCGGCTCCTGACCGGTCTCGCGGATCTTCGCGTGGACCAGGTCCGCCGGCAGCGGGTGGTGGTGGAAGTTGGCCTTGCCGCTGGCGGTGTTCCAGCGCCGCGAACCGGCCGAGTTGCCCAGGTGGAAGCCGCCCGGGTTGGCCACGCGGCGATTGAAGTCGCTGAAGCCGGGGATGGTGTCGGCGATCAGGTCGCGGATGCGGTCATAGTTGGCGATCATCGCGTCCCAATCCACCGGGTGGTTGCCGAGGGTGGCCTTGGCGATGCCGGCGATGATCGCGGGCTCCGAGCGCATCTGTTTCGACGATGGCTCCAACTGGCCGAAGGACGCGTGGATCATGCTGAAGGAGTCTTCCACGGTCACCGCCTGTGGGCCTTCGGTCTGGCGATCGATGTCGGTACGGCCCAGGCACGGCAGGATCAGCGCGTCACGGCCGACGGTGAGGTGGCTGCGGTTGAGCTTGGTGCTGATCTGCACGGTCAGCGCGCAATTGCGCAAGGACTGATGAGTGCGCGGGCTATCCGGGGTCGCCTGGGCGAAGTTGCCGCCCAGGCCGATGAAGACCTTGGCCTGGCCATCGAGCATGGCGTTGATCGCCTCGACGGTGTTGTGCCCGTTCTCGCGCGGCACCTTGAAGCCGAAACGTCGTTCGATGGCGTCCAGCAGTGCCACCGGCGGGCGGTCGTTGATGCCCATGGTGCGGTCGCCCTGCACGTTGCTGTGACCGCGCACCGGGCACAGGCCGGCGCCGGGGCGACCGACGTTGCCGCGCAGCAATTGCAGGGCAACCAGTTCCTGGATGGTCGGTACTGAATGATGGTGCTGGGTGATGCCCATGGCCCAGCAGACGATCACGCGCTCGGCGCGGCGGTACATGATGGCGGCCTGTTCGATCTCCCCGAGGCTCAGGCCCGACTGCTGGACGATGTGCTCCCAGCTGGTGTCGTCCACGCTGGCCAGGTAGGCATCGACGCCCTGGGTGTGCTCGGCGATGAACTCATGATCGAAGACGGCCGGCTCACCCTTGGCCTGGGCTTCGCGCTCCCACTGCAGGAGGAACTTGGCGATGCCGCGCACGGCGGCCATGTCGCCACCCAGGGCTGGGCGGAAGAACGCGGTATTCAGCGGCTCGGAGCCGTTGGTGAGCATTTCCAGGGCGTGTTGCGGGTGCTGGAAGCGCTCCAGGCCGCGCTCCTTCAGCGGGTTGAAGGCGACGACCTGGGCGCCGCGCTTCACCGCCTCGCGCAGCGGTTCGAGCATGCGCGGGTGGTTGGTGCCGGGGTTCTGGCCGAAGACGAAGATCGCGTCGGCGTGCTCGAAGTCATCGAAGGTCACGGTGCCCTTGCCGATGCCAACACTCTGGCCCAGGGCCACGCCGCTGGCCTCGTGGCACATGTTCGAGCAATCCGGGAAGTTGTTGGTGCCGAAGGCGCGGACGAACAACTGGTAGAGGAAGGCCGCCTCGTTGCTGGCCCGGCCGGAGGTGTAGAACTCGGCCTGGTTGGGGTTTTCCAGCGCGTTCAGGTGCTGGGCGATCAGGGCGAAGGCGTCGTCCCAGGCGATCGGCTGGTAGCGGTCGGAGGCCGGGTCGTAGCGCATCGGGTCGGTCAGGCGGCCCTGGTATTCAAGCCAGTAGTCGCTCTGCTCACGCAGCGAGCTGACGCTGTGGCGGGCAAAAAAGGCCGGGTCAACGCGGCGCTTGGTGGCTTCCCAGTTCACTGCCTTGGCGCCGTTTTCGCAGAACTTCACCCGGCCATCTTCCGGGGAGTCGCCCCAGGCGCAACCGGGGCAGTCGAAGCCGCCGTTCTGGTTGGTCTTGAGCAAGGCGCGGAGGTTCTTGAACGGCTGCTTGCTGTCCAGCCAGAAGCGCGTGACGCTGATCAGCGCGCCCCAACCGGCGGCGGCGCCCTTGTAGGGTTGGTAGCGGGGATTCTCTTGCTGCAGGCTCATGGGGTCTCTTTATTTTCGAAAGCGGACGTTCAGGCGGCCGGCGGAGCCGGGCTGTAGACGCGGGGCGCGCTGCGATGGGGCAGGTGGATCAGGTTCAGGTTGTGCTCGCGGGCCCACTGCACCGTGAGTGCGGTGGGCGCGGACAGGCTGACCAGGGTCGACAGACCGGCGCGCACGGCCTTGTGGATAAGCTCCAGGCTGCAGCGGCTGGTGACCACGGCGAAGCCGCCAGCCAGGTCCAGGCGCTGGCGCTTGAGCGCGCCGATCAGCTTGTCGAGGGCGTTGTGACGGCCGATGTCTTCGCGGCACAGGCGTATCTCGCCCGCGGCATCGACGAATAGCGCGGCGTGCAGCGCGCCGCTGCGGCGGCCGATTTCCTGCACGGCGTTGACCCGCTCACGCAGGTGCTCGAGGTGCGCAGCGGGCGGCAGCGGAGCCGGCGCCAGTACCGGCAGGTCCGGCAGCGCCTGGTCCAGCGCCTCGACACCGCACAGGCCGCAGCCGGTGTTGCCAGCCAGTTGCCGGCGCTGGTCCTTGAGTGCCCAGAAGGCGCGGTTACTGACCTGCACCTCGGCGGCCATGGCGTCGCCGTGGGTTGTCAGGCTGACGTCATAGATGTCGTCGATGGAGTCGATGAGGCCGGCGCCGAGACTGAAACCGTGGACGAAGTCTTCCAGGTCGTTCGGCGAGACCATCATGACCGCCTGGCTGAGGCCGTTGTAAGCGATAGCCAGGGCGATTTCCCCGGCGAGCACGGCACTGCCGGTGTCGCCAGCCAGGGTGAGTTCGGCGTAGCTGTAGCCGTCGGCAGGCACGACAGCGTCCCGGACCGCAGCGCTGGCCGGGCGGGTGATCAGGCAAGGCATGGGCTGAGCCCTGTGGTTCTAGTAATAGGACCAGCCTAAGCCCATGCCGGTACAGCGTCTAATGGCTGCTGTCGATGTAGTGATAGACGCGCTTTATCGGTCGGCGCCTGCGCTGCCCAGCAGCGCCGCCGCTTCGCGGAAGCAGGCTTCGGCCAGCGCCGAGCGCGGGTCGCTGCGGCGCAGGATGAGGCCCAGCGGCGACAAGGTGCGCGCGTCCTCTATCGGGGTGAGGACGAAGTGCTCGCCCTGGGCATCCAGTCCGCTGCCCAGCGGCATGATCGCGCAACACAGCCCGCGTTCCACCGCCTGCAGCAACTGGTGCACGGCGTCGGTCTCCAGGCGCGCCTGGGGCGTCAGGCCACGGCTGCGGAAGCCGTGGTCGATGGACTGGCGGAAATGCATGCCAGCGGACATCAGGCCCAGCGGCAGTTCTGCCAGGGCGTCCCAGCTCAGGGTCGGACTGTCGATCTGGAAGTGCCGGCGGTCGTGCAGCAGGCCCATGCGCGTGGCGGCCAATTCGAGGCTTTCGAAATGCTCGCGGTCGAGGCGATCCAGGTACGACAGGCCGAGGTCCAGCTGGTTGCGGCCCAGGCCCTCGAGGATTTTCTCCGAGCTCAGGGCGAACAGCTGGAAGCGCAGCTCCGGGTGGCGCTGGGCAAATAGCTCGATCAACTGCATGGGGTCGAACCCCGCCAGTGGCACCAGGCCCAGGCGCAAGGTGCCGACCAGTTGGCCCCGGCACGCGGCCGCCTCGGCGTAGAGCCCATCGTGGGCCGCAAGCAGGCTGCGGGCCCAGGCCAGAATGCGTTCGCCGGCCTCGGTGAAGCCTTCGAAGCGCTGTCCGCGGCGCACCAGTTCCAGGCCCAGCTCTTCCTCCAGGCTGCGCAGGCGCATGGACAGGGTTGGCTGGGTGACATGGCAGCGCGCCGCCGCCTGGCCGAAGTGCCGTGTCTCGTCCAGGGCGCAGAGGAATTTCAGCTGCTTGATGTCCATCGGCGGGAAGACTCCGGGGGCGTTCTGTCGGGTCGGGGCGGGATTAGGGCTTTTCCGTCAGGCGCTGCGGAAGTCGCCGTCTAGACTCCAG
The DNA here is from genome assembly GCF_029840045.1 of Pseudomonas sp. GD03903. Classification (NCBI taxonomy): domain Bacteria; kingdom Pseudomonadati; phylum Pseudomonadota; class Gammaproteobacteria; order Pseudomonadales; family Pseudomonadaceae; genus Pseudomonas; species Pseudomonas sp. GD03903. Next base: position 121,189 of record NZ_JAOCBT010000022.1, on the reverse strand, counting down.
GGGCGCGCGGCCTGCCCAATGCCGGCCGCCTGTCACTGTAACCGTAGGGAGGTTGGAAATGGGCATTTTTGCGTTCGTTAAGGAAGCCGGCGAGAAACTCTGGGAAAGCATTGTGGGCCAGGAGGCGCAGGCCGCCGAATCGCTCAAGGACCACATTGCCAAGGTCGGCCTGGGCAATCCGAATATCCAGGTCAGCGTCGAGGGCGACAAGGTGATCGCCACCGGTGAGGTGGCCAGCCAGGAAGAGAAGGAGAAGATCCTGCTGGCACTGGGCAACGTCGCTGGCGTGTCGGGTGTGGAAGATCACATCACGGTCGCCACACCGGCTGCGGAAGCGCGTTTCGTCACTGTGAAGAAGGGCGATACGCTCAGCGCCATCGCCAAGGCGGAGTACGGCAACGCCAACCTCTACAACAAGATTTTCGAGGCGAACAAGCCGATGCTCAGCCACCCGGACAAGATCTATCCCGGCCAGGTGCTGCGGATTCCGGAGTGAGGTCTACGAGCCCGGCCCAGCGCCGGGCTCGCTGTTTCTGCAACCCGCGTTCACAAACCTTCGAGCAGCGCCCGGTAGTCTTCCTGGGCGGCGAATTCCTCAGTGTCCTTCGGCCCTTGCCGGCTGTCCGGCTGGCGCACCGCCAGCAGCTGGGCGACGCCAAAGGTCCGCGCAGCGCGCAGGATCGGCAGGCTGTCGTCGATGAACAGGCTGCGCGCGGGATCGAAGCTGACGTCCGCCTGCAGCGCTTGCCAGAACTGCTGGTCCTCCTTGGGGAAGCCGTAGTCGTGCGAGCTGATCAGCCGGTCGAACCAGGGCGACAGCTCCACCCGTTGCATCTTCAACGACAGGGAATCTCGGTGAGCGTTGGTGATCAGCACCGCTCGCTTGCCGTGGCGGCGCAGTTCAGCGAGGAACAGGTCGGCATCCGGGCGCAGGGCGATGAGGTCGGCGACCTCGTGCTTGAGGTCGAGGATCGACAGCTTCAGCTCGCGGCTCCAGAAGTCCAGGCAGTACCAGTTGAGCTGGCCGGCATTGTCGCGAAACAGCGGCAGCAGCTCGGCGTCCGCCTGGGCGCGGCTGATGCCATGGTGCTCGGCATAGCGTTGCGGCAGGTGTTCGAGCCAGAAGTGGTTGTCGAAGTGCAGATCGAGCAGGGTGCCGTCCATGTCGAGCAGTACGGTGTCGATCTGGTTCCAGGGCAGGCGTGGCATGCGGGGCTTTCGCAAAAGGGTGTCGCAATTGCACCGCCGGTGGACGGAATCGGCGCGATATCTGACACGGAGAATCGGAAAAGGCGGGTTATCATAGCCGACCCGGCCACCCCCAGGAGTCGCCCCATGCGTCAGAAACCCACGGTCCTCGCCCGAGAGATCGTTGCCAGAAGCCGGCTCTTCGCCGTCGAGGAGCTGCAACTGCGCTTCTCCAATGGCGTCGAGCGTACCTACGAGCGCCTGGTGGGCAAAGGGCAGGGCTACGGAGCGGTCATGGTGATCGCCATGCTCGACGCCGACCACGCCGTGCTGGTCGAGGAATACTGCGCCGGCGTCGACGAGTACCAGCTGTCGCTGCCCAAGGGCCTGGTGGAGCCGGGCGAGGACATCCTCGAAGCGGCCAACCGCGAGCTGAAGGAAGAAGCCGGCTACGGCGCCCGCCAGCTCGAGCACATCACCGAGCTGTCGCTGTCGCCCGGCTACATGAGCCAGCGCATCCAGGTGGTACTCGCCCGCGATCTCTACGAGGAATCGTTGCCTGGCGACGAGCCCGAGCCGATGGGCGTGGACAAGATCAACCTGCGCGAGCTTTCCAGCCTCGCGCAGAATGCCCAGTTCAGCGAAGGACGGGCCCTGGCCGCCCTCTACCTGGTGCGCGACCTGCTGACCCAACGAGGGGAATTCCTGCCGTGATGAATGCTTTTCTGCCTGCCGTGATCGACCTGGTGCACAAGGCGGGCGATGTGATCCTGCCGTTCTGGCGGGGCGATCTGGATGTCCAGAGCAAGTCCGACGAGTCGCCTGTCACCGCTGCCGACCTGGCCGCCCACCGCCTGCTGGCCGATGGCCTGCGTGCTTTGGCGCCGGACGTGCCGGTGCTCTCCGAGGAAGATTGCGACATCCCTCTGGAGCTGCGTGCGCAGTGGAGCCGCTGGTGGCTGGTTGACCCGCTGGACGGCACCAAGGAGTTCATCTCCGGCAGCGACGAATTCACCGTCAACGTCGCGCTCATCGAGCACGGCCGCGTGGTCTTCGGCGTGGTCGGCATCCCCGCCAGTGGTCGCTGCTACTACGGCGGCACTGGCCTGGGCGCCTGGCGCGAGGAGCGCGGCGGCGAGCCCGAGGCCATCGAGGTGCGCAGCAGCCCGGAAGATGTCTTCACCGTGGTGGCCAGCAAGCGCCACTCCAGCCCGCAGCAGGAGAGCCTGCTGTCTGGCCTGGCGCAGCGCTTTGGCGACCTGAACCTGGCCAGTATCGGCAGCTCGCTGAAGTTCTGCCTGTTGGCCGAAGGCTCGGCGGATTGCTACCCGCGCCTGGCACCCACCAGCCAGTGGGACACGGCAGCGGCGCAGGGCGTGCTGGAAGGCGCCGGCGGCGAAGTGCTGGATACGCAGGGTGAGCCCTTCACCTATGAGGCGCGGGAAGGTTTCCTCAATTCGTCCTTCCTGGCGCTGCCCAAGGCGGCCGAATGGCGCGACGATCTGATCCAGCTTGCCCGGGCGCTGGACTGACCCGATACCGTTGTGGGAGCGAGCTTACTCGCGAGCCTGCTTGACGCGGGTGTTGCCGGTGAACTCGTTCGCGAGCAAGCTCGCTCCTACAGAAAGCTCCCATGCAGTAGTGATCCATGCCTGAACTTCCCGAAGTCGAAACCACCCGCCGGGGCATCGCGCCCCACCTCGAAGGCCAACGCGTCAGCCGCGTGATCGTCCGTGAGCGACGGTTGCGCTGGCCGATCCCGGAGGACCTCGACGTGCGCCTGTCCGGGCAACGTATCGTGCGGGTGGAGCGGCGCGCCAAGTACCTGCTGCTCAATGCCGAGGTGGGCACCCTGATCAGCCACCTGGGCATGTCCGGCAGCCTGCGCCTGGTGGAGTGCGGCACGCCTGCAGCGCGTCACGAGCATGTGGATATCGAGCTGGAGTCGGGCATGGCGCTGCGCTACACCGACCCCCGCCGCTTCGGTGCGCTGCTCTGGAGTCTGACGCCGCTGGAGCATGAGCTGCTGCGCCATCTCGGCCCGGAACCGCTGACCGACGCCTTCGAGGGCGAACGCCTGTTCCAGCTGTCGCGCAACCGCAGCATGGCGGTAAAACCTTTCATCATGGACAACGCGGTGGTGGTCGGCGTGGGCAACATCTACGCCACCGAAGCGCTGTTCGCCGCCGGCATCGACCCGCGCCGCGAGGCCGGGACCATCTCGCGGGGGCGCTACGCGAAGCTTGCCCAGGAGATCAAGCGCATCCTCGCCATCGCCATCGAGCGCGGCGGCACCACGCTGCGCGATTTCGTCGGCGGCGACGGCCAACCGGGCTACTTCCAGCAGGAGCTCTTCGCCTACGGGCGCGGAGGCGAACCCTGCAAGGTCTGCGGCTCGACCCTGCGCGAAGTGCGCCTCGGCCAGCGCGCCAGCGTCTACTGTCCGCGCTGCCAACGCTGAGGCTGCGGGGCCGCCGTTAAGCTGCCGCCCCGATCTGCCACCCCACCTTCTGCCATAACAACAATGGCCCCCGACGAGGGGCCTACAGGTGATTCATGTCCGGCAACTATCTGCCCCGCAACCCGTTCGCCGAGGCGCTCGGCCACAGCATGCTGCGTGTGGCCGGCTGGCGCATCGAAGGTGCGCTGCCGCCCCTCGACAAGTTCGTGGTGATCGGCGCGCACCACACGTCCAACTGGGATTTCGTCCTGTTCCTGGCGGTCAAGTTCGTACTGCGCCTGAATGCCCGCTGGTTCGGCAAGCACACCATCTTTCGCGCGCCCTTCGGCGGCCTGCTGCGTCGCTGGGGCGGCATCCCGATCCAGCGCCATCTCAAGCTGAATACCGTGGACCAGGCGATCCAGGCCTTCCGCGACAACCGCGAGATGATGCTGATCCTCTCTCCGGAGGGCACGCGCAAGAAGGTTGAACGCTGGAAAATGGGCTTCTACCACATCGCCCGTGGCGCGGGCGTACCGATCGTGCTGGCAGCGCTGGATTACCCGGGCCGGCGGATCGTCATTGGCGAACCGTTCTGGCCCACGGGCAACGAGTCCGCCGACCTGGAACGGATGCTGGCCTTCTACAGGCCTTTTGTACCGAAAAAGCCCGAATACGCATTCTTCGGTGATTGAAGGCTGTCACGCGACAAGTCATGGAGCGCTGTTATAGTTATGGCAGTCTGCCTGCCCAACTAAACAAAAAAGGACTTCCTTCCATGACCCTGTTCCGCACCACCGCCACTGCAATGGCACTGGCCTGTGCATTCTCGGTGCTGCCGGCTGTTGCCCAGGATGCGGTGAGCAACGTCAGCGGCGACCCGACCTACACCGTCGAAGCCCCGCCGGCCTACGCGATGATGGGCGACCTGCTCATCGCCCGCCCGCTCCTGATCGCCGCCACCGTGGTGGGCACTGCCGCCTTCGTGGTGACCCTGCCGTTCAGCGCGGCAGGCGGCAACGTCAAGGAAGCAGGCCAGGCGCTGGTGGTGGATCCAGGCAAGGCCGCCTTCGTGCGCTGCCTGGGCTGCACCACCAGCGGCTACAAGAAGGACTGATCCGTCGTCCTGTTCCGGGGCGGCGTGGCCGCCTCGCCCACCCGGCTTGCTGGGTGAATTCCATGGGTAGCCCATGCACCTGAGCAGCCTGAAGAAGCATCTGCGTCCGCTGCTTCTGCTGCTGGTCGCTGTCATCCTGGGCTACACCTTCTGGTCCAGCGCCGGCCTGCTGCAGTTGGGAGCGGGCCTGGCGCTGTTCCTGTTCGGCATGCAGTGCCTGGAAGAAGGACTGCGCGATCTTGCCGGCAGCCAGCTCGAGCGCTGGCTGGAGAAGAGCACCTCCACTCGCGGCAAGAGCCTGCTGTTCGGCCTCTTCGGCACCTTCCTGCTGCAATCCTCCACCCTGGTTTCCCTGCTTACCATCGCCTTCATCAGCACCGGGCTGATCCAGTTGGCGGGTGGTATCGCGATCCTGTTCGGCGCCAACCTGGGCGCCACCAGCGGTATCTGGCTGCTGGCGCTGGCCGGGCAGAACCTCAGCCTGAGCCCACTGGCGCTGCCCTTGCTGGTGTTCGGCATCCTGCTGGGCTTCAACGGCGCCAAGAGCAAGGCCGCCGGACGCATCCTGCTGGGCATCGCCTTCATCTTCCTGGGCATTGACCAGATCAAGGACGGCTTCGGCAGCTTCGGTGATGCCATGGACATGAGCGCGCTGCGCTCGGACGGGCTGCTCGGTGCGCTGCTGTTCGTCACCTTCGGCCTGCTGATCACCGTGGTCCTGCAGTCCAGCCACGCCACGCTGATGCTGACCCTCGCAGCGCTGGCCGGCGGCCAACTGGAGCTGGGCCAGAGTCTGGCGATTGCCATCGGCTCGAATGTCGGCAGCAGCGTGACCACGGCCTTCGTCGGCTCCCTGGGCGGCAACCGCAGCGGCCAGCGACTGGCACTGGCGCATGTGCTGTTCAACGTGGTGACCGGGGTCCTTGCGTTCATCCTGCTCGCGCCGCTGACCTGGCTGGTGCACTGGCTGGTGACGCCGCTGGGGCTGGCGGACAACCCGATGATCCAGCTGGCGCTGTTCCACACCCTGTTCAATGGCATGGGCGTGGCGCTCTTCTGGCCGATCCAGGGCGCGCTGGCCAAGGCGCTGGTGCGCTGGCTGCCGGAAGTCGAAGAGCCGGCGGTACTGATCACCGATATGGCGCCGGCCCTGCCGTCCATCGAGCGCACCCATGCGCGCTACCTCAACGAACGCGCGCTGGATTCCGCCGACGCCGCCGCCAGTGCGGTCCTGCAGGAGTTGCGGCACCTGGGCCGGCTGAGCATCGAGGTGATCTGCCACGCGCTCTACCTGCCGGTGGATATGCTCAGCCAGCCGCGCATCGACGAGAACGAGCTGCGCGCGGCGCCCGATCGCCATGCGTTGGGCGCGGAAGTGCTCTACCAGCGTCATATCAAGGGGGTCTATGGCGATCTGCTGAGCTTCATGGGGCGCCTCGAAGTGCCTCTTGACGAGGAGCACCAGCGCTTCTGGCTGTCCTGCCAGGTGGTGGCGCTGCAGCTGGTGGATGCGGTGAAGGACGCCAAGCATCTGCAGAAGAACCTCGGGCAGGCCCTGCACGGCGAGCCATCGGCGCTACGCGATACCTATGTCGAGCTGCGCCGCCACCTGATCGCGATGCTGCGGGAAGTGCGCGCACTGGGTTCGCTGATTGGCGGCGATCTGCCGGCAGAGGCGTTGACGGCGCGCCTGCAGTTGCTCGACGAAAGCGCCGCCGAGTTCGACGGCGCCTTCCGCCAGCGGCTGTTCGCCGCCGTACGCCGGCACGAGCTGGACGGCCTGCAGATGAGCTCGCTGATGAACGACCTGGGCTATGTCAGCCGGATCATCCAGAGCTTGCGCAACGTGCTGCAGCTGGGCACCGAGCATGGCCTGTTCGAGCCGGGCGAGGACGAAACGCCGGGGCTCATCCTTCCCTGATCAGCGCAGTGGCGCCGCCAGCTCGGTAGCCAGGCCGATGCCGCGCGGATCGCTGGCGGACTGCACCTCACCGGACTTCTTGTTCCACAGCAGCACCTGCTGGTTGCCGTAGGCGCGGCCGACATCCTTGAGGGTGTAGCCACGACGCTGCAGGTCAGCCATTTCGGCGGCGCTGAATGCGCGCGGCTCGTGCTCGATCACGTCGGGCAGGTACTGGTGGTGGTAGCGCGGCGAGGAGACCCAGCGCTGCACCGGCTTGCCATCCAGGTAATCGAGCATCGCCAGCAGCACCATGCTGGGAATCCGACTGCCGCCGGGTGTGCCGAAGGCCGCGAGTTCTCCCGGGCTCTCGATGAAGCTCGGGCTCATGCTCGACAGCGGCCGCTTGCCGGCGGCCACGGCATTGGCCTGGGTGCCGGTCAGCTCATAGGCGTTGGCGCCGCCGAGGTCGGTGGCGAAATCGTCCATCTCGTCATTCAGCAGCACGCCGGTACCGGGCACGGTGAAAGCTGCGCCAAACGGCAGGTTGACCGACAGGGTGGCGGCCACGGCGTTGCCGTCGGCGTCCATCACCACGAAGTGAGTGGTGTGATCGCCCTCGCGCCAGGCCGGCGCCGGCGGCAAGCTGGAGCTGGGTGTGGCGCGCTGCGGGTCGATGCCGGCGGCCAGGCGCTTCAGGTAGTCCGGCGCGAGCAACTGGTTGACCGGGTTGGCGACCCGATCGGGGTCGCCCAGCAGCCCGCGGTCACGGTAAGCGCGGCGCAGGACCTCCACCACGTAGTGCGCGCGCTGCACCGGTTCGGCCTTCTGCCAGGGCAGCTGCTGCAGCATGCCCAGGCTTTGCGCCAGGGCGATGCCGCCGGCGGAGGGCGGCGGGGCACTGATCAGTTCGCGCCCGTCGGCCAGCGGGTAGCGCAGCGCCGGGCGTTCGACGGTGCGGTAGCTGGCGAGGTCTTCGAGGCTCCAGATGCCGCCGGCGGCGCGCACGCCTTCCACCAGTTTCGCCGCCGTCTCGCCCTCATAGAAGCCAGTGCGGCCGTAGCGCGCCAGCTTCTCCAGAGTGTTGGCCAACTGCGGCTGGCGCATCAGGCTGTATTCCTCGGGCAGGTTGCCCTGGTCGAGGAAGATGCGCGCGGTCTCGCGGTCCTTGCGCATCGCGTCCAGGCGCCAGGAGGCGCGGTCGATGTAGACGCGGTCGATGGACACACCGTCGGTGGCCAGGCGGATCGCCGGCACGAGGTTGTTCGCCAGGGTCTTGCGGCCGTAGCGGCTGGTGATGTCCGCCAGGGCGGCGGGGAGGCCGGGAATGCCGGCGGCCAGCGGGCCATTGAGCGACAGTTGTGGGTCGACCTTGCCGTTGCGCTCGTACATCCGCGCACTGGCGGCCAGCGGGGCGCGCTCGCGGGCGTCGATGAAGTGGTAGGTCGGCGGGCTGCCGGCCTTGCGCAGCAGGAAGAAGCCACCACCGCCCAGGCCCGAGCCATAGGGCTCGGCTACTGCCAGGGCCGCGGCGATGGCCACGGCGGCGTCGAAGGCGTTACCGCCGTCGGCGAGGGTTTCCAGGCCTGCCACGGTGGCAGACGGGTGCGCCGTGGCGACGCTGGCCTGGGCCGGATGCTCCGCTGCGTGCAGGGCAAAGCTCAGCAGCAGGAGGCTGCAGAAGCCGAGCAGGGAGGCGCGGGAGCGGGAGTTCAACAGGGACATGGCATCTCACGAACCGCCGGCAGGGCCGGCTGGAAAACCAAACGGGGCGAAGGTGGAGGATAGACAATCCACGACGCCCCGCGTTTGTGAGAACTCAATGAAAAAGTGTCGAGACGCGCGAAGTCAGGCTTTGCCGGTGAGCTTCTTGTACTTTTCCATCAGCTGATCCTTGCTCTCGACGTTGCTTTCGTCGAGGGGGATGCAGTCGACCGGGCAGACCTGCTGGCACTGCGGCTCGTCGTAGTGGCCGACGCATTCGGTGCACAGGTTCGGGTCGATGACGTAGATCTCCTCGCCCTGGGAGATCGCGGCATTGGGGCACTCAGGTTCGCAGACGTCGCAATTGATGCAATCGTCAGTGATTTTCAGGGACATCGAACAACTCCAACCATGGCGGCAGCCACGGCGCTCGGTAGCAACAATGGTGAAATTGTGCCGTATTGGCGCGTGCGTTGCACGCGGCCCCGCCGGAGGGCGCTGGAATCGGGGAGGTTGCCGCCTTCCCTGGCGGCCGTGCGGTCAGCGCTTGAAGCGCTCGGCCAGGGCGCTGGCCACCGCGGGATGGACGAATTTGGTGATGTCGCCGCCCAGCGCCGCAATCTCGCGCACCAGGGTGGAGGAGATGAAGGAGTACTTCTCCGACGGGGTGAGGAACATGCTCTCCAGGTCGGGGGCGAGCTGGCGGTTCATGTTGGCCAGCTGGAACTCGTACTCGAAGTCCGACACCGCGCGCAGGCCGCGCAGCAGGATGTTGGCGTTCTGCTCCTTGGCGAAATGGGCGAGCAGCGAAGAGAAGCCGACGACTTCCACGTTGGGCAGGTGCGAGGTGACCTGGCGGGCCAGTTCTACGCGCTGTTCCAGGGGGAACAGGGGGTTCTTCTTGGGGCTGGCGGCGACGGCAATGATCACCTGGTCGAACAGTCGCGAGGCGCGTTCGACCAGATCGGCATGGCCTTTGGTGATGGGGTCGAAGGTACCCGGGTACAGCACTCGATTCATCGCGGCGTCCTGGTCGGCTCTTGTTGGCAGGCTGGTGCAATAGCGGGCGGATGGTAACGCAGCATGTTCCTCGGGCCAAGCGACCTTGGTAGTGCTTCTGTGAGCGGACTACCTGAGATAACCGGCGAAAGACCGACGAGTCACGTACAGGCCGCGTGCCAGAGCCTGTGCACGGATTTTCGCAAGGAACCCCCCTGTAGGAGCGAGCTTGCTCGCGAACCAGCCCCGCAGGGGAGAATGTTCGCGAGGCCGAATCCATTCCCTACGGATAACGGCATTCCCCACATCCCTGTGGGTCACAAGCTCGCTCCTACGAAGAACCATCTCACGCGGATGGTCCGGGAGTCGCTTCAGGCCTTGCCCAGCCGCTTGGCCAGCGCATCGGCCAATTGCGCGGTGAGGCCGTAGACCGAGAGCTGCGGGTTGGCGCCGATGCTGGTGGGGAACAGCGAGCCGTCGTGGATCGACAGGTTCTCCAGCTGGTGGTGGCGGCCGAGGCTGTCGCACACCGATTGCTTCGCATCCTCGCCCATGGCGCAGCCGCCCATCACGTGGGCGCTGCCCAGGCGGGTGCGGTAGAGCTCCAGGCTCAGGCTGTCGATCAGCGCGTGGGCATCCTTGGCGGTTTTCACATAGTCGGCGTCGGCATGCAGCGGCAGCACCGCCTTGGCGCCGGCGGCGAACTGGATGTCGGCCATGGTGTGGAAGGCGCGGCGGATGCCGTCCCAGGTGTAGTCGGTCATCTGGTAATCGAGCACCGGGGTGTCGTCGCCGCGCAGGCTGACCGAGCCCACTGCGCTGTCCGGATGGAAGCCGTCGCGCATCAGCGCCAGGATCACGTTGGTGTGCGGCAACTGCTCCATGCGCAGTGCGTTGTCCTCGCCGAAGCGGCCGAGCAGGGTGGCGCTGAGTGCCGGTTGCAGCGGCGGCACTTCGAGCTTGTAGGACATGCGCCCGGTGGCGCCGTCGTCCCACTGGAAGTGGTCGGAATAAATCGACTGCGGCGCACCGTAGAACGGGTTGATCACTTCGTCGAACAGCGCGGCGCTGAAGTTCACCGTGTGCAGGAAGGTGCGCTGGCCAACACGCCCGTTCGGATCCGGTGCCTTGGAGCGCAGGAGGATCGCCGGGGTGTTGATGCCGCCGCCGGAGAGCACGTAGTGACGCGCCTTGATGGTGATCTTGCGGCCGGTGGGAGCGACGCAGCGCTCGTCCATGGCCGAACACTCCAGGCCGCTGACCTTGTTGCCGTCGTGCAGCAGGCGATCGGCGCGGGCGAGGAACAGCAGTTCGCCGCCTTTTTCTAGGGTCGCCGGGATGGTGGTGACCAGCATCGACTGCTTGGCGTTGGTCGGGCAGCCCATGCCGCAGTAACCGATGTTCCAGCAGCCACGGACGTTGCGCGGGATGACTTTCCAGTGCAGGCCGAGCTTCTCGCAGCCGTTGCGGATCACATCGTTGTTGGCGTTGGGCGGCATGATCCAGGGCGCGACGCCCAGACGCTGTTCCATCTTCTCGAACCAGGGCGCCATCTCGGCGACGCTGTGGCCCTTGACGCCGTGCTCCTTGGCCCAGTGTTCCAGGGTCGGCTCCGGGGTGCGGAAGCTGGAGGTCCAGTTGACCAGGGTGGTGCCGCCCACGGCGCGGCCCTGGAGGATGGTGATGGCGCCGTCCTTGCTCATCCGGCCGATGCCTTCCTGGTACAGGTTCGGGTAGGCGTCGGCTTCCTGCATCTTGAAGTCGCTGCTGGTCTTGAGCGGGCCTTCTTCCACCAGCAGCACCTTGTAGCCGGCGGCGCTGAGGGTTTCGGCGGTGGTGCCGCCGCCGGCGCCGGTGCCGACGATCACCACGTCGGCTTCCAGAGTCAGGTCCTTGTCCAGGCGCGAGCCGTTGTGGACTTTCCAGCCGCGGGCCAGGCCCTCGGCGAACAGATCGGGTACGGGCATCGGAAATCTCTCAGGCGAATTCTTGTTGTTCTGGCGGAATCAGATCTTCGGCGGGCCGGGGTAGCCGCAGTGGCCCCAGGATTCCGGGCGGCTGTACCAGGCCATCATCACCAGTTGCAGCAGCGAGCTGTGGCCCATCTTCAGCAGGGAGATGAAGCTGTTCTGCCAGCGGTTCAGGAAGTTCTGCACGTCCTGCGCGCTGGCGTTGTCCCAGCTGCCCCAGATGCCGGTGAGCGGTCCGCGGGTGATCGGCAGGGCGAGCACGTCGAACAGTTGCACGGTGAGCTTGAGCATTTCCGGGGAGAGGTGGTTCAGGCTGTTGTCCAGGCTCTGGATGGTGCCCTTGACCGCCTCGGCCATGCGCTCGGCGGGCACGGCGCCGGCCAGCATCACCGGGATCAGCGCGCGCAGGAACGGCAGGTCGGACTCGCGCAGCACGGCGTAACCGCTGGCCGGAGTGCTGGCGGAGCAGCCGCTGAGGCTGGCGGTGACGCCGGCCGTGGCGAGGAAGGCGCCACCCAGCAGGCCGATCTTGAGCACGCCGCGCCGGGAGAGTCCCGGCGCGCTCAGGGAGGTGTCTGTCATTCTTATTGTTTCACCTGGAGTTGATAGGGAACCGGTCAGCGGATGAACAGCTTGTAGACCAGCTTCTGCAGCGATTTACCGTAGGGCGGGTAGATCACCCGCGCGGCGTTGAAGCGCGGTTTGCTGAACACGCCCTTGGCCTTGGAGAAGGTCAGGAAGCCTTCGTGGCCGTGGTAATGGCCCATGCCGGAGGGGCCGACGCCGCCGAAGGGCATGTCGTCCTGGGCGACGTGCAGCAGGGTGTCGTTGAGGCACACGCCGCCGGAGTGGGTCTGGGCCAGCACGTGGTCCTGCTCGCGCTTGTCGTACCCGAAGAAGTACAGCGCCAGCGGGCGGTCGCGCTCGTTGACGTAGCTGAGCGCCTGGTCGAGGTTCTGGTAGGGGATCACCGGCAGCAGCGGGCCGAAGATCTCTTCCTGCATGATCTTCATCTCGTCGCTCACGTTCAGCACCAGCGCCTGCGGCAGGCGGCGGCCCTGGGCCTGCGGGAACAGCGGCACGACGGTGGCGCCGCGGGCCTGGGCGTCGGCGAGGTAGCTGTTCAGCCGGGCCAGTTGGCGCTCGTTGATGATCGCGGTGTAGTCGGGGTTGTTCTCCAGTTTCGGGAAGAAGCCCTGGACCACCTGGCGGTAGCTCTCGACGAACTCGTCGACGCGGTTCTGCGGCACCAGCACGTAGTCCGGCGCCACGCAGGTCTGCCCGGCGTTGAGCGATTTGCCGAAGGCGATGCGCTCGGCGGCGTCCTTCATCGGCACGCTGGCGGAAATGATCGCCGGCGACTTGCCGCCCAGCTCCAGGGTGACCGGGGTGAGGTTCTCGGCGGCGGCGCGCATCACGTGCTTGCCGACGCTGGTGGCGCCGGTGAACAGCAGATGGTCGAAGGGCAGCTTGGAGAACGCCACGCCGACGTCCACTTCGCCCTGCACCACGGCGACCAGGTCCTCGGGGAAGACCTTGGCCAGCAGTTCCTTCAGCACGCGGGCGGATTCCGGGGTGGATTCGCTCATCTTGATCATCACCCGGTTGCCGGCGGCCAGCGCGCCGGTCAGCGGACCGATGGCGAGGAACAGCGGGTAGTTCCACGGCACGATCACACCGACCACGCCCAGCGGCTGGTAGATGACCTTGGCCGAGGCTGGCATGAACTGCATGCCCACGCTGCGACGCGAGGGCTTCATCCACTTCTTCACGCGCTTGGTGGCGTAGTGCACGCCGTGCAGGCTGGGCAGCACTTCGGCGAGCAGGGTCTCGTCGGCGGAACGGTTGCTGAAGTCGGCGTTGATGGCGTCGATGATCGCCTTCTGCTCGGTCACCAGCAGGTTGGCGAGGCTCTTCAGCCACTGGATGCGCTGGCCGGCGTCCGGCATCGGGTTCGCGCGATAGGCCTGGCGCTGGCGTTCGAGAAGGGTTTCCAGCTGGCTGATCTGCTGCTGGGTCTGCTGCAGGTAGGCGATATCGGCAACCATGACGGGCTCCTGGCGGAAGCGGGTGGGGAAGCTCTCCGGGGATTCACACAAGGATCTCGGATGCTTCGCGTTTTTATACTGTCGCTGGTTTTTTAGAGCAATTGCTCTAGAGTGTCAATCAGCATGCCGTTTCCGCGCCGCCAGGCCCAGCCAACGAAAAGTTGGGCGCACCCCGGAGTTGTGTCAGGTGGTAGCAATCGGTGTACCTTTGCGTCCGCGCAATCCGCTTCGATGAGTTTCGCGAATGGCACCACGCATCAATACCCGTGACCGCATTGCCCAGGCCAGCCTCGAGCTGTTCAACGCCCAGGGCGAGCGCAGCGTCACCACCAACCACATCGCCGCACACCTGGGCATCTCGCCGGGCAATCTGTATTACCACTACCGCAACAAGCAGGTGATCATCGCCCAGCTGTTCGCCGAGTACGAAAGCCACGTCGACCAGTTCCTGCACCTGCCCGAGGGGCGCGCGCTGACGGTGGAAGACAAGACTTTCTACCTCGAGGCGCTGCTTGCCGCGATGTGGCACTACCGCTTCCTGCACCGCGACCTTGAGCACCTGCTGGATTCCGACCCGGAGCTGGCCGCCGCCTATCGCTCCTTTGCCCGCCGCGCCATGGACAACGCCAAGGCGATCTACCGGGGCTTTGTCGACGCCGGCATCCTGCAGATGGACGAACCGCAGCTCGAAGCGCTGACCTTGAACGCCTGGATCATCCTCACCTCCTGGGTGCGTTACCTGTGTACCACCCGTGAAGTAGCCAGTGATCTCAGCGAAGCGCTGATGCGCCGTGGCATCTATCAGGTGCTGGCGCTGGAAAGCGGGCACATCGCCCCGCCGTTTCGCGAGGCGGTGGCGGCGGTGTTCGATCGGTTGTATGTGCCGCTGGAAGGCTGATATTCCATCGGCGGATAACCGTGACCGGTTATTCGCCCTACGCCGAGCCCCCCTGTAGGGCGCATCACGCGCCAGCGTTATCCGCCGAATGGTCGGGCCGGAAGGTCATGCATCCACCTGGCGTGGTCCCGGCACCCGCGGTCGGCGCAGGGCGATGCCGTGGCGCAGGAAGAACTCCTCCACCCCCTCGGTGGCATCGGTATAAAGCGTGCGGTCAGGGTGATCGGCGAGGAAACGCGCCATTAGCGCCAGGCCCGTGCCACGCAATTGGAGCCTCGGCAGCACGGCTATCTCCGCCAGCCAGGTGGTCTGCGCCGTTTCGCTTTCCGCGCGCAACAGGCCGACTACCTGTTCACCGTCCAGGGCCAGCAGGAAGTAGCTGGAGTATTCGTAGAGATCGCGCAGTTCCGCGGTAGTGCCGGGAGAGCCCCAGCCCACGGCGCGGTAAAGCGCGGCGATAGCGGCGCACTGAGCATTGCTCAGCGGCGGGTTTTGCAGAATCGTCAGCGGTGTGTCGTGCATGGCGGCGCTCCTTTCTGGCGTTTCCTTCCTGGTGCAGTTCCAGTCTGCCTCATTCCCGTTCTACTGGGCTGATCCAGCGCAGTCAGGCTTCCCGTCGTTCGCGCAGCCACTGCGGAATGCGGCGCTCCAGGTAATAGTCCGGGCGCGCGGGGGAGCCGCCGATGAACCCGACGTGGCCGCCGTGGGCGAGCAGTTCCAGCTGCGTTGACGCGGAAAGCTCGTCCAGCTGCGGCACGCTGTTGGCATGGATGAATGGGTCGTCGCTGGACTGGATGACCAGCGTCGGCACGCGGATGCCGCCCAGGTAATAGCGGCTGGAGGCACGCCGGTAGTAATCGTGCACGTCGGCGAACCCATGCAGCGGCGCGGTCACCCGGTCGTCGAAGTCCCAGAAGGTGCGCATGCCGTCCAGCGGCCCGAGGCGCTCCAGCGCAGCGAGGTTTTCCGCGTGGCCGCCGGCGGCGAAGGCCTGGCGCTTGGTCTGCACGTAGGCCACCAGCTCGCGCATGAAGTGCGCCTGGTAGACCCTGGAGAAGCCGATGCCGATGCGATCCGCACACTGGTCGAGGCGGAACGGCACCGACACCGCGACCGCGCCTTTCAGCGGGCAACTCTCCGAGGATTCGCCCAGGTACTTGAGCAGCACATTGCCACCCAGTGAGTAACCCACTGCATAGAGCGGCGCCATCGGCCGTTGGGCGCGGACGTGGGCAACCACCGAGGCGAGATCCTCGCTGACGCCGGAGTGGTAGCCGCGCGGCAAAAGGTTCGACTCCCCCGAGCAGCCGCGCCAGTTCAGCGCGACGCTGGCCCAGCCCTGCGCGGCGAGTTGCTGCTGCAGGCCGAGGATGTAGTGCGAGGAGGACGACCCGGTCAGCCCATGCAGCGCCAGCACCAGCGGCGTACCCGCCTCGTGCGGGCCATGCCAGTCGAGGTCGATGAAGTCGCCATCGTCCAGCCACAGGCGCTCGCGGGTGCGCTGGAGACTGGGCGCCTTGCGCAGGAGCGAGCCATAGAGCGTCTGCAGGTGCGGGCCGGGTAGCCACCAGGCGGGTTTGAACGGGGAGGGTATGGTCATCATTGAACAATGGGGGCGGACAAGCTGCGATAGTAACGCCAAGTCAGCCCCGTGATGGATGTCTTGCACTTCCTCGGCGCGGCGAACCCATGAAAAGGAGGGGAGGCATGTGGAAGAAGATCGCGGCGCTGAGCCTGGCGTTTTGGCTGGTGGCCTGTAGCGAGCCGGTGCCTCAGGACCACAAGTCGTACGTCGGGGATTGGCGCTCGGCCCAAATGAGCCTGCTCATCACGGCGGATGGGCGCGTTGCCTACAAACGCCTCTCGGGTGGCGGCTCGCGTTCCATCGAGGCGCCGATCAAGAGCTACGACGCCGATGGGTTCACCGTGGGCGTCGGCTTCTTCGACACTCACTTCAAGGTCTCGAAGCCGCCCTATCGGGACGGTACTCAATGGAAAATGGTGGTGGATGGCGTGGAGCTGACCCGCGTCAGCTCCGTCGACATCGGCAAATCCATCTGACTGGTTCAGTCTTCCCGCTGCCACAGCGCGTAATGCACCGAGCCTGCGGTCTTCTCCCGATGCAGCCGCCAGTTGCCCGGCAGGCCGAGGCTGGAGGGCACGGCCTCGCTTTCGGTGTAGATCCACGCGTCCTTGGCCAGCCAGCCGCGTTCCTCCAGCAGGCCGCAGGTGTTCTGCAGCAGGTCCTGGTGGAAGGGCGGATCGAGGAAGACCAGGTCGAAGGCCTGAGAGGCCGGGGCGTCGAGGTAGCGCAGCGAATCGGTCAGCAGCAGTTGGCCGTTGCCGCACTTGAGGGTATCGAGGGTGCTGCGCAGGGCGGCCACGGCTTCGCCGTTGGTGTCCAGCGCCAGGCCTGAGCTGGCGCCACGGGACAGCGCTTCGAGGAACAGCGCGCCGCTGCCGGCGAAGGGATCGAGCACGCGGGCGCCCGGAACATACGCCGCCAGCCAGTTGAACAGGGTTTCGCGCACCCGGTCCGGTGTCGGGCGCAGGCCCGGGCCGTCGGGGAAGGCGAAACGCCGGCTGCGCCATTCGCCGCCGATGATGCGCAGCTGGCCCTGGCCGCCGTGGGGCTTCTGTGCGGCGCGCGGGGCGCCGCCGGGTCGTTTGCTCATCAGTGCTCCGGTACGCCGGCGGGTTGCGCGGCGGGTTTGTCGGTGGGCGGCGGCAGCGGTTGCTGCGGCACGGTGGGGCCGGCGGTGACGATGACGAAGGCGTCCGGGTCGAGGTGGCGGCGCATCGCTTCTTTCACCTGTTCCACGCTCAGGCCCTGGACCTGGCTGAGGAAGGTCTCCAGGTAATCCAGCGGCAGGTTGTAGAAGCCGATGGCGCCGAGTTGGCCGACGATATCGGCGTTGCTCGCGGTGGACAGCGGGAAGCTGCCGGCCAGCTCGCGCTTGGCGTCGTCCAGTTCCTTCTGCGTCGGGCCCTTGTCGAGGTAGTCGCGGACGATGTCCTGCACCAGCTTGAGGGTGCCTTCGCTCATTTCGGCGCGGGTCTGCAGGCCGATGGTGAACGGCCCGCGCGATTGCATGCCGGTGAAGCCGGAGTACACGCCGTAGGTCAGCCCGCGCTTCTCGCGCACCTGGTCCATCAGGCGGGTACCAAAGCCACCGCCGCCGAGGATCTGGTTGCCCAGGTAGAGCGCGGCATAGTCCGGGTCGTTACGGGTGATGCCCAGTTGCGCCAGCATCAGCTGGGTCTGCTTGGACGGGAACTCGATGTGGGTGACGCCGGCCTTGGGCATCTGCGGCTCGCCCGGTGCTGGCAGGGCGGGGCCCTTGGGCAAGGACTTGGAGACGCTGCCGGCGATGGCTTCGGCCTGCTCGCGGGTCAGGTCGCCGACCAGCGCGATGACCACGTTGCCGGCGGCGTAGGCCTTCTGGTGGAAGGCGCGCAGCTGGGCGACGCTGATCTTCGGCACCGACTTCTCGTTGCCGTCGCTGGAGTGAGCGTAGGGATGGTCGCCATAAAGTCGCTTGAACAGTTCCAGGCCCGCCAGCTTGCCGGGGTTCTGCTTCTGGTATTCGAAGCCGGCCATGACCTGGTTCTTGATGCGCGCCAGGGCGTCTTCGGGGAAGGTCGGCTGGCCGATCACCTGGTCGAACAGCGCCAGCGCGGCGTCGCGCTTGGACGGCTCGCTCAAGCTGCGCAGGCTGGCCACGGCCATGTCGCGGTAGGAGCCGTTGCCGAAGTTGGCGCCCAGGTCGTCAAAGCCGGCGGCGATTGCGCTGGTGTCCTTGCCGGGCACGCCTTCGTTGAGCATGGCGTTGGTCAGCATGGCCAGGCCATAGGTGTCGCCGTCCTGGCTGCTGCCGGCGGCGAAGGTCAGGCGCAGGTCGAACATCGGCAGCTCATGGGCTTCGACGAAGAGCACGCGGGCGCCCTCGGCGGTCTGCCATTGCTGGATGTTCAGCTTGCGGTGGCTGGGCGCCTTGCCGGCGGCTTCGGCCAGGGATTGCAGGCCGGTGGGCGCGGCATTTTCGGCGCTAGCCGGTTGCGCAGGTGCGGGCGCCGGCGCGGCCACTTCGGGCTCGGCCGCGGGGCGGGAAACGAACAGCACCAGTCCGGCGATCAACAGAATGACGATCAGCCCGACCAGGCCGTAGCGCAGGCCATTGCGTTCACTCATGGCTCGGCTCCTTGTCGGTGGCGACTTCCGGCAGGACCTGGGCGAGGGTCAGGCGGGAGCGGGTGAAATAGGTGCGGGCAGCTTGCTGGATGTCTTCGGCAGTGACGGCCTGGATGGCTTCCAGGTCCTTGTCCGCCAGGCGCCAGCCGAGGCCGACGCTTTCCAGTTCGCCGATGGTGCTGGCCTGCCCGGCGATGGAGTCGCGCTCGTAGACCAGACCGGCGATCACCTGGGCGCGTACGCGCTCCAGTTCTTCCTTGCTCGGCGGGTTCTGCTTGAGGTCTTCCAGCTGCTTCCACAGCGCGGCCTCGACCTGGTCGAGGGTTTTGCCGGTCTGCACGTTGGGCGTGGCGGAGAGGAAGAACAGACCGTCGCCGCGGGAGAAGGCGTCGTAGGAGGCCGAGGCGCCGGCGACGATTTCCTCGCCGCGCTCCAGGCGCGAGGCCAGGCGGGCGCTGTAGCCACCGTCGAGGATCGCCGAGATCAGGCGCAGGGCGTTGATCTGCTTCGAATCGTCGCTGCTGCCCAGGGTGGGCACGTTGAAGCCCATGATCAGGCTGGGCAGCTGCGTGCGTACATGCAGTTTCAGGCGGCGCTCGCCCGGCTCGGCCAGCTCCAGCGGCTTGCGTGCGGCGGGCAGGTCGCGCCTGGGAATCTCGCCGAAGTATTTCTCGGCCAGGGCCTTCACCTCATCGCCGGTCACGTCGCCGACCACCACCAGGGTGGCGTTGTTCGGCGCGTACCAGGCCTGGTACCAGTGGCGCAGGTCGTCGATGGTCATGCGCTGCAGGTCAGCCATCCAGCCGATGGTCGGCGTGCGGTAGCCGCTGGCAGGGTAGGCGGCGGCCTTGAAGCGCTCGAAGGCCAGCGCGCTGGGCTTGTCCTCGGTGCGCAGGCGGCGTTCTTCCTTGATCACCTCGATCTCGCTCTTGAACTGGTCGGCCGGCAGGGCGAGGTGCGCCATGCGGTCGGCCTCCAGCTCCAGCGCCACCGGCAGGCGGTCGCGGGCGAGCACCTGGTAATAGGCGGTGTAGTCGTCGGTGGTAAAGGCGTTCTCCTCCGCGCCGAGGTCGCGCAGCACCAGCGAAGCCTGGCCGGGGCCGAGCTTGCGGCTGCCCTTGAACATCATGTGTTCAAGGGCGTGGGAGAGTCCGGTGAGGCCGGGTGTCTCGTAGCTGGAGCCGACCTTGTACCAGAGCTGGGAGACCACCACGGGCGCGCGGTGGTCTTCGCGGACGACGACTTTCAGGCCGTTGTCCAGGGTGTATTCATGGGTGGGCTGTGGTTCGGCGGCGACGGCCATCAGTGGCAGCAACAGGGAGCCGAGCAGCAGGCCGGCGTGGCGGCGCGCAAGGGTTTTCATCGTGGACTGAACCTTTCGGGCTGTCCGCGGGGTCTATGCAGGCTGGCGGCCAGCCTCTTAACCCCGGCGGGCGAGGAGATGCTAGGATACCCATCCGTTTTCCGGGCGGCCACGTTCAGGATTTCGCAAAGCTGTTTCGAGGCTTTTTCACGACCTGTCCCCGTGGCGTCCCCTAGAGATTCGATCCCTACATGTTTGGTTCCAACGACGACAAGAAGGCCCCGCCAGCCGGGGAGAAGAAGGGGCTGTTCGGTTGGTGGCGCAAGAAGCCGCAGGCCGAGGAGCAACCCGCCGCCGAAACCGAGCAGCCGGTAGAACAACCGGTTGCCGCCGAGCCCGTTCCTGCGCCCGAACAGGCTCCTGCTGCACAAGCCGAACCGCTCGCACCGCGCGCCGAGCCGGCTCCCGAGCCGGTCATCGACGTAGTGCCGGCCGCCGTGCCGGTCGAGCCGCTGGTGCAGCCCGCTCTTCAGTCTGAGCAGCCTGAGCCGCAGCCGAGCGTTGCCGAAGCGCCGCAGCCGGCCGTCCTGCCGGTCGAGCCGACGCCCGTCGCCGCGCCCGTTCAGCCCGAGCCCGTGGCCGAAGCGCCCATCGTGGTCGCCCAGCCGGAACCCGCGGTCGCCCCACAGCCTGAGCCGCAAGCCAAGCCGGCTACCGCCGAACCGGCGAAGGTCGGCTTCTTCGCCCGCCTCAAGCAGGGCCTGTCGAAGACCAGCGCCAGCCTCGGCGAAGGCATGGCCAGCCTGTTCCTGGGCAAGAAGGCCATCGACGACGACCTGCTCGACGAAATCGAAACCCGCCTGCTGACCGCCGACGTCGGCGTCGAGGCCACCACTGCCATCGTGCAGAACCTGACCAAGCGCGTGGCGCGCAAGGAACTGGCCGATAGCGAGGCGCTGTACAAGGCCCTGCAGGAGGAGCTGGCGACCCTGCTGCGCCCGGTCGAGCAGCCGCTGAGCATCACGGCGGACAAGCAGCCCTACGTGATCCTGGTCGTCGGCGTGAACGGCGTCGGCAAGACCACCACCATCGGCAAGCTGGCGAAGAAGCTGCAGCAGGACGGCAAGAAGGTCATGCTGGCCGCCGGCGACACCTTCCGCGCCGCCGCCGTCGAGCAACTGCAGGTCTGGGGCGAGCGCAACAACATCGCGGTGATCGCCCAGCACACCGGCGCGGATTCCGCCTCGGTGATCTTCGACGCCGTGCAGGCTGCCAAGGCCCGTGGCGTGGATGTGCTGATCGCCGACACCGCCGGCCGCCTGCACACCAAGGACAATCTCATGGAAGAGCTGAAGAAGGTCCGCCGCGTCATCGGCAAGCTGGATGAGACGGCTCCCCACGAAGTCCTGCTGGTACTGGATGCCGGCACCGGGCAGAACGCCATCAACCAGGCCAAGCAGTTCAACAACGCCGTTGAGCTGACCGGCCTGGCCCTGACCAAACTGGACGGCACCGCCAAGGGCGGGGTGATCTTCGCCCTGGCCAAGCAGTTCGCGCTGCCGATCCGCTACATCGGCGTCGGCGAAGGGATCGACGATCTTCGAACCTTCGAAGCCGATGCCTTCGTCCGTGCACTCTTCGAGACCCGGGAAATCGCATGATTCGTTTCGAGCAGGTTGGCAAGCGCTACCCCAACGGCCATGTCGGCCTGCACGAGATTTCGTTCCGCGTGCCGCGCGGCGAGATCATGTTCGTCACCGGCCATTCCGGCGCGGGCAAGAGCACCCTGCTGCGCCTGATCCTGGCGATGGAGCGGCCGACCTCCGGCAAGCTGCTGCTCGGCGGGCAGGACGTTTCGCGCATCTCCACCGCGCAGATTCCCTTCCTGCGCCGGCAGATCGGCGTGGTGTTCCAGAACCACCAGTTGCTCGACGACCGCAGCGTGTTCGACAACGTCGCCCTGCCGATGCAGATCCTCGGCCTGCCCAAGGCGGAGATCGCCTACCGCGTCGAAGCGGCGCTGGAGCGGGTGAACCTGAAGGAAAAGGCCGAAGACCGTCCGTCCGACCTGTCCACTGGCCAGCAGCAGCGCGTTGGTATCGCCCGCGCGGTGGTACACCGTCCGGCCCTGCTGCTCGCCGATGAACCGACCGGTAACCTCGACCCGCGCCTGGCTTCGGAAATCATGTCGGTGTTCGAGGACATCAACCGCCTGGGCACCACCGTGCTGATCGCCAGCCACGACCTGGCGCTGATCGCGCGGATGCGCCACCGGATGATCACCCTGCAGCGCGGCCGCATCATCGCCGATCGTGAGGAGAACGCCTGATGAGCGCCAATGACCTGCCGCGTGGCGAAGAAGAGGGCACCCCGACGCGCAACACGCGCGAGCGCCCGGAAGACAACGAACACCAGGACCACAGCGCCTCGCTCTCGGCCTACGCGGAAAACCACCGCGCCAGCCTGATGGACAGCCTGCACCGCCTGGTCAGCCATCCCTTCGGCAGTTTCTTCACCTGCCTGGTGATGGGGATTACCCTGAGCCTGCCCATGGGCCTGTCGCTGCTGCTGAACAACGTCGAGCGCCTTGGCGGCTCCTGGCAGCGCGCCGCGCAGATTTCCCTGTTCCTCGACCTCAAGGCCAGCGAGGCCCAGGGCCAGGACCTGCGCGAGCAGATCGAGAAAATGCCCGATGTCATCGAGGCACAGCTCATCAGTCGTGACGATGCGCTGAAAGAGCTGCAGGAACAGTCCGGTCTTGGCGAAGCGCTGAAGGAGTTGCCTGACAACCCGCTGCCGGCGGTCATCTCGGTGACGCCCAAGCAGATCGACAAGGCCCAGCTGGATGCCTTGCGTCAACGGCTCTCGGAACTGCCGGGTGTACAACAGGCACAGCTGGACCTGGTCTGGGTCGAGCGGCTGTCGGCAATCCTCAAGCTGGGTGACCGCTTCGTCTTCGGCCTGACCATCCTGCTGGTGCTGACCCTATTGCTGGTGATCGGCAACACCATCCGCCTGCACATCGAAAATCGCCGTAACGAAATCGAAGTCATCAAGCTGGTCGGCGGGACGGACGGTTACGTGCGCCGCCCCTTCCTTTATATGGGCGCGCTGTATGGCCTGGGCGCCGGCATCCTGTCATGGGCCCTGCTGGCCTTTGGCCTGGACTGGCTGAACAGCTCGGTGGTCAACCTGGCCGGGCTGTATGGCAGTGATTTCGGCCTGGCGGGCGTACCGGTCGATGACGGCCTGTCGCTCACCGTGGGCGCCGTGCTGCTGGGCTGGATCGGTGCCTGGCTGGCCGTGGCGCGCCATCTGCGTGAGTTGGCGCCGCGCTGAAACCCCCTGATTTTGCTGGGGGTCAAGTGGGTGTAAAGGAACTTTTACACCCGCTTGCAGTCAGATTTCGCAGTGCTACACTGCGCGAGTTTCGTGAATCGGAGGATTCGCATGACCACTTCTCTGCAACCTGTTTATGCCCTGGCTCCCGGTGCGAACCTGGAAGCCTATGTGCACTCGGTGAACAGCATTCCGCTGCTGACGCCGGAGCAGGAGCGCGAACTGGCCGAACGCCTCTTCTACCAGCAAGATCTGGAAGCGGCACGGCAAATGGTTCTGGCGCACCTGCGCTTTGTTGTGCACATCGCCCGGAGTTATTCCGGGTACGGCCTGGCCCAGGCCGATCTGATCCAGGAAGGCAACGTCGGCCTGATGAAGGCCGTGAAGCGCTTCAACCCGGAAATGGGTGTGCGCCTGGTGTCGTTCGCCGTCCACTGGATCAAGGCGGAGATCCATGAGTTCATCCTGCGCAACTGGCGGATCGTCAAAGTCGCGACCACCAAGGCGCAGCGCAAGCTGTTCTTCAACCTGCGCAGCCAGAAGAAGAAACTGGCCTGGCTGAGCAATGACGAAGTGCACCGCGTCGCGGAAACCCTCGGTGTCGAGGCCCGCGAAGTCCGCGAGATGGAAAGCCGTCTCACCGGACAGGACATGGCCTTCGACCCGGCGGCGGATGCCGACGACGAGAGCGCCTACCAGTCCCCGGCGCATTATCTGGAAGACCATCGCTACGACCCGGCGCGCCAGCTGGAGGAAGCGGACTGGAGCGACAGCTCCACCGCCAGCCTGCACGAAGCGCTGGAAGGCCTGGACGAACGCAGCCGCGACATTCTCTACCAGCGTTGGCTGGCCGAGGAAAAGGCGACGCTGCACGACCTGGCGGCCAAGTACAACGTGTCCGCCGAGCGGATTCGTCAGTTGGAAAAGAACGCGATGAACAAGCTCAAAGGCCGCATCGAAGCCTGACCGGCTTCGATGTGCTCCCGTTGAGACCGAGAACCGCACCCTGGTGCGGTTTTTTTCTGTCCGCTCATTCTCTGTCCAGAGTCTGGAGAGCCCCATGCCGCGCCTGCGTCCCGTCCACGGGATGTTTTTCCTGGTCATCGCCCTGCTGGCCTTCGGCCTGGGTACCTGGGTGGCCCGAACTTCGGCACCGCCCAAGCCGCCGCAGTGGTTCAACGACTGGAAGGAAAAGATTTTCGAGCCGTTGGCCGATGACCGCCTGACCCTCGGCCAGCTGCAGGACCAGCAGCCTGGAGAGCTATGGCTGACCGCCAGCCAGGACGGCCCGCAGCTGCATTACCGCGGCAAGTTGGTGACCGAGGAAGGGCCCTGGCACGTCGAGGCGGAGCTGGCGCTGAGTGACGCCGAACATGCCAGCCTGGCCAAGGCCACTGGCATGCAGCCGACCAGCAAGGACCAGCCGCTGAGTGCCGATCTGATGGGGCAGTTGGGCAGCAAGCCAGTCTCCGAGCTGGCGCTGGCGCCGCAGGAAGACCTGGCGGTCGGCCGGCTGGCGGTGGGCCTGGGCGACCCGCGCCTGCGTCTGCAGGTCGATGGCGGCGAGGCCTGGGTTTATCCGGAGAAGGGTATGACCGTGCTGCACCGTGACGGCACCCTGCAGTGGGTGCGAGTGGTGCCGCGCAATACCCTCAAGCTCAGCGAAGCGCCTTAAAGGCGTTCGAGATAGTCGCTCCCGCCCAATTGCCACATCTGCTGGCGGATCCACGAGGCGCGCTGGCGCACGTAAGGGCCGGGCTTGCCGGCGCTCCATTTGCGCGGGTTGGGCAGCACCGCGGCGAGCAGGCTGGCCTGCTGCTGCGACAGGCGCTTGGCGTCGACGCCGAAGTGATGCTGGGCGGCGGCCTGGGCGCCGAACACGCCGGCATCCCATTCCACGCTGTTGAGGTAGACCTCGAGAATCCGCTGCTTGGACCAGAAGGTCTCGATCAGCAGGGTGAACCAGGCTTCGAAGCCCTTGCGCAGCCAGCTGCGCCCGGTCCAGAGGAAGACGTTCTTCGCCACCTGCTGGCTGATGGTGCTGCCGCCGCGAACCTTGCCGCCCTGCTCGTTGTGCACCAGCGCCTTCTGGATTGCCGGCAGGTCGAAGCCGTGGTGCTCGGCGAACTTCTGGTCCTCGCCGGCGATCACCGCGAGCTTGAGGCTGTCCGGCAACTCGTCCCAGGAGCGCCAGCTGCGCTGCAGGTCGATGGGCTTGCCGTTGAACCAGGACTCGACCTTGCGCTCGACCATCACCATGGTTCCCGGCGGCGGTACCCAGCGCAGGACGATGACCAGCGCCACGCTGATGGCGACGAACCAGAGCGCGATCTTTGACAGGCGGCGGAGGGCGTTGCGCATGCGGAGGCTTTGCCTGGGCGGATGAGCGGGCCATTATAGCGATACTCACCTGTCTGGAGCTGTCCCATGCTGCGCACTTTCCTGATGCTCGCCGCGTTCTTCGGTTTCACCGGAGTGGCCCTCGGCGCGTTCGCTGCCCACGGCCTGAAGAACAAGCTCACGCCCGAGTACCTGGCGGTGTTCCAGACCGGCGTGCACTACCAGATGCTGCATGCCCTGGCGCTGTTCGGCGTGGCGCTGCTCACCGCGCACATCGGCGGCACCCTCATCAGCCTTGCCGGCTGGGCATTCACCGTTGGCATCCTGCTGTTCTCCGGGAGCCTCTACCTGTTGACCCTGGCAGGCCTGAGCGTGGGCATCATCACCCCGATCGGCGGCCTGTTCTTCCTCATCGGCTGGGCGTTGCTGCTGGTGGCGGCCTTCCAGCTGGGTTGACCCGAGCGTCAGAAAAGCCCGAGTGCGACGCCCGGATACCTTGGTCATCCGGCGCGATCGGGCTAGAATGCCGACCCCTCCAGCAATGACCGTCCCGCCCATGCGTATTCAGTTGAATGGCGAACCTTTCGAGCTGCCCGACGGCCACAGCGTCGCCAACCTGCTCGAGCGTCTCGACCTCACCGGCAAGCGTGTCGCGGTCGAGCTCAACCAGGACATCGTGCCGCGCAGCCAGCACGCCGCCACCGCCCTGAGCGAAGGCGACCAGGTGGAAGTGGTGCATGCCATCGGCGGCGGCTAGAGCCCGTCGCCCCAGATTTCAGGCCCCGCCCGCCTTCCTTTTCGTCAGGAGTGATCCGATGAGCCAAGCTACTTCCAACCTGCCGGTCGACAAGCCTTTTACCCTGGCTGGCCGTACCTACAATTCGCGCCTGCTGGTCGGCACCGGCAAGTACAAGGACCTCGAAGAGACCCGCGTCGCCATCGAGGCCTCGGGCGCCGAGATCGTCACCGTAGCGGTGCGCCGCACCAACATCGGCCAGAACCCGGGCGAGCCCAACCTGCTGGACGTGATCCCGCCGGATCGCTATACCATCCTGCCGAACACCGCCGGCTGCTACGACGCCGTCGAGGCCGTGCGCACCTGCCGTCTGGCCCGCGAACTGCTGGATGGCCACAACCTGGTCAAGCTGGAAGTCCTGGCCGACCAGAAGACTCTCTTCCCCAACGTCGTCGAAACCCTCAAGGCCGCCGAAGTGCTGGTCAAGGACGGCTTCGACGTCATGGTGTACACCAGTGATGACCCGATCATCGCCCGCCAACTGGCCGAGATCGGTTGCATTGCAGTGATGCCGCTGGCCGGCCTGATCGGCTCGGGCCTGGGCATCTGCAACCCGTACAACCTGCGCATCATCCTCGAAGAAGCCAGCGTTCCGGTGCTGGTGGATGCCGGTGTGGGTACCGCCTCTGACGCCACCATTGCCATGGAGCTGGGCTGCGAGGCCGTGCTGATGAACACTGCCATCGCCCACGCGCAGAACCCGGTGATGATGGCCGAGGCCATGAAGCACGCCATCGTCGCCGGCCGCCTGGCCTACCTGGCCGGCCGCATGCCGCGCAAGCTCTACGCGAGCGCGTCGTCGCCGATGACCGGCCTGATCAACTAACGTTTCCACTTCGACGCGCGGGCCGGTTTGCCAGAAGCAACCGGCCCGCGCGTGCATTTACCCGCAAGGTCCGAGTCATGAGTGACATTCCCGAAAATCAGCCCGAGAACCAGCCCGACGCCGACAACCGTCCGATGCGCGCCATCAAGAGCTTCGTGATGCGTGCCGGGCGCATGACCGAAGGCCAGCAACGCGGCCTCGATCAGGGCTGGCCGAAGTTCGGCCTGGAGTTGGCCGATGGTGCGCGGGACTTCGATGAAGTGTTCGGGCGCCAGGCGCCGCGTACCTTCGAGATCGGCTTCGGCATGGGCCACGCCACCCTCGAGATGGCTGCGGCCGCGCCGGAGCAGGACTTCATCGGCGTGGAAGTGCACCGTCCGGGCGTTGGCGCGCTGCTCAACGGCATGCTGACCCAGGACCTGACCAATATTCGCGTCTACAGCTGCGATGCCATCGAAGTGTTGCGTGACTGCGTCGCCGACGCCAGCCTCGATCGCCTGCTGCTGTTCTTCCCGGACCCGTGGCACAAGTCGCGTCACCACAAGCGTCGCATCGTGCAGCCGGCCTGGGCCGAGCTGGTGCGACAGAAGCTGAAGGTCGGCGGCGTGCTGCACATGGCCACCGACTGGGAACAATACGCCGAGCACATGCTGGAAGTGATGAATGCCGCACCCGGCTACCGCAACCTTTCGGCCGATAATACCTATGTGCCGCGCCCGGAAGAGCGCCCGGTCACCAAGTTCGAACGTCGCGGGGAGCGACTCGGCCATGGCGTCTGGGACCTGAAGTTCGAGCGCGTCGACTGAGGTATCGGAAAGGCCTGCGCAGCAGGCCTTTTTTACGCAGGAACACCCTACAGACCGGGACCACCCGGCAGGCCATGAAGGCCACCCTCACCTCCTGAATAAAAAGCGGCACCCGCCGCGGACGAAAATAAGAGTGATGGACAGGAGTCCGTCGCAAAGGAGTCTGCTGTGTTGAAGAAACTTGCTGTACTGCTGATGGCGGGGGCGTGGGCCCTGCCGGCGCAGGCGAAAGTCGATGCCACCGAGGCCGCTCGACTGGGCCGCGACCTGACGCCGATGGGGGCGGAGATGGCCGGCAACGCCAGCGGCACCATCCCTGCCTGGACGGGCGGTATCACCAGCGCCCCGGCGGGATACCAGCCCGGCACCCACCACCTTGATCCGTATGCTGGCGACGCCATGCAGTACAAGATCGACAGCAAGAACCTGGCGCAGTACCAGGCGCTGCTCACGCCCGGCACCCAGGCGTTGCTGCAGGAGAACCCGGACTACTACCTGCGCGTCTTTCCCAGCCGCCGCAGTGCCTCCTTGCCCCAGCGCATCTATGACGCCACCCGCTTCAACGCCGAAAACGCGGAGCTGATTGCCGACGGCAACGGTGTGCAGGGCGCGGCCGCGGGCGTGCCGTTTCCGATTCCGAAGACCGGCCTGGAAGCCATCTGGAACCACATCATGCGTTACCGTGGCGAGCAGATTCACATGGTGACCAACCAGGCCGCCGTGCTCGCCAGCGGCAGCTACAACCTGCTCAAGCTCGACCGCTACGTGTACTTCAACTATGGTCGCGAGGGCATGACCCCGCAGGACCTGAACAACACGCTGTTCTACTACAAGTACAACATTGTCGCCCCGGCGAAGCTTGCCGGTTCGGCGCTGGTGGTGCAGGAGACCATCGACCAGGTGCTGTCGATCCGCAAGGCCTGGCGCTTCAACAGTGGCGAGCGCCGCGTGCGCCGCCTGCCGAGCCTGGCCTACGACACCCTGCAGCCGGACACCAACGGCCTGGCCACCGCCGACACCGTGGACGTCTACAACGGTGCGCCGGACCACTACGAGTGGCAGTTGCTCGGCAAGCGCGAGATGCTAGTGCCGTACAACAGCTACGCCGTGCACCAGAAGGGCATTCCCTACGCCGATATCCTCAAGACCAAGTCCCTCAACCCCGAGCTGCTGCGCTACGAGCCGCACCGCGTCTGGGTGGTCGAGGCGACCCTGCGCAAGGGCATGGGCCATCCGTTCGCCAAGCGCCGCTTCTACCTGGACGAGGACAGCTGGCAGATCCTCGCCTCGGACATCTACAACGCCGACGGCAAGCTGATCCGCGCCCAGGAAGTGCACCCGATCAACTACTACGACGTACCCATGGTGCTCAGTACCCTGGAGGCGCTGTACGACTTCGAAGGCAAGCGCTACTTCGTTGACGGCCTGGACAACAACGAGCCGATGTACGACTTCAAGGTCCCGCTGGGGCCGCGCGACTTCACCCCGCAGGCGCTGCGCCGCGAGGGCAACTGAGTCCGACAGAGGCCGCCGAAAGGCGGCCTTCGTTTATCTGCGCAACGGACCTGTAGGAGCGAGCTTGCTCGCGAACCGCCCCAGCGGACGGTGCGCCCGGACAAAGCGTTCGCGAGCAAGCTCGCTCCTACAGAAAACTGCTGCGTTATTCGATCAGCTCGGCACCCAGCACCGTGGTTTCCGGCATGCGCATCGGCGCCGGGCTGATCTGCAGGTACTTGATGCTGGTGCGCGGGATGATCAGCAGGTCGCCGTCCACCTCGATGCTGATGACCGGCGATTCCATCTGCTTGCGGATGCCGCGGGCCACTTCGGCGGGGTCGTCGCTCTGTTGCGGGAAGCGCAGCGCCAGGCGCTGGCCATCGGAGAAGTGCAGGTAGAGATGCTTGATCGGCTTCATGTGTCCTCCGGCGGGTGTGTGGCCAACCGCCGGAGGAACGCAGCTCAACTGCGGTCGGCGATCATGCCAATCA
Organism: Pseudomonas sp. GD03903; assembly: GCF_029840045.1. Classification (NCBI taxonomy): domain Bacteria; kingdom Pseudomonadati; phylum Pseudomonadota; class Gammaproteobacteria; order Pseudomonadales; family Pseudomonadaceae; genus Pseudomonas; species Pseudomonas sp. GD03903. Next base: position 91,335 of record NZ_JAOCBT010000022.1, on the reverse strand, counting down.
CGAAGAACACTAGCAGCAGGACGGGCGCCAGGGTGTAGTTGTTGAAATAGCCCAGGCCCTTGGCCAGCCATGGGGTGACGAAGACCATCGCCAGGCCGTAGCCGACGGCGCAGATCAGCACGAACAGCAGGGTGCGGAAGACGAAGTTCAGGCTGCCGATGCGCTGCTGAACCCAGGCGTTGATCGCCGGGCCGAACAGCACCAGCACGGTGGCCATGATCGCCAGGGCGATGTCGGACAGGTGGCCGCGGCACCAGCGGGAGACATTGGCAATCAGGTCGAGCGCGAAGTCCATTGGGGCTCCTTGGGATCGAGAGTCGCCGGGGAGTGTACACGGCGGGCGACGCTGACGTCGCCCGGCCGCAGGTGAGTCAGGAGCTCAGGGCAGGAAGCGCTGCAGCAGGTCGTTGAGGAACAGCTGGCCGCGTTCGGTCGGCGCCAGGCGAAGCGGGTCCGCCACCAGCAGGCCGTCCTTGCGCGCCAGGAGGCAGGCCTCCTCGATGGCCGCGAGCGGCAGGCCGGTGCGCTCGGTGAAGGTCGCCGCCGGCACGCCCTCGGTAAGACGCAGGGCGTTCATCATGAACTCGAACGGCAGGTCGCCGGCCTCCAGGTCGCGTTCGCCGGCCTGGAAGGGTTTCTCCGGATTCAGGTAGTCCTTCGGCAGGCGGGTCTTCCAGGTGCGCAGGATGCGGCCTTCCGGCGTGCTCAGCTTGGCGTGGGCGCCGGCGCCGATGCCGAGGAAATCGCCAAAGGTCCAGTAGTTCAGGTTGTGCCGCGCGCGCTTGCCGTCACGGGCGTAGGCGGAGGTTTCGTATTGCAGGTAGCCCGCCTGGGCGAGCAGCGCCTGGCCGGCTTCCTGGATTTCCCACAACTGGTCGTCTTCGGGCAGCTCCGGCGGCTGGCTCCAGAACACCGTGTTCGGTTCCATGGTCAGCTGGTACCAGGACAGGTGCGTCGGGGCCAGGGCGATGGCTTGCTGCAGGTCGCTCAGTGCATCGGCGACACTCTGCTCCGGCAGGCCGTGCATCAGGTCCAGGTTGAAGTTGTCGAAGCCGGCGCGGCGGGCCATTTCGGCGGCGCGAATGGCTTCGTCACCATCGTGGATACGGCCCAGCGCCTTGAGCTTCTCGGCCTGGAAGCTCTGGATACCGATGGACAGCCGGTTGATTCCCAGCTGGCGGTAGTCGGCGAACTTGGCCTGCTCGAAGGTGCCCGGATTGGCTTCAAGGGTGATCTCGATGTCGCTTTCGAAACCAACCTGCTGCTCCAGACCGTCAAGGATGCGCCCCAGCGCCTTGGCGGAAAACAGGCTGGGCGTACCGCCGCCGAAGAAGATCGAGGTCAGCTTGCGGCCGTGGACGTATCCGCGGTCGGCGGCCAGGTCAGCCAGCAGCGCCTCGACGTAGGCGTCTTCCGGCAGCTCCGGCCCGGCGGCGTGGGAATTGAAGTCGCAATAGGGACATTTGCGCACGCACCAGGGGATGTGTACGTACGCCGAGAGCGGCGGGAGCTGCAGGCTGCAGGCCGCAGGCTGCAGGTGGGGGCTTTTGCCTGGGGCCTGAAGCCTGTCGCCTGAAGCCTTGGTCATAGTCCCAGCCGCTGCTTCAGCAGGGCCATCGCGCGGGCGCGGTGGCTGATCTGGTTCTTGCGGTCAGGCGCCAGTTCGGCGCTGGAGCACTCGGCTTCCGGCACCCAGAACAGCGGGTCATAGCCGAAACCATACTCACCGCGCGCTTCGCGCAGGATGCTGCCGTGCCAGAGGCCTTCGCAGAGGATCGGCAGCGGGTCGTCGGCGTGGCGAACCAGGGCCAGCACGCTGACGAACTGGGCGCCGCGTTGCGCGTCCGGCACGTCTTTCAGTGCATCGAGCAGCTTGGCGTTGTTCGCCGCGTCACCCTGGCCGTCGGCGTAGCGCGCGGAATAGATGCCCGGCGCACCGCCGAGGAAATCGACCGCCAGACCCGAGTCGTCTGCCAGCGCCGGCAGGCCGGAGATGCGCGCGGCATTGCGCGCCTTGAGGATGGCGTTCTCGACGAAGGACAGGCCGGTCTCTTCCGGCTCCACGTCGCTGAACTCGCCGATGGAGCGCACCTTCACGTGGGCTCCGAGCATGGCCTGGAGTTCCTTGAGCTTGCCGGCGTTGTGACTGGCCAGCACCAGTTGTTCGAGCTTGATCATTCGTCGGGGAAGATTTCCTGCATGAAGTCGAAGCTTTGCGGGGCTTCGCTTCCGGACTGGACCTGGATGGAGAAGGTCAGGGTTTCGCGGCCTTCGATGGGGAACTGCGCCAGGTTGTACACGGCGCCTTCCTCGACCACGCGCTTGAAGGTCAGGGGAATGGTCTGGCCCATCAGGTTCTTGGCGCTGCCGGCGACGGTGGCGTTGGCCGGTTTGCCGGCGGCGTCCAGCGGCACGATATTGATCACGCCCTGGGCCTTGCTGCGCACCACGCCCACCGCTTGCGCGACGTTGGGCTGGAGGAAGCTGGAGTTGAATACGCTGTAGTGCACCTGCAGGTCACCCAGGCGCTTCACCTGTTCGGCGAAGGCGGGCAGGGCGAGGACCAGGCAGGCGAAGAAGGTAAGCAGGCGGCGCATGATGTTTCTCCCGGGCTCTATCAGATAGCCGCGATCAGACGGCGATGCGGTGGTCTTGCACGCCAGCGCCGCTGATCCGGTAGATGCCGATCTCACCCAACAGATTAGGCCAGATTCGCGAGGCCCAGCCATGCTGGTGCTCGTGGTCCACCGCCAGGCGGTCGAGCACCTTCGCGTGCTGCTCGTGGCAGAGCGCTTCGAAGTCGCGGAAGGTGCAGAAGTGGATATTCGGCGTGTTGTACCAAGTGTACGGAAGGAACTCCGACACGGGCATGCGGCCATTGCGCGCGAGATACCAGCGGCAGCGCCAGTGGCCGAAGTTGGGGAAGGTGATGATGCAGGTCTTGCCCACGCGCAGCATCTCCGCCAGCACCTTGTCCGGGTAGCGCAGGGCCTGCAGCGACTGGGTCATGACGACCACGTCGAAGCTGTTGCTGGCGAAGTTGCCCAGGCCCTTGTCCAGGTCCTGTTCGATGACGTTGACTCCGCGTTCGATGCATTTGGCGATCTTGTCGGGGTCGATCTCCAGCCCGTAGCCGCCAACCTGCTTGTGGTCGCGCAGCCAGGCGAGCAGCTCGCCATCGCCGCAGCCCAGGTCGAGCACGCGGCTGCCGGCGGGGATCCAGTCTTGGATGATTTCCAGGTCGGCGCGCATGGTGTTCCTTATACGCTGATGCGGTGCATGTAACCGCTGAAGGCTTGCAGGTAGCGCGGAATCGGCATCAGGAAGGCGTCATGGCCTTGCGGGGCGTCGATTTCCAGGTAGCTGACGTTCTTCTTCGCCGCCAGCAGGGCGTCGACGATCTCCCGCGAACGCGCCGGGGAGAAGCGCCAGTCGGTGGTGAAGGACATCAGGCAGAAGTCCGCCTTCACCCCGGCGAGGGTCCGCGCCAGGTCGTCGCCATGGGCGGCGGCCGGGTCGAAGTAGTCCAGCGCCTTGGTCATCAGCAGGTAGGTGTTGGCGTCGAAGCGGGTGGAGAACTCTTCGCCCTGGTAGCGCAGGTAGCTTTCCACCTGGAACTCGACGCTGTGCAGGTCGTAGTTGAGCTTCTCCGACTTCATGTCGCGGCCGAACTTGGCGCCCATGGCGTCATCGGAGAGGTAGGTGATATGGCCGACCATCCGCGCCAGGCGCAGGCCGCGCTTGGGAATCACGTCGTGTTCCTGGAAGTGCCCGCCGAAGAACTCAGGGTCCGAGAGGATCGCCTGGCGCGCGACTTCGTTGAAGGCGATGTTCTGCGCCGACAGCTTCGGTGCGCTGGCAATGCACAGGCAATGACGCACGCGCTCGGGATAACTGATGGTCCACTGCAACGCCTGCATGCCGCCCAGGCTGCCGCCGACGATGGCGGCCCAGCTCTGGATCCCCAGGCGATCGGCCAGGCGTGCCTGGCTGTTGACCCAGTCTTCCACGGTGACAACCGGGAAGTCCGCACCGTAGGCCTTGCCGGTGGCGGGGTTAGGGCTGGTGGGGCCAGTGGAGCCGTTGCAGCCGCCCAGGTTGTTCAGCGCGACGACGAAGAACTTGCGGGTGTCGATGGGCTTGCCCGGACCGATGCAGCTGTCCCACCAGCCCGGCTTGCGCTCGTCCTCGCTGTGGTAGCCGGCGGCGTGGTGATGGCCGGAGAGCGCGTGGCAGATCAGCACGGCGTTGCTCGCCGTGGCGTTCAGCTCGCCGTAGGTCTCGATCACCAGCTGGTATTCGGGCAGGGTCTTGCCGCAGGCCAGGGGCAGCGGTTCGTTGAACTGCAGCGTCTGGGGCGAGACCAGACCGACGGAATCTTCGGGGAAGACTGTTGGCATCGACCCTGCTCATGAATAAAAAAGGACGGCCAGTCTAAAGAGCGCCGCCCCCTGCGGCAAGCGCACTCGGAAGGGGCAGCGCGGGCGTGGCGCGGGTTTCAGGCGCGCTGGGAAGTGGGCAGGGTAACGACCTTGGCCTGGCGTTGCAGCGGGGCCGGGCGGCGCAGCTGGCGGAGGATGTCGGTGGCCTCGGCTAGCTGCTGTTCCAGCTCTTCGGTATAGCGCCCCAGCAGCAGCGAGCGTTGCCGTGCCTGCTGGGTTTCCTGGGCCAGGGCCTTGAGGCGCAGCATGTGGGTTTCCAGCATCTGCTTGTGCTCAAGGCTGTACTGCATGAGCGGCATCAGGGCGTCGGCGGCCCATTGCTCGGCCTCTTCGCGCAGGCGCTGGTGCAGGCCGATGACTTCCTGGGCGACGGTGGCAAAGAAGCGCCGGGTCAGCAGGCGCTGTTCGGTGAGCAGGGTCTTCAGGTGCAGGCGGAAGCGATCGGCCTTCTCCTGCAGCTTGGCCAGGTCGCGCAGGTAGCGCTGGACGCGGAACTGCGGGGCATCCAGGGCGTTGAGCGGGTTTTCCTCGTTGTGCCGCAGGTAGATGGCCGCGACCATGCGGTTGGCGGTTTCGGCTTCATGGCCGAGGGCGACCAGGTCGCCTTCCACGGTGCGGAAGAACTGCAGGATCGCCTGGTGGATGCCGACCGTGGTCCAGCTGCCGCGCAGTTTGTCGTGGACCTTCTTCAGGTGCTGTTCCAGGCGCTCGGCGCGCACCGCCTCGCGCAATTGCTCGCCCTGGTGGCGCAGCAGGCGCTGGTTGGTCTTCAGGCTGAGCAGGCGCTTGTGGTGCAGGTTGTGGTCGTCCTTGGTCCGCGCGGTCAGCTCGAACAGCAACTGACCGCTGTCCTGCTGCTGGTCGTTGAGCAGTACCTGCTGCTCCTTCACCTTGTCCAGACGCACGCGCAGGCTGTGCTGGCTGTTGTTGACCAGCGCCAGCACCTGGCCGACCACCGCATCCTCCAGCAGGCGTTCCTTCTGCGCGACGATGCGTTCGCAGAGCAGCGCTTCGAGGGATTCCATCTGGCTGCGGGCGAGCAACTCGCGGTCACCGCGGACCTTGGCCAGCAGCGCCTGCTTGGCCGACAGCGGCAGCACATCCTCACGGGCAATGCCCAACTGGCGGGCGGTGGTGTCCTGGATGTGGCGGATGGCGTTCTGCACGAAGGCTTCGCCGGCCAGGTCGTCCCAGAGCACGTCGATCTTGTTCAGTACCGCGTAGAGGCTGGTGTGGCCGTCCTCGCCGAGTTGGCGCACGTGGTCCTGCCAGATGGCCATGTCGGAGGCGGTGACGCCGGTATCGGCGGCCAGCAGGAAGAGGATCGACTGGGCACTGGGCAGCATCGACAGGGTCAGCTCCGGCTCGCTGCCCAGGGCGTTCAGGCCGGGCGTGTCGAGGATGCGCAGGCCCTGGCGCAGCAGCGGATGGTCGAAGTTGACCAGCGCGTGGCGCCACGCCGGTACCAGCACGATGCCGGGCTTGTCGGTGGCTTCGAGCATGTCCGGGTGGAAGCCCAGCTGGATCGCCTGTTCCACCGGCAGCGGCTTGGTCTTGGCGACCTGGGCGAAGGCCTCGGCCATGTTTGCCGGGTCGGAAGTATCCAGCGGGATGTTCACCCAATGCCGCGGGATGCGCTTGAACTGGGCCACGCTGGCGTCGGCGACGCGGGTCTCGATCGGCAGCAGACGCACGTAGGGGCGTTCCGAGCGCGGGTCGAAGAACAGCTCGGTCGGGCACATGGTGGTGCGCCCGGCCTGGGACGGCAGCATGCGGCGGCCGAATCCGGAGAAGAACAGGCTGTTGATCAGCTCGGTCTTGCCGCGCGAATACTCGCCAACGAAGGCCAGGGTGATGTGGTCGACGCGCAGCAGGCGCAGGGTGCGTTCGAGGCGATTCTCGATTTCCGGGGTATTCAGCCGGGCGCGCTCCAGCCAACTGCGATAGCGGGTGATCTCGCGGACCAGCTCGCGCTTCCAGGTGACATAGGCATCGATCTGCTGACTGAGACGTTCCATGCTCATCCGGGCGTTCCTTGGGCTGGCGCGTCCTGCGCGGGGAATGGATGGCGTGGATTATGCGTCGGAGTGTAGGAATAGCAATTGGCCTACAGCACATTCCTACACGTAAGGTCGGCCAAGGTTACCGAGCGGCTATCCCGAGTTCTGCCGGAAGTTTCGTCGGACGGGGAATGCGCACGCGCTTCTGACGATTCAGCTCGCCACTTTCCAGCTTCACCGCGCTCTTCGCCACCCCAAAGGCCTTGCCGAGGAACGCCAGCAGGTGGGCGTTGGCCTTGCCTTCGACCGGTGGCGCGGTGAGGCGGATCTTCAGGCGCTCACCGTGCAGCCCGGCGAACTCGTCGCGGCTTGCCTTGGGCTGCAGGTGGCAGTCGAGGATCAGGTCCTCGCCGTCCCAGTGGTAGAACGGCATGCCTGGTTACATGAACGGAGAGAGAATCTGCGGCATCCCGGTCATGGCGGCCAGGTTGCCAATCACCAGCATGTCGATCAGTTTCAGCGCGATGAACGCGAAGATCGGCGAGATATCCAGCCCGCCCAGATTCGGCAGCAGCTTGCGGAAGGGCGCCAGGAACGGCTCGCAGATCTGGTTTACCAGCTGGGCACCGGGGTTGTAGCTGCCCGGGGCGACCCAGGAGAGGATCACGCTGATGATCAGGGCGAAGAAGAATATCTTCAGGAACAGCGAGGTCACCGCGATGATCGACCACACCAGCAGTTGCAGGATGTAGCCGCCGACGCCGTAGCCCATCAGGGTCAGGGTGACGACCATGAGCACCAGCTGGACCAGGATGGCCAGCACCAGCGAGGCGAAGTCGATGCCGCCGAAGCCGGGGATGATCCGGCGCAGCGGGTTCAGCAGCGGCTTGGTGGCGCGCACGATGAACTGGCTGAGCGGGTTGTAGAAGTCGGCGCGGACCAGTTGCAGGATGAAGCGCAGCAGCACGATCAGCAGGTACAGGCTGCCAAGAGTCTGGATCACATAGATGGCGGCTGTGGAAAGTCCGGTCATTGGGCGGTCCTTGGTGAACGTTGGGCACCGGCGCGCAGGGCCGGGCGAATCGGGCGGTCGGTCAACGACGGCGCTGTAACGCCATACTGTAGGGAATTCATCGTCGCCGGTCGCGTGTAAGTGTGTTTCGTTGCGTGCAAATTCAACCCCGCTTGGCCATCAGGTCGGGACCATTGCAGGTCGGGTCGGCGCTTTTGCTCAGGCCCAGCAGGGTGAAACCGTTGGATTCCTGGCGAATGCCGACATGGCGCTGGTTGCCTTCGGCCAGCGGTTGCGGGCTGTCCAGTTCGATGTCGACCTGGAAGCGCGCGGGGTCTTGCCTGCAGCCGCGCACGGCGGTGTAGGCGAGGGTGACGCCGGTGCGCTTGTTCAGGCCGAGCAGCTCTTCGCGTGCCGCCAGCGTGGCATCTGCGCTGGCCGGTTCGGCCCAGGCGCGGGCGAGGTCGGCGTCCACTCGCAGCCACTCATCGACAAAGCCGCGGCCATTGGACGCAGCGGGCTGGATGCGCTGGAAGCTTTCATCGCTCTGGCGGTAGCGGAAGATGCCCGGGCGGGTCAGCAGGTCGCCGTCCAGGCTGCCGACCTCGGCGCGCCATTCGAAACCATCGGGGCGAGCCTTGAGCTGCACTTCCTGTTCATCGCGGACGTAATCGTGCTCGGTATGCAGCAAGGTGCGCTGGGCCTGGCTTCCCGTGGCGGGGCGGATCACTTCCACCGCCAGGTGGCTCCAGCGTGAGGTGCACCACGGTGTGCCGTGCATCAGCGCGAGATCGCCGCTGGCTAGCCGGGTGCTCATGAACAGGTCGCCGTAGGCGCCGGAGATGTCTTTGTAGGGGCCGCTCTGCCAGTCCAGCGCGCGTACCCAGGCCTCGCCTTCGCGGCGGTAACCACGCAGCACGTTGTCGGTGCCGCAGGGAATGGCGAAGCCGCCGCTGACCAGCAGCAGCGGGGTCGGCTTGTCGCTCAGGGTGACGATAATCTCGTCCTGGTCGGACGGCGAACCATCGCTGCTCGGCTGTGCGGCAGGCAACAGGCGTTGGCGCAGGTCGGCCTGCAGAGTGGCGGCGTCCAGAGTGCCCTGGGCGCAGGCGAGGTGTGCGTCGAAGGCCGTGGCCAGGGTCTGCTTGTAGTGCTCGATGGCCTGGCTGAGCGCGGGCGCGACGGTGTTGTCGGCATCGTTGTCGAAGCCGCTGGCCATGGCCTGTTGCATCGCCTGACGGGCGTCCAGCGCCGACTGGTCGAGGCTCGCGGGTACCGGGCATTGCGCCGCCTGGACGGCGGCGCTGGCCAGCAGGAAGCAGGCAGTGAGTGGCAGTGCGACCCTCCCTGGTCGCCGGGCGGCATGCGTCATCGCAATCAGCGGCCCAGTTGTTCGGCCAGCTCGGCAGAGCGATGGTCGGCGGCGCCGACGGCCTTCTCCACCAGGGCCTCGAAGCCGTTGGCCTGGAAGGTGTTGATGGCCGCTTCGGTGGTGCCTTTGGGCGAGGTGACGCGGCGGCGCAGCTCGGCCGGGTCGACATCGCTGGTGGTGGCCATCTGCGCGGCACCCAGGGCGGTCTGGCGGGCCAGCTGGCCGGCGACTTCGCGGGACAGGCCGAGTTTTTCGCCGGCGGCAGTCATGGCTTCCATCAGCAGGAAGAAGTAGGCCGGGCCGCTGCCGGAGACGGCGGTCACCGCGTCGATCTGGCGCTCCTCGTCGAGCCACAGGGCGATGCCCACGGCGCTCAGCAATTGCTGCGCCTGCTCGCGCTGGGCGGCGCTGACGCTGGCGTTGGGGTACAGGCCGCTGGCGCCCAGGCCGACCAGCGCCGGGGTATTGGGCATGCAGCGGACGATGGCGCGCGGCTGGCCGTTGGCCTCGCCCAACCAGCGCTCGAGGCTGGCGCAGGGGATGCCGGCGGCGATGGAGACGATCAGCGCGTTTTCCGTCAGCGCCGGCGCCAGCGCCAGGCAGACGTCCTTCATGACCTGCGGCTTGACTGCCAGGACCACCACGTCGGCACCGGCCACGGCGCTGGCATTGTCGCCGAGCACTTCGATGCCGTGTTCGGCGGCGATCTTCGCGCGCTGCTCGGCGCCCGGGTCGCTGGCGCGGATGTCGCTCGCGGCGACGCCCTTGGCGCGCAGGCCACCGATGAGACTGGCGGCCATGTTGCCGGCGCCGATGAAGGCAATGCGGGTGCTGCTCATGGAGTCTCTTCCTTTATTCAGTGCGTCAGTGCGAGGCGCCGTAGTCGCGGGCACCGAACAGGGCGGTACCGATCCGCACCCAGGTGGCGCCTTCGCCGATGGCGGCTTCAAGGTCATGGCTCATGCCCATGGACAGGGTGTCCAGGCCGAGGTTCAGGGCTTGCATCAGTTCGCGCAGGCGGGCGAAAGCGGCGTGCTGCACGGCGATGTCTTCGGTCGGCTCGGGGATGGCCATCAGGCCGCGCAGTTTCAAGTGGGGCAGTTGCGCAACCGCCTGGGCGAGGGCGGGCAGCTCTTCGGGAGAGCAGCCGGACTTGCTGTCCTCGCCGCTGACATTCACCTGCAGCAGCACGTTCAGCGGCGGCAGGTTCGCCGGGCGCTGCTCGGAGAGGCGCTGGGCGACTTTCAGGCGGTCCACCGAGTGCACCCAGTCGAAGTGCTCGGCGATGGGGCGGGTCTTGTTCGACTGGATGGGGCCGATGAAATGCCAGGTCAGCGGCAGGTCGGCCAGCTCGGTCTGCTTGAGCAGCGCTTCCTGCAGGTAGTTCTCGCCAAAATCGGCCAGGCCTTCGGCATACGCTTCGCGGATGGCGGCGGCGGGTTTGGTCTTGCTCACGGCAAGCAACTGCACCGAGCCAGGCGTGCGATTTTTCGCTTGTTCCGCCTCACGGATTCGTACGCGAACCTTTGCAATATTCTCTGCTATCGTGGACATTACCGTCGCTTTTCCGCCCGGCTGCTGCGTGTTCTGCGGCATTCTACCTGCTTGCTCTTGATTGGGGAGTCCCATGGATATTACCGAGCTGCTCGCCTTCAGCGCCAAGCAGGGCGCTTCGGACCTGCACCTCTCGGCCGGCCTGCCGCCGATGATCCGCGTCGACGGCGATGTCCGCCGCATCAACCTGCCGCCGCTCGAGCACAAGCAGGTTCACGCGCTGATCTACGACATCATGAACGACAAGCAGCGCAAGGATTACGAAGAGTTCCTGGAAACCGACTTCTCCTTCGAAGTGCCGGGCGTTGCCCGCTTCCGGGTCAACGCCTTCAACCAGAACCGCGGCGCCGGCGCCGTGTTCCGGACCATTCCCTCCAAGGTGCTGACCATGGAAGACCTGGGGATGGGCGAAGTGTTCAAGCGCGTCTCCGACGTACCGCGAGGCCTGGTGCTGGTGACCGGTCCGACCGGTTCGGGCAAGTCCACCTCGCTGGCGGCGATGCTCGACTACCTGAACAACACCAAATACAGCCACATCCTCACCGTCGAGGATCCGATCGAATTCGTCCACGAATCGAAGAAGTGCCTGGTCAACCAGCGCGAGGTGCACCGCGACACCCTGGGCTTCAACGAGGCCCTGCGCTCGGCCCTGCGTGAAGACCCGGACATCATCCTGGTGGGCGAGATGCGTGACCTGGAGACCATCCGCCTGGCGCTGACCGCGGCGGAAACCGGCCACCTGGTGTTCGGCACCCTGCACACCACCTCCGCGGCCAAGACCATCGACCGTATCGTCGACGTGTTCCCCGCCGAGGAGAAGTCCATGGTCCGCTCCATGCTCTCCGAGTCCCTGCAGGCGGTGATTTCCCAGACCCTGCTGAAAAAGATCGGCGGCGGCCGTGTCGCGGCCCACGAGATCATGATCGGCACCCCGGCGATCCGTAACCTGATCCGCGAGGACAAGGTCGCGCAGATGTACTCGGCGATCCAGACTGGCGGCGCGATCGGCATGCAGACCCTCGACATGTGTCTCAAGGGCCTGGTCGCCAAGGGCCTGGTGACGCGCGACGCGGCGAAAGAAAAAGCCAAGATCCCGGAAAACTTCTAATCCCACCGGGCCGTTCCCGGCCCGGCGCACGGAGCGCGCCACACGCACTCGCTTCGTGATCCGACAGCCCCGTCGTAGTCAGCGTGAACCCGGCGAGAAAGATCATGGAATTCGAGAAGCTGTTGCGCCTCATGGTGGAAAAGGGTGCCTCCGACCTGTTCATCACGGCGGGCGTGCCACCGTCAATGAAGGTCAATGGCAAGGTGCTGCCGGTCACCAAGACCGCGCTGTCGCCGGAGCAGACCCGCGAGACCGTGCTCTCGGTGATGAACGAACAGCAGCGCCGCGACTTTGCCGAGAACCACGAGTGCAACTTCGCCATCAGCGCCCGTGGTGTCGGCCGTTTCCGTGTCAGCGCCTTCTACCAGCGCAACCTGGTGGGCATGGTGCTGCGCCGCATCGAGACCAACATCCCGACCATCGATGACCTGAAGCTGCCGGAAATCCTCAAGAAGCTGGCGATGACCAAGCGCGGCCTGGTGATCTTCGTCGGCGCCACCGGTACCGGCAAGTCCACTTCGCTGGCGGCGATGATCGGCTACCGCAACAAGAACTCCACCGGTCACATCATCTCCATCGAAGACCCCATCGAGTACATCCACCAGCACCAGGGCTGCATCGTCACCCAGCGCGAAGTGGGCCTGGATACCGATACCTTCGAGGTGGCCCTGAAGAACACCCTGCGCCAGGCGCCGGACGTGATCATGATCGGCGAGGTGCGCTCGCGCGAGACCATGGACCACGCCGTGGCCTTCGCCGAAACCGGCCACCTGTGCCTGGCGACCCTGCACGCCAACAACGCCAACCAGGCGCTGGAGCGGATCATCCACTTCTTCCCGGCTGACCGGCATGGCCAGGTGTGGATGGACCTGTCGCTTAACCTCAAGGCCATCGTCGCCCAGCAACTGGTACCGACGCCGGACGGCAAGGGCCGCCGCGCGGTGATCGAGGTGCTGCTGAACACCCCGCTGGCCGCCGACCTGATCCGCAAGGGCGAGGTGCACGAGCTCAAGCCGCTGATGAAGCGCTCCACCGAGCAGGGCATGCAGACCTTCGACCAGGCGCTGTACCAGCTCTATACCCAGGGCGAGATCACCTACGAAGATGCGCTGGCCTACGCCGACTCGGCGAACGACCTGCGCCTGATGATCAAGCTGGGCTCGGAAACCGACGCCGACCACCTCACCACCATGACCCAGGGGCTGACCCTGGAGATGAGCGACGACGACCCCAGCCGGCGTTTCCGCTGATCCCCGGCCGCAACCGGACGTCACCCGAGAAGCCCGCCCCGCGCGGGCTTTTCGTTTATGCTGAGGGTCACGTAAAGCAACGGGAGAAAGGCATGTCCGCCAACCCTGACACCCACAGCAAGGTCATCGGCTATCTGCTGTGGATCTTCGGTTTCACCGGCTCGCACCGCTTCTACTACGGTCGGCCGATCACCGGCACCATCTGGTTCTTCACCCTCGGCCTGTTCTTCATCGGCTGGATCATCGACCTGTTCCTCATCCCTTCCATGGATGACGCGGCAGACCAGCGCTACCGTTCCGGCGGCGTGGATTACAACGTCGCCTGGATCCTGCTGACCTTCCTCGGGGTGTTCGGCGTGCACCGCATGTACATGGGCAAGTGGCTCACCGGCATCCTCTACCTGTTCACCGGCGGGCTGTTCTTCATCGGTGTGCTGTACGACTTCTGGACGCTGAACAGCCAGATTTCCGAGCGCAACGGGCCGCAGCGCATCTGATCCTTCTTTTGTAGGAGCGAGCTTGCTCGCGAACGTGCTACTCGGCAGTTCCGGTGCTGCGGCAGTTCGCGAGCAAGCTCGCTCCTACAGGCCCACGCCCTGCGTATTGCTTGCTTCCGCAGGAGCGGGCTGCGCCTGCGATCGATTTCCGGCGGCTCCGCGCTGGCCGGTTGCACATCGCGGACGAAGTCCGCTCCTACCCAAGTCCCACCCGCTCTCTTTCGTCGCGCCGCCTGGCGCGAGCTGTGCCTCGCGCCTAAGGTCAGGAGGACAGTAGCAGGCGCCGCCGGGCGATCCCCATGGCGCCGCAGAAGGAGTGGCTGCCATGAGCAACGAATCCCGCCCTGCCGTACTCGACCTGATCGGCAATACCCCCATGGTCCGCGTGACGCGCTTCGATACCGGACCCTGCACCCTGTTCCTCAAGCTCGAATCGCAGAATCCCGGCGGCTCCATCAAGGACCGCATCGGCGTCGCCATGATCGAGGCCGCCGAGCGCGACGGCCGGCTCAAGCCCGGCGGCGTGATCGTCGAAGCCACCGCCGGCAACACCGGCCTGGGCCTGGCGCTGGTCGGCCGCGCCAAGGGTTACCGAGTCGTGCTGGTAGTGCCGGACAAGATGTCCACCGAGAAGGTCCTGCACCTGCGCGCCATGGGCGCCGAGGTGCACATCACCCGCTCCGACGTCGGCAAGGGGCACCCCGAGTACTACCAGGACGTTGCTGAGCGGCTGGCGAAGGACCTGCCCGATGCCTTCTTCGCCGACCAGTTCAACAATCCCGCCAACCCGCTGGCCCACGAGACCGGCACCGGCCCGGAAATCTGGGCGCAGACCGGTCATGACCTCGACGCGGTGGTGGTCGGCGTCGGCTCCGCCGGCACCCTGACCGGCCTGACCCGGTTCTTCCAGAAGGTCCAGCCGGACCTGGAAATGGTCCTGGCCGACCCGGTGGGCTCGATCATGGCCGAGTACTCGCGCTCGGGCGCCATCGGTACGCCGGGTGCCTGGGCGGTCGAAGGCATCGGCGAAGACTTCGTGCCGTCGATTGCCGACCTCTCCAGCGTGCGCCACGCCTACTCCATCAGCGACGAGGAAAGCTTCAGTACGGCCCGCGAGCTGCTGCGCAACGAGGGCATCGCCGCTGGTTCGTCCACCGGCACGTTGCTGGCCGCCGCGCTGCGCTTCTGCCGCGAACAGAAGGAGCCAAAGCGCGTGGTCAGCCTGGTCTGCGACACCGGCACGCGTTACCTGTCGAAGATCTACAACGACCAGTGGATGACCGACCAGGGCCTGCTGCAGCGCAAGCGCTACGGCGACCTGCGCGACATCGTTGCGCGGCGCTTCGAGGAGGGCAGGGTAGTCAGCGTCGGCCCCGGCGACACCCTGCTCACCGCCTTCCAGCGCATGCGCCTGGCGGACATTTCCCAGCTCCCGGTGCTCGACGGCCAGCGCCTGGTCGGCGTCATCGACGAGTCCGACATCCTGCTGGGCGTACATGACGACCCGGCGCATTTCCGCAGCGATGTCGCCAGCGCCATGAGCACCGCCCCGGAAACCCTGGCGCCCGGCGCCAGCCTCAAGGAACTCGAAGCCGTGCTGGCGCGCGGGCTGGTGGCGATTATCGCCGACGCCTCGGGCTTCCACGGCCTGATCACCCGATTCGACCTGCTCAACCATCTACGGAGGACCCTCGCATGAGCCAGCACGACGACCGCCTCGGTTTCGCCACCCGCGTGATCCACGCCGGGCAGGAGCCGGACCCGTCCACCGGGGCGATCATGCCGCCGATCTACGCCAACTCCACCTACCGCCAGGACAGCCCCGGCGTGCACAAGGGCCTGGACTACGGACGCTCGCACAACCCCACGCGCTGGGCGCTGGAGCGCTGCGTGGCGGACCTGGAAGGTGGCAGCAAGGCGTTCGCCTTCGCCTCGGGTCTGGCGGCGATTTCGGCGGTGCTGGAACTGCTCGATGCCGGCTCGCACATCGTCTCCGGCAATGACCTGTATGGCGGCACTTTCCGCCTGTTCGAGCGGGTACGGCGGCGCAGCGCCGGGCACGATTTCCACTTCGCCGACCTGTCCCAGCCCGGCGCGCTGGAGGCGGCACTCACCGACAAGACGCGCATGGTCTGGGTGGAAACCCCGAGCAACCCGCTGCTGCGCCTGACCGACCTGGCCGCCATTGCTCGCACCTGCCGCGAACGCGGCATCCTCTGCGTGGCCGACAACACCTTCGCCAGCCCTTGGATCCAGCGGCCTCTGGAGCTGGGCTTCGACATCGTGGTGCACTCCACCACCAAGTACCTCAATGGCCATTCGGACGTGATCGGCGGGATCGCCATCGTCGGCGACAACCCCGACCTCGCCGAGCGCGTGGGCTTCCTGCAGAACTCCGTCGGTGCCATCGCCGGGCCGTTCGATGCCTTCCTCACCCTGCGCGGCGTGAAGACCCTGGCGCTGCGCATGGAGCGGCACTGCGCCAATGCCCTCGACCTGGCGAAGTGGCTGGAACAGCAGCCGCAGGTGAAGCGCGTCTACTACCCCGGACTGGCCTCGCACCCGCAGCATGAGCTGGCGCGCCGGCAGATGAAGGGTTTCGGCGGAATGATCTCGCTGGACCTGGATACCGACCTGGCCGGTTCGCGGCGCTTCCTGGAGAACGTCCAGCTGTTCGCCCTGGCGGAAAGCCTGGGTGGCGTGGAAAGCCTGATCGAGCACCCGGCGATCATGACCCACGCCAGCATCCCACCGGAGAGCCGCGCGGCGCTGGGGATCGGTGATTCGCTGATCCGGCTATCGGTGGGTGTGGAAGACGTGGAAGACCTGCGCGCCGACCTGGCCAAGGCCTTGGCAATGATCTGATGCCCTGCGCCGGACTACTTTTTGTAGGAGCGAGCTTGCTCGCGAACCGCCCAGCCTCAGTGCCCGGAATGTTCGCGAGGCCGAATCCATTCCCTACGGGTAACGGCATTTCCCACATCCCTGTGGGTCACAAACTCGCTCCTACAAGGGTGCGCAGGCGCGCACGCCTGCTCCTTCTTTGGATGGCGTGGAGCGAAGCGATACCCATCATTCGCGGCACCGGCAGCATGGGTATCGCTGCGCTCCACCCATCCTACGTTCGAGCCAACTCCATGAAAAAGCCCGTCAATTGGCGAACTTTTTCTTGGAGCGGTGGGGCCAAGGCTTTGGCGATGATCTGGTGCCCTGCGCCGGATCGCTTTTTGTAGGAGCGAAGCCGCGCACGCCTGCTCCTTCGTAGGATGGCGTGGAGCGCAGCGATACCCATCATTCGCGGCACCGGCAGCATGGGTATCACTGCGCTCCACCCATCCTGCGTCCGAGCCAACTCCATGAAAAAGCCCGCCAATCGGCGGGCTTTTTCATGGAGCGGTGCGGCGTCAGACCGCGTGGACGATATGCCCGTCCACCAGGGTGCAGCGCACCACGCCCGGCAGGCAGTGGCCGAGGAACGGGCAGTTCTGGCCACGGGAGTGCCAGGTCTCGCCCGCCAGGGTCTGGCCGTCTGCTTCGAACAGCACTACGTCGGCGGCCGCGCCGATCGCCAGCTTGCCAGCTGGCAGGCGCAGGGCGGCGGCCGGGCCGCTGGACAGGCGCGCCAACAGGGTCGGCAGGTCGAGCAGGCCATCCTGCACCAGCGTCATGGCCAGCGGCAGGAGTAGTTCGACGCTGCTGATGCCTGGGTCGGTCGCGGCGAACGGGGCGTTCTTCGCGTCCTGCTCATGGGGCTGGTGGTGGCTGGCGATGGCCTGGATCACGCCGCTCTTCACTGCTTCGCGCAGGGCCTCGCGGTCCTTGTGCGAACGCAGCGGCGGCTGCACGTGGTACAGGCTGGAGAAGTCCGCCAGCGCCTCGTCGGTGAGGATCAGCTGGTACAGCGCGACGTCGGCGGTCACCGGCAGGCCGCGGGCCTGCGCCTGGGCGATCAATTCGACGCCACGGGCGCTGGTCAGCTGGCTGAAGTGCGCACGCACACCGGATTGCTCGACCAGCAGCAGGTTGCGCGCCAGGGCTACGGTCTCGGCGGTTTCCGGGATGCCGGCGAGGCCGCGGAAGCTGGCGGTCGGGCCTTCGTGGGCAATGCCGTCGCCTGCCAGTTCGGCATCCTGCGAGGTGAAGATCACGGTGAGGTCGAAGGTCGCCGCGTATTCCAGCGAGCGCAGCAGCACGCGATTGCTCGCCATCGGTGCCAGGCCGTTGGTGAAGGCCACGCAGCCGGCATCGCGCAGGGCGACCAGCTCGGACAGCTGCTCGCCGCCCAGGCCCTTGGTCAGCGCGCCGATGGGGAAGACCTTGGCGTTGCCGGCCTCGCGGGCGCGGTCGAGGATCAGCTCGGCGACCGCCGAGGTGTCCAGCACCGGTTTGGTCTGCGGCGGGAAGCACAGGCTGGTGACGCCACCGGCGGCAGCGGCGCGGGTTTCGCTCTCGATGCTGCCCTTGCGGCTGTAGCCCGGCTCGCGCAGGGCGACGCTCAGGTCGACCAGGCCGGGCGCGGCGATGAGGCCGGCGGCGTCGATTTCCTGGGCGGCGTGGAAGCCTTCCGGGGCGTCGCCGATGGCGACGATACGGCCGGCCTCGATGTGCAGGTCGCAGACCTTGTCCAGGCCGCTGGCCGGGTCGATCAGGTGGGCGCCACGAATACTGACGGTCATTGCGCGTCCTCCTGTTCCAGCTGGCGTTGGGCGTTCTGGCCGCTCATGGCCATGGACAGCACGGCCATGCGGATGGCGATGCCGTAGGTGACCTGGTTGAGGATCACCGACTGGTCGCCGTCAGCCACGGCGGAATCGATCTCCACACCTCGGTTGATCGGGCCGGGGTGCATGACGATGGCGTCCGGCTTGGCCAGTTGCAGGCGCTTCTGGGTCAGGCCGTAGAGCTTGAAGAACTCGCCTTCGCTGGGCAGCAGGCCACCGGCCATGCGCTCGCGCTGCAGGCGCAGCATGATCACCACGTCGACGTCCTTGAGGCCTTCGTTGGCGTCGGTGAACACCTTCACCCCGTACTGTTCTTCCAGGCCCACCGGCAGCAGGGTGCGCGGGGCGACGACGCGGATATCCGGGCAGCCGAGGGTCTTCAGCGCGAGCATGTCGGAGCGTGCCACCCGCGAGTGCAGGATGTCGCCGACGATGGCTACCGAGAGGTTCTCGAAGCTGCCCTTGTGGCGGCGGATGGTGAGCATGTCGAGCATGCCCTGGGTCGGGTGGCCGTGGCGGCCGTCGCCGCCATTGATCACGGCGACGTTGGGGCTGACGTGCTCGGCGATGAAGTGCGCGGCGCCCGAGTCGCTGTGGCGCACGACGAACATGTCGGCGGCCATCGCCTCGAGGTTGCGCAGGGTGTCGGTGAGCGTCTCGCCCTTGCTGGTCGAAGAGGTCGACACGTTCAGCGAGATGACGTCCGCGGACAGGCGCTGGGCGGCCAGCTCGAAGGTGGTGCGGGTGCGCGTGGAGTTTTCGAAGAACACGTTGCACACGGTCTTGCCGCGCAGCAACGGGACTTTCTTCACCGCACGGGCGCCGACTTCGAGGAAGGAGTCGGCGGTGTCGAGGATTTCAGTCAGCAGTTCGCGGGACAACCCGTCGAGCGAGAGGAAGTGGCGCAGCTGGCCCAGGTCGTTGAGCTGCAGCGGGCGCTTGGCGTCGGTCGGCATGTGGCAGGCCCTGAAAGTTGGGGGTGGATGTCCGGGCGCGCGGGGTTACAGCGCGGGGCTGAGAAGCGTGCGCTCGAGGACAAGTGGTGCGGGACCGCGCAATTTTACCCGCTCGTTGGGTGCCAATGACAGGGTTTCGCCGACGACATCCGGGCGAATCGGCAGCTCGCGCTTGTTCAGGTCGACCAGGCTGACCAGGGTTACGCTGGCCGGGCGACCGTAGTCGAACAGCTCATTCAGCGCGGCGCGGATGGTCCGGCCGCTCATCAGCACGTCGTCCACCAGGATCAGGTGCTGGCCGTCGATCTCGAAGGGCAGTTCCGACGGACGGACCTGCGGGTGCAGGCCGCTGCGGGTGAAGTCGTCACGGTAGAAGGAGACGTCGAGGATGCCGAGGATCTCGTCGCTGCCCAGTGCCTTGAGCAGTTCCTGGGCGACCCAGATGCCGCCGGTGTGGATGCCGACGAAGCGCGGCGAGTCGATGCCGCGCTGCGCCAGGTAGTTGCGCAGGTCGGTGGCCATGCGGGGGATGAGTTCGGCGGGGCTTGGCAGGGTCATGACGTCTCCGGTTCGGTTGGCGAGGCCACCCGGCACGGGCGGCCATCGGGGCGGACCGTTCCGGGAAGGAGTGGTCCGGCAAGCTTAGTGGCTTTCGTTGCCTTGGCGCTGCTTCAGGTCAAGGGGCCCTGCGGCAGCTCAAGGCGGCCGCAGGTCAGGCGGGGGCGTTCTCCGCCAGCCAGCCCTCCAGCAGCAGGGCGGCGGCCAGGGCGTCCACCGGGCGCTCGCGGTAGCCGTCGCGCTGGCCCTGGGCCAGGCGCTCGCCCTTGGCGGCGTAGGTGGTCAGGCGTTCGTCGTGGGTGTGCACCGGCAGGTTGTAGCGGCCGTTGAGGCGGCGGGCGAACTTCTCGGCGCGCTCGCTCATCTCGCTGGGGGTGCCGTCCATGTTCAGCGGCAGGCCGACGACGATGGCGTCGGGCTGCCACTCCTTGATCAGGGCTTCCACGCGGTTCCAGTCCGGCACGCCGTTCTGCGCCTTGAGTACGCACAGCTCGCGGGCCTGGCCGGTAATGGCCTGGCCGACGGCGACGCCGATCTGCTTGGTGCCGTAGTCGAAGCCCAGCAGCAGGCGTAATGGCTTGCTGCTCATCAGGCGTGCCCGGCCTGGGCGGTGAGCAGGCTGAGGTTGACCCCCAGGCGCTCGGCGGCCGCCGACAGGCGCTGTTCGGCCGGCACCTCGAAGAGCACCGCCGGGTCTGCCGGGCAGGTCAGCCAGGCGTTGTCGGCCAGTTCGGCTTCCAGTTGGCCGGCTTCCCAGCCCGCGTAGCCGAGGGTGATCAGGTGTTGCGCCGGGCCGCTGCCGTCAGCGATGGCGAACAGCACGTCCTGGGAGGTGGACAGCGACAGCTCGCCCAGCTCCAGGGTGGCCTGGTAGCTGCGCCCGGCGGGGTGCAGGACGAAGCCGCGGTCGGTCTGTACCGGCCCGCCGTTGTAGATGGTCATGCCCTGGCAGCGCACCGGCGGCAGTTCGTCCGGGCGCAGTTGTTCGAGCACGTCGGCGAGGCTCAGGCCGCTGGGGCGATTGATGATCAGGCCCATGGCACCCTGCTCGTTGTGTTCCACGAGGTAGGTGACGGTCTGGGCAAAGTTGGAGTCCGCCATGTGTGGCATGGCGATCAGGAAATGGTGCTTGAGGTAGCTGGCGGCTGTGCTTTTCATGCCGGCTAGTTTCAGGCCTGGGGGCCAAAGGGACAAGACTTGAAAGCGCCAGCAGAGGTTGGCAGGTGCGCCGGATCAGTTGCTCGACAGGCGATCGCCGCGCTCGAAGCGCCAGGTGCGGATGATTTCCAGGCGGTCGATGTCGTTCAGGTCGCCGGAGAACGGCGCGAAGGGCGCGGCCAGGCGCACGATGCGCTGGGCGGCCTGGTCGAGCAGCGGCTGGCCGGAGGATTCGAGCACCTGCACTTCATACAGGGAGCCGTCGCGGTTGATCGACACCAGCAGCCGCAGGCTGCCGTAGATACGCTGACGGCGGGCTTCGTCCGGGTAGTTGAGGTTGCCGATGCGCTCGATCTTCTTGCGCCATTCCTCTTTGTACCAGGCGCCCTTGTCGCGCATGGTCGAGGCGGCGCTCAGGCGGTGGATACGCGGGCGCTTGGCGTAGGCCTGCTGCTCGCGGGCGAGGTCGGCCTCGAGGCTGGAGATTTCCGCCGAGAGCTGGCTGGAGTCGAACTGCGGCGCCGGCTTGGCGACGGTCTCGGCCTTGGGCGTCTGCTGTTTGGTCTGCACCTTGTCCGGGCGCGGGGTGCGGGTGGCGACGGCGGCCTTGGGTGCTTCCGGGCTCTTGGCCTGGCGCGGGGTGGCCGGCGGCGAGACTTTCTTGACCTCGGTGTCCTGGAACGGCGCCTGCTCGGTGGTCTTGGGGACTGCCTTGTGCTCCAGGGTGCCGCTGCCCTGCTGGTTCATCTGGGCGAGGTAGTCGGCTTTCTCTGGCGCCTTGTCGCTCTTGAAGCTGGCCAGGGTGATTTCCAGGGTTTTGCTCAACTGGCTGGGGCTGGGCATGGTGAAGCCCACCCCCAGCAGCACGGCCACGTGCAGGATGGCCGCAACGAACAGGGTGAAACCCAGACGGTCCGCGGGGCGTACGCCGGAGGACACGGGGAAGTCTTGGTGGGTTGCAGCGTTCATTGCGGGTCGCGTAGGCCAGGGTGGGGCGGAAGTCTGCCGACGAGGCTTATAAAAGTCTATGACGCACTGCGCGCCTTGAGCTTTTCGTCGATGACTGCCATCAGTCTCTCACCGATGCGCGTGTCGTAGGCCGCATCGATCTCGCGGATGCAGGTCGGGCTGGTGACGTTGATCTCGGTGAGGTTCTCGCCGATCACGTCGAGGCCGACGAAAAGCAGGCCGCGCTTGCGCAGTTCCGGACCGACCTGCGCGGCGATCCAGCGATCGCGCTCGGTCAGCGGCTGGGCCACGCCGCGGCCACCGGCGGCGAGGTTGCCGCGGGTCTCGCCCTGCGCCGGGATGCGCGCCAGGCAGTATTCCACCGGCTCGCCGTCGATCATCAGGATGCGCTTGTCGCCGTCCTTGATGGCCGGCAGGTAGCGCTGCGCCATGACCTGCTCCTGGCCGTGTCGGGTGAGGGTCTCGAGGATCACCGAGAGGTTCGGGTCGCCTTCGCGGTGGCGGAAGATCATCGATCCGCCCATGCCATCCAGGGGTTTGAGAATGATGTCACGATGCTGTGATGCAAACTCGCGCAAAATGTCGGACCGGCGGCTCACCACGGTCGGTGGCGCGCACTGCGGGAACAGCGTGGCGAAGTACTTCTCGTTGCAGTCGCGCAGGCTCTGCGGCTTGTTGACCACCAGCGTGCCGGCGGTTTCGGCCTGTTCCAGCAGGTAGGTGGAGTAGACGAACTCGTTGTCGAAGGGCGGGTCCTTGCGCATCAGGATCACGTCCAGGTCCGACAGCGGCTGGTCGACTTCCTCTTCCAGTTCGAACCAGTGGGCCGGATCGTAGAACACCTTGAGCGGACGCATGCGGCCGCGGGCGACGTTCTCTTTCTGGTAAAGGTCCTGCTGTTCCATATAGAAAAGCTGCCAGCCACGGGCCTGGGCAGCCAGCAGCATGGCCAGGGAGCTGTCCTTCTTGAAACTGATCTGCGCGATGGGGTCCATCACGATCCCGAGGCGTACGCTCATGGGATGTCCTCCTGGGGAAGTCTGTGGGGCTTGGGGCTGCGACGCAGAGCCGCGCCGAAAAGGCTGAAAATGGACGCTCAGGGTGGCGCTGGATGTGCGCTCGGTCAAGGAAAAAGCCTGCGTGTTCCGGGTCTTATGGCCTGAATTTGCTGGGCGTGGTAAAGATTCTGACGATTGTGGTAAAAGGTTCCCACGATTGGGTCGCAGCCCGACGGTGGCAGGGCGCTAGCGCACTGAAATAAAAAGCGGAAAAAACGACTCACCGAGATGGTAAGGGCGAACATGGAACAGCATTCCGACGGTTTGAAAGTAATGGTGATCGACGATTCCAAGACGATTCGTCGCACGGCTGAAACCCTGCTGAAGAAGGTCGGCTGCGATGTCATTACAGCCATCGACGGCTTCGACGCGCTGGCCAAGATCGCCGATACCCATCCGAGCATCATCTTCGTCGACATCATGATGCCGCGCCTGGATGGCTATCAGACCTGCGCCCTGATCAAGAACAACAGTGCCTTCAAATCCACGCCGGTGATCATGCTGTCCTCCAAGGACGGTCTGTTCGACAAGGCCAAGGGTCGCATCGTCGGTTCCGATCAGTACCTCACCAAGCCCTTCAGCAAGGAAGAACTGCTCGGCGCGATCAAGACCCATGTGCCCGACTTCACCCCGGTGGAGCACGCTTCCTGAAGTCCGGCGTGAGCGCCGGTGACGCCTATTCCGTATGGGGACCACAATGGCTCGAATTCTGATTGTTGATGACTCGCCGACCGAGATGTACAAGCTGACCGCGATGCTGGAAAAGCACTCGCACCAGGTACTCAAGGCCGAAAATGGCGCCGACGGCGTGGCCCTGGCTCGCCAGGAAAAGCCGGACGTCGTCCTGATGGACATCGTCATGCCCGGCCTGAACGGCTTCCAGGCGACCCGTCAGCTGTCCAAGGACCCGGAAACCAGCGCGATTCCGGTGATCATCGTTACCACCAAGGACCAGGAGACCGACAAGGTCTGGGGCAAGCGCCAGGGCGCTCGCGACTACCTGACCAAGCCGGTGGACGAAGAAACACTGCTCAAGACCATCAATTCGGTGCTGGCCGGCTGATACAGCCGTACCTGCACGTAGCGAACATAATTATTAGAGAAGGCCAGGGCCGGCATGGCGGAAGTCCAGAGTCCTTTCGAGGTTCTCGTCCAGATCGATCAGCGCTGTCGGCAGCTGGCTGCGGGCCTGCCCGCCCAGCGCGAGGTGGTGCAGAGCTGGAACGGCATCGGCTTTCGCATGGCTGGGCGCCTGTTCGTGGCACCCATGGGGGAGGTCGGCGAGGTTCTTCACGAGCCCCGCTACACACTGCTGCCCGGCGTCCGTGACTGGGTGAAGGGGGTCGCCAACGTGCGCGGCCGCCTGTTGCCGATCATGGACCTGTGCGGATTCCTCGGCGCGGAGCTGTCGCCTCTGCGCAAGCAACGGCGCGTGCTCGTCGTGGAACACCAGGAAGTCTTCGCCGGCCTCATCGTCGATGAGGTATTCGGCATGCAGCACTTCCCGGTGGACACCTTCTCCGAGCAGCTGCCGCCCCTCGAAGCGGTCCTGCAGCCCTTTATCCATGGCGTCTTCCATCGGGAGCAACCCTGGCTCGTGTTCAGCCCGCATGCGCTGGCTGAGCACCCGGGGTTCCTGGATGTCGCCAGCTAGAGTTTGACCGGTTGGGCCGGCTTTGCCGGCCCTTGTTGTGACATGGAAACCGTAATCGTGGTGGGTCCAGGCGGGGGCCGAATATGAAAAATATAAAGGCAGGCAGTCTTTTTTCGGGTGCGCGTAGCAGCTCGCTGATCCTCGGACTCTTCGTGGTCCTGATCGTGGCGATCGTCTTGCTGTTCGCCAACTTCGCTTACCTCAACACCCAGTCGAACCACGACAAGCAGTACATCGGCCATGCCGGCGAGCTGCGGGTGCTGTCCCAGCGTATCGCCAAGAACGCCACGGAAGCCGCGGCGGGCAAGGGCGAAGCGTTCAAGCTGCTGAAAGAAGCGCGCAACGACTTCGAGAAGCGCTGGAACATCCTCTCCAAGGGTGACGAAAGCACCGGCCTGCCGCCGAGCCCGGATTCGGTACAACCGCAGATGGCGGAAGTACAGAAGGACTGGGACACCCTGCGCAAGAACGCCGACTCCATCCTCGCCAGCGAACAGACCGTACTGTCCCTGCACCAGGTAGCCGCGACGCTCGCCGAAACCATCCCGCAGCTGCAGGTGGAGTACGAAGAGGTCGTCGACATCCTGCTGGAGAACGGCGCCCCGGCCGACCAGGTGGCGGTAGCCCAGCGTCAGTCGCTGCTGGCCGAACGTATCCTCGGCTCGGTGAACAAGGTGCTCGCCGGTGACGAGAACTCCGTGCAGGCCGCCGACAGCTTCGGCCGTGACGCCAGCCTCTTCGGCCGCGTACTCAAGGGCATGAAGGAAGGCAACGCGGCGATGAGCATCTCCAAGGTGACCAACGCCGAAGCGGTGGACCGCCTCAACGAGATTGCCGAACTCTTCGAATTCGTTTCCGGCTCGGTGGACGAGATCCTCGAGACCTCCCCGGAACTGTTCCAGGTCCGTGAAGCCGCCAACACCATCTTCGGTGGCTCGCAGACCCTGCTGGACAAGGCTTCCAACCTCGCCGCCGGCTTCGAGAACCTGGCCGAAGGCCGTGTGTTCAACCAGGTTGCCAGCGCCGCGCTGGGTATCATTGCCCTGGGCGCGATCATCCTCATCGGCCTGGTGATGGTGCGTGAAACCAACCGCCGACTGGCCGAGACCGCCGAGAAAAACGAACGTAACCAGGCGGCGATTCTGCGACTGCTCGATGAAATCGCCGACCTCGCCGACGGTGACCTGACGGTGGCCGCGACCGTGACCGAGGACTTCACCGGTGCGATCGCGGACTCCATCAACTACTCCATCGACCAGCTCCGCGAGCTGGTGGAAACCATCAACCTGACCGCTGTGCAGGTGGCCGCCGCCGCCCAGGAAACCCAGGCCACCGCCATGCACCTGGCCGAGGCTTCCGAGCACCAGGCCCAGGAAATCGCCGGCGCCTCCGCGGCGATCAACGAAATGGCCGTGTCCATTGACCAGGTATCGGCGAACGCCTCCGAGTCCTCGGCGGTAGCGGAACGTTCCGTAGCCATCGCCAACAAGGGCAACGAAGTGGTGCACAACACCATCACCGGCATGGACAACATCCGTGAGCAGATCCAGGACACCTCGAAGCGGATCAAACGCCTCGGTGAATCGTCCCAGGAGATCGGTGACATCGTAAGCCTGATCAACGACATTGCCGACCAGACCAACATCCTCGCACTGAACGCCGCGATCCAGGCGTCCATGGCGGGCGACGCGGGCCGCGGCTTCGCCGTGGTAGCGGACGAAGTACAGCGACTGGCGGAACGCTCCTCGGCGGCGACCAAGCAGATCGAGGCGCTGGTAAAGACCATTCAGACCGACACCAACGAAGCGGTGATCTCGATGGAACAGACCACCTCCGAGGTGGTACGCGGTGCCCGCCTGGCGCAGGACGCCGGTGTGTCGCTGGAAGAGATCGAGAAGGTATCCAAGACCCTGGCAGCGTTGATCCAGAACATTTCCAACGCCGCCCGTCAGCAGGCCTCCTCCGCCGGCCACATTTCCAACACCATGAACGTGATCCAGGAGATCACCTCGCAGACCTCTGCCGGTACCACCGCTACCGCGCGCAGCATTGGCAACCTGGCCAAGATGGCCGGCGAGATGCGTCACTCCGTATCCGGCTTCAAACTGCCGGACACCGCCGAACAGGCCTGAGCAGAGGAGGTGCGCTGCTCTTCACCGGGTAGCGCATGACAGTCTTGAGCGAGGGGCGCGACATGCAGGCAACTGGCGTCTGGTCGTTGCAGCCGTTGGCCGACATGTCGGCCGCGGATTTCCGCGACTGGCAGGCACTGTTGGAAGACCGCACCGGCGTCGTCGTCAACGAGCAGCGCCGCGCCTTCCTGCAGACCAGCCTGGGCGCGCGGATGCGCGAACTGGGCATCGCCGACTACGGCACCTACTACCGCCAGGTCACCGATGGCCCGCGTGGCGCCGTCGAATGGTCGAATCTGCTGGACCGCCTCACCGTTCAGGAAACCCGTTTCTTTCGCCACAAGGCTTCATTCGACGTGCTGGAGGGCTTCCTCCGCCAGCGCCTCGAGCAGGTCGGCCCGAGCCGGCCGCTGGCCTTGTGGAGCGTCGGCTGTTCCAGCGGCGAGGAGCCATACTCCCTCGCCATGGTGGCCGCCAAGGTACTCGAAGACGCAGGTCTTGCGCCGCTGTTTGGCGTGACCGGCACCGATATCAGCCTCAATGCCCTGAACCGGGCGCGCGAGGCGAGCTACGCGGCACGCAAGCTTGCGGATATCGACCCGGAACTGGCCACGCGCTATTTCAGCGCGCAGGATGACGGTCGATACCGTGTGATACCCGATCTTGCCGAGCGCGTCTGTTGCGCCCGGCTGAATGTGCTGGAACTGGCCAAGGCGCCAATGTCCGGCATGGACGTGATTTTTTGTCAGAACCTGCTGATCTATTTCCGCCGCTGGCGGCGGCGGGACATCCTCAATCGCCTGGCCGAGCGGCTGGCGCCTGGGGGACTGCTGGTGATCGGAGTGGGGGAAGTGGCCGATTGGCACCACCCGCTGCTCGAACCGGTCGCCGATGAGCGCGTTCTGGCCTTTACCCGGAAGGGATGACACAGACACATGAGTGGAGTGGCTATGGGTGATCGGCACGATTATGTCGCCCTGGAATGGGTAAAAGGCGAGATTGCCGAAACGCTCAAGCAGGCGCGGCAAGCCCTCGAATCCTACGTCGAGAATCCCCAGGACCCGACGCGGATGGGCTTTTGCCTGGCCTATATCCACCAGGTGCGCGGCACCTTGCAGATGGTGGAATTCTACGGCGCGGCCCTGCTCGCCGAGGAAATGGAATACCTCGCCCAGGCGCTGATCGACGCTACGGTCTCCAGCCAGAGTGAAGCGCTGGAAGTGCTGATGCAGGCGATCCTGCAACTGCCGGCGTACCTCGAGCGCATCCAGAGCGCGCGTCGCGACCTGCCGCTGGTGGTGTTGCCGCTGCTCAACGACCTGCGCACCGCCCGTGGCGAGAAGCTGCTGTCGGAAACCAGCCTGTTCTCCCCCGACCTTTCCCAGTCCTCGCCGGTGCTGCCGGTGGACGCCCTGGCGCGCCTGCGCACCGCCGAACTGCCGGCGCTGCTGCGCAAGCTGCGGCAGATGCTGCAGGTCGCGCTGGTCGGCGTCATCCGCAACCAGGACCTGCCGACCAACCTGGGCTACCTGGCGCGCGTATTCGCCCGCCTCGAATCGCTGTGCAAGGACGCCCCGCTGGGCCGCCTGTGGGTGATCGCCTCGGCGATGATCGAAGGCCTGGCCAACGGCAGCATCGCCAACGGCACCTCGGTACGTAACCTGCTGCGTCAGGTCGACCGCGAATTCAAGCGCCTGGTCGACCAGGGCGCCGACGCCATGAACCAGCCGGCGCCGGATGAACTGATCAAGAACCTGCTGTTCTACGTGGCCAAGGCCTCCGACCAGTCGCCGCGCGTGCGTGCGGTGAAGGACGAGTACCGCCTCGACGACGCCCTGCCGGGTGCCGCCCTGGTGGACGAGGAACGTGCCCGCCTCGCCGGCCCTGACCGCGACGCCATGCGTTCGGTGGTCGGTGCGTTGTGCGAGGAGCTGGTGCGGGTCAAGGACAGCCTCGACCTGTTCGTGCGCAGCGACCGCAGCGGCGTCAGCGAACTGGGCGGCCTGCTGGCGCCGCTCAAGCAGATCGCCGACACCCTCGCTGTGCTGGGCTTCGGCCAGCCGCGCAAGGTCATTCTCGATCAGATCGAAGTGGTCAGTGCGCTCGCCCATGGCCAGCGTCAGCCCAACGACGCGACCCTGATGGATGTCGCTGGCGCGCTGCTCTACGTCGAAGCGACCCTGGCCGGCATGGTCGGCCCGAGCGAAGAGCCGGGCAACGAAGAAAACGTCCTGCCGACCACCGATGTCGAGCAGATCCACCAGGTAGTGATCAAGGAAGCGCGCAACGGCCTGGAACTGGCCAAGGACGCGATCATCGAGTTCATCGCCTCGCAGTGGAATCACGAACACCTGGCCCGCGTGCCGGAGTTGCTGACGCAAGTTCGCGGCGGCCTGGCGATGATCTCCCAGGAGCGTGCGGCAAAACTGCTGGAAAACTGCAATCGCTACATCCAGGAACAACTGCTGGTGCGCCAGGCCGTGCCGGACTGGCACAGCCTGGACACCCTGGCCGACGCCATTACCAGCGTCGAGTACTACCTCGAGCGCCTGTCGGAAGACCACAACACCCAGGGCGACATGATCCTCGACGTGGCCGAGGAGAGCCTGGACAGCCTGGGCTACTCGCTCAAGCCGCGTCCGTCGATCCTCGACGCCGAGCCGGAAGC
This sequence comes from Pseudomonas sp. GD03903, assembly GCF_029840045.1. NCBI lineage: Bacteria > Pseudomonadati > Pseudomonadota > Gammaproteobacteria > Pseudomonadales > Pseudomonadaceae > Pseudomonas > Pseudomonas sp. GD03903. The sequence continues at coordinate 62,226 of NZ_JAOCBT010000022.1, read as the reverse complement.
TCACGCACCTGCGCCCCTGGACAATCCGCTCGACGAAATTGATGTACTGGCCGCGCAGCCGCTGGCCGAGCCGAGCGAAGCGGTGCCGGTGGACGAAGTCCCGGAACTGGCCGCGCCGGTGGAAATCGCCGACAGCTTCGAGCCCGCGAGCTTTGACGTCGCCCCGCTCGAGGTGCTGGCGTTCGAACAGCCTGCCGAGCTTGCCGCGACAGAAGGGCTGGCACCGGTGGACGAACCGGTCCTGGACCTTGCCGACCTCGATACGCCCCCACCGGTTGCGGACACTGGAGAGAGCTTCACCTTCGAATCGCTGGAGCCCGTGGTCGAACCTGCCGCCGGGGAGCAACCGACACTGCCGGCCGACTTCGACCTCCCGGCCGAGCTCGAAGCGCAGCCAGTTGGCGAAGCCGACGCGAGCTTCACCTTCGAACCCCTGGAGCTGGACACCGGCCTGACCGCCACCGAGACCGGTGCCGAACCGGGTGCCTGGACTCTCGACGAGGTCACGCCGCTGGCTGCCTCGGCTGAACTGCCCGGCGCGACCCTGGAGCCGGAAAGCCTCAGCTGGGATATCGAGCTGGAGCCGGCCGCACCGATCACCGACACCACCCTGGCCGATGACGGCTGGTCGCTGGACGACAGCCACAAGGCCGACAACATCGAATTCAGCCTCGAAACACTGGAAGAGGCGCCCGCGCAACCGCTGGCGGATGAGCTGAGCTGGAGCCTGGACGACGCGGCTCCGCTGGCCGAGGCACCGCGGTTCGACGAGCCGGTGCAGGCACAGCCCGCCGCTACCGAGCCATCCTGGGAGCCGCTGGACCTGTCCGCCACCTCGGGCGAATCCGCGGCAACGCCGGAACTGCTCGAGGATTTCGCCAGCCTGCCGACACTGGAGACCACTCCAGCCCCGGTAGACGAGCTGACCTGGGATATGGAGTCGCTCACCCCGGCCGGCGACAAGCCCGCCGAGGAAGACTGGTTCAGCATCGACCTGAGCCAGCCGACTGCCGTGTCGCCCGCACCCTCGCTGGAACTGGACGAAAGCTTCGCCAGCCTGGAAACGGTCGAGCCCGCGCCATTGGCGACCCTGGAATCCCTGGACGACCTGAGCCTGGACGCCCAGCCTGCCACCGATGAACCGGCCACCGCCGAAACCTCGCTGGTCAGCGATGACAACTGGACCCTGGGCGAACTGAGCGAGCCGACCGCGCTGGACGCAGGCGTCGACTTCAGCCTCGACGCACCACTTGAGCTGGAAGCGCTGGAACCGCTGGTCGAGCCCCAGGCGCCCGCCGTCCAGGCCGAAGCCTGGAGCGACGAGAACATCGCCGAGCTGGACCTGCCGGAAGTCGAGCTGCCCAGCCCGCCGGCCGAGCCCGAGCCGGGCGCCGAGACACCGGCCAAGCCGCTGTCCCTGGCCGAAGTCATGGCCGCCCCGGTATCGGCGATCAACCCGCCGGCCCAGGACGTACCACCCAGCCTGCTGCCGCCGCCCGCCGACGAAGAACCGATCGACGAAGAACTGCGCGAAGTGTTCATCGAAGAAGCCGGCGAAGTGCTGGAAACTATCGGTGAGCATCTGCCGACCTGGCTGGCCAACACCGACGACCGCGAGTCGCTGACCGAGATTCGCCGCGCCTTCCACACCCTCAAGGGCAGTGGCCGGATGGTTCGCGCGCTGGTGATCGGCGAGCTGGCCTGGTCCATCGAGAACCTGCTCAACCGCGTGCTCGATCGCAGCATTGCCGCCTCGCCTGCGGTACTGCAGGTGGTCCAGGACGTGGTCGCGCTGATGCCCGAGCTGGTCGAGGAATACGCCGCCAGCGCCCAGCGCCAGCGTGACGATGTCGACCGCCTGGCCGCCACTGCCCATGCCCTGGCCAAGGGCCAGCCGGTGCCGCCGCCCGATGGCGGGCTGCCGGAGTCCGCGGCGCAGGTCGAAGACATCACCCCCGAGCTGGCAGAGGTCGAGGAGATCGCTGCCCAGGCCGCCAATGAAGGCCTCGACGAAAGCCTCGATCCGCAGTTGCTGGAGATCTTCCGCAACGAAGCCGAAGCCCATCTGGAAACCCTGGTCGGCTTCCTCGCCGATTGCGCGCAGCAGCTGCCGCAGCCGGTGACCGACGACCTGCAGCGCGCCCTGCACACCCTCAAGGGCAGCGCGCACATGGCCGGCATCCTGCCGATTGCCGAAATCGCCACGCCGCTGGAGCGGCTGGTGAAGGAATTCAAGACCAACCTGCTGCAGGTCGACCTGCGCGAAGCCGAGTTGCTGCACGCGGCCGAAGGCCTGTTCCGCACCGGCCTCGACCAACTCGTCGAAGGTCGCCCGCTGGCGCCCATCGACGGCAGCACCGAGCTGCTCGCACGCATTGTGCAGGTCCACCAGGAGCGCCTGGAGGCCGCCGAAGCCAAGCGTCGCGGAGAAAGCGGCGAGGGCAGCGGCAGCGATCCACAATTGATCGGCATGTTCCTCGCCGAAGGCATGGACATCCTCCTCGATGCCGAGGACCTGCTGCGCCGCTGGCGCGAGCACCCGCAGGAGCGCCAGGAGCTGGGCGCCCTCTACGACGAGCTGGAAACCCTCAGCCGCGGCGCGCAGATGGCCGAGCTGCCACAGATGGCCGAGCTCGCCGACGCGCTGCTGGCAGTCTACGGCGCGGTGCGCCAGGGCCGCCTGGAAACCGGCGAGGCGTTCTTCTCTGCCGCTGAAACGGCCCACGAGGCGCTGATCGGCATGATGGACCAGGTGGCTGCCGCGCTGCAGGTCAGCGCCCACCCGGAACAGGTCGAGGCCTTGCATCGCCTGCTCGACGCGCCGGCGCCCGCTGCCCAGGGTGAGTTGTCGGAGGACGCGCAGGATGGTTCCGAGGTCGAGTTCGTCGACCTGGAAAACCTGACGGCCGAAGACTTCCCCGCCGAAGACGAAGAGTTCCTCCTCGACAGTCGCCCGGTGGACGACGACAACCTGCCCGACGGCCTGAGCTGGTCGCCACGCAATGACAACGACGGTGCCCCGCGCGGCGCCGCCGATGATGACGACGATGAGGTCATCACCGCCGAAACCCCGCACGCCCACCCCGCCGCGCCGCAACCGCCGCGTGCGCTGGACGAGGAAATGGTGGCGATCTTCCTCGAAGAAGCCGTCGATATCCTCGACAACGCCGGCCAGGCGCTGGACCAGTGGCTGGCCTCGCCCGAAGGCCTGGCTGCGCTCTCGACCCTGCAGCGCGACCTGCACACCCTCAAGGGTGGCGCGCGCATGGCGGAAATCCGCGAGATCGGCGATCTGTCCCACGAACTCGAATCACTCTACGAAGGCCTGCTGGACCATCGCTTCCAGCACAGCCAGCCGTTGGGCGACCTGCTGCGCACCTGCCACGACCGCCTGGCGACCCAGCTCGACCAGTTGCAGGCCAGCCAGGCGCTGACCGACCCGGCGGACCTGGTGCAGACCATCCGCACCTTCCGCCAGAACCCGGCTGCCGGCCTGAGCGCGCCGCAGGCACTGGCTGCGCAGGCGCAGCGGGAGCTGGATGCCGAAGACCTCGACAGCACGGCAGACGGCGTCGTCGAACAGCCGCAGACCAGCGCGGACGAGCTCGAACTGGAATTGCCCAGCGAGGCGGCGCCGCAAGCCGAAGTCGCCGCAGAACCTGAAGTCGCCGACCTTGAAAGCGGCGATCTCGACAGCCCCGACCTGGCTGCTGCTACCGAGCAAGACAGCGATCCCGAAGTGGCCGCGGAGGCGGAGCTGGAGGCTGCGGCACCCGCCGCCGACCTGCAGTCTTCCCTCGCCGAAATCGAAAGCGAAACCGAGGTTTCCGCTGCGCTGCCAGCGGAGCCGGATGCCATCGAGCCGGACGCACCCGCTGCTGAAGCCGCCGGTGTCCAGGACATCGACTTCGAGCTGGGCGAGGATCGCGACCAGGAACTGGTGGAAATCTTCCTCGAGGAAGGTTTCGACATCCTCGAAAGCTCCTCCGGTGCCCTGCATCGCTGGATGTCGAACCCCGACAACAGCGTCGAGCTGGAAGCGCTGCAACGCGACCTGCACACCCTCAAGGGCGGCGCGCGGATGGCCGAGATTCGCCCCATCGGCGACCTCGCCCACGAACTGGAATTCCTCTACGAGGGCCTCTGCGGCGGGCGCCTGCGCGCCAGCCCGACGCTCTTCGAGCTGCTGCAGCGTTGCCACGATCGTCTCGCCGAGATGCTCGAGGCGGTCCAACAGCATCGCCGGGTACCGGGAGGTGAATCGCTGATTGACGCGATCCACCGATTTCGTGCCAACCCCGAAGAACAACTGAGCATCCCCAGCAGCGTCAGCCTGCACGCGATCAGCCCCGCACACGCGGTGCCGGAAGGTCCGGAAGCCGACATCCTGGATATCTTCCTGGAAGAGGCCGACGACCTGCTCGAAGGCATGGAGCAGGCCCTCGGCCGCTGGGACGCCGAGCGCGAGAACGGCGCGCTGGACGAGCTGCTGCGTATCCTCCACACCCTCAAGGGCGGTGCGCGCCTGGCCGGCCAGACCAGCCTCGGCGACCTGGCCCACGACCTCGAACAGCATCTGGGCGAAGCCCAGCAGCAGGGCGCGCCCTGGCCGGAAAGCCTGCTGCTGGACGTGCAGTCCGGCTTCGAAGGGCTGCAGACCGAGGTCGACCAGTTGCGCCTGCACCTGGGCGAAGTCGAGAGCGCCGAAAGCCAGCTCGAGGAATCCAGCGACCAAGAACCGCTCGCCGAACCGCCAGCCCCGGCGAATCTGCCGGTGTTGCCGGAAGCCATCATGGCGGCGGCCGTGCCGCAGCGCCTCGATGCGCCGGTGGTGCTGCCCTTCGTCCGCCGCGCCCAGGAAGCCGCCCAGGAAGCCGCTGCGCGCCGTGCGCCGCAGGAACTGGTGAAGGTGCCCGCGCAACTGCTCGAAGGCCTGGTCAACCTCGCCGGTGAGACTTCCATCTTCCGTGGCCGGGTCGAGCAGCAGGTGAGCGACGTCGGTTCGACCCTGGGTGAGATGGACGCCACCATCGAGCGGGTTCGCGACCAGCTGCGCCGCCTGGATACCGAAACCCAGGCGCAGATCCTCTCGCGCCACCAGGCCGACGCCGAGCGCGCCGGCTACGAAGATTTCGACCCGCTGGAAATGGACCGCTATTCGCAGCTGCAGCAGCTCTCCCGCGCGCTGTTCGAGTCCGCTTCCGACTTGTTCGACCTCAAGGAAACCCTGGCCGCGAAGAACCGCGATGCCGAGACCCTGCTGCTGCAACAGGCACGGGTCAACACCGAGCTGCAGGAAGGCCTGATGCGCACCCGCATGGTGCCCTTCGACCGCCTGGTGCCGCGCCTGCGGCGGATCGTCCGGCAGGTGGCAAGCGAGTTGGGCAAGCAGGTCGAGTTCGTGGTCAGCAACGCCGAAGGCGAGATGGACCGTACCGTGCTCGAACGCATCGTCGCACCGCTGGAGCACATGCTGCGCAACGCGGTCGACCATGGCATCGAGTCCGGTGAGGCACGTCGCATCGCCGGCAAGCCGGAGCAGGGCACCATCCGCCTGACCCTGGGCCGCGAGGGTGGCGACATCCTCCTGACCCTGGCCGACGATGGCGCCGGCATCCGCCTGGAAGCGGTGCGCCGCAAGGCCATCGAGCGCGGCCTGATGACCGACGACAGCGAGCTGAACGACCACGAGGTGCTGCAGTTCATCCTCGAGGCGGGCTTCAGTACTGCCGAGAAGGTCACGCAGATTTCCGGCCGCGGCGTGGGCATGGACGTGGTGAACTCCGAGGTGAAACAGCTCGGCGGTTCCATGAGCATCCAGTCCGGCGTCGGCGAAGGCACCCGCTTCGACATCCGCCTGCCGTTCACCGTGTCGGTGAACCGCGCGCTGATGGTGCTCTCCGGCGAGGACCTCTACGCCCTGCCGCTGAACACCATCGAAGGTATCGTGCGGGTCTCCCCCTACGAGCTGGAAGCGCTCTACGAGCAGGCCGCCGCCGACGAATCCGGCGCTGCGCCGAGCTTCGAATACGCCGGCCAGAGCTACGAGCTGAAGTACCTGGGCGACCTGCTCAACAACGGCCAGCATCCCAAGCTGGTCGGCCAGTCGCTGCCGCTGCCGGTGATCCTGGTGCGCTCGGCGGACCACGCCGTGGCGGTGCAGGTGGACGCCCTGGCCGGCTCGCGCGAAATCGTGGTGAAGAGCCTCGGCGCGCAGTTCGCTGGCGTCAGCGGCATCTCCGGCGCAACCATCCTCGGTGACGGTCGCGTGGTGGTGATTCTCGACCTGCTGGCGACGATCCGTGTGCTCCACGCCCAGCTCATCCAGCATGCGCCGCGGCGCCAGCTGGCAGGCCCGAGCGTGGCGGAAATCGAGCACCAGCGCCCGACCCTGGTCATGGTGGTGGACGACTCGGTCACCGTGCGCAAGGTCACCAGCCGCCTGCTGGAGCGCAACGGCATGAACGTGCTCACCGCCAAGGACGGGGTGGACGCCATTGCCCAGTTGCAGGACCACAAGCCCGACATCATGCTGCTGGATATCGAGATGCCGCGCATGGACGGCTTCGAGGTGGCCACCCTGGTGCGCCACGATGAACAGCTGAAGGACCTGCCGATCATCATGATTACCTCCCGTACCGGCGAGAAGCACCGCGACCGTGCCCTGGCCATCGGCGTCAACCAGTACCTGGGCAAGCCGTACCAGGAATCCGAGCTGCTGGAGACTATCCACAAGCTGGTGAAGGCCCATGTCTGAGCAGACCACGCCGCGCATTGCGGTGATCGCCGACACCTCGCTGCAGCGCCACGTGCTGGCGCAGGCGCTGGCCGGCCACGGCTACCAGGTGGTACTCAACGCCGACCCGGCGCGCCTTGAGAGCGACCAGCTGGACGCCTGCGAAACCGACCTGTGGCTGGTCGACCTGGCGCAGCAGGAAGACTCGCCGCTGGTGGACAACCTGCTGGAGCAGTCGCGGGTACCCGTGCTGTTCGGCGAAGGTCATGCGCCGGAGCGGCATTCCGAACATTACCCGCGTTGGGAGCGCCGGCTGGTCTCCAAGCTGCGCAAGCTGGTGGGCGACCCCAGCGCCGGCGTGGGCCGCAGCCTGGCCGCGCTGCTCGATGAAGCGCAGCGCCCGACCCGCGTGGCACTGCCCGATGACCTCGCGGCGTCCCCGCTCAAGGCCGGCGAACCGGCTGCGCAGGTCTGGCTGCTGGCCGCCTCCCTCGGTGGCCCGGCGGCGGTGAAAACCTTCCTCGATGCGCTGCCCGGCGGCCTGCCGGTGGGCTTCCTGTATGCCCAGCACATCGATGCTTCGTTCGAGGCGAACCTGCCGCAAGCGGTCGGCCGCCACAGCCAGTGGCACGTCAACAGCGTGCGCGACGGCGATCCGGTGCGCTGCGGTGAAGTCGTGGTGGTGCCGATCGCCCGCGAGCTGGGTTTCGACGACGCGGCGCGGATGCACGTGCAGGACCGCGGCTGGCCGGAACCCTACAGCCCGTCCATCGACCAGATGATGCTCAACCTCGCCCAGCAATATGGCGAGCGTTGCGGTGTGATCGTGTTCAGCGGTATGTGCAGCGACGGCAGCGCCGCCGCGGCCTACGTACGCCGCCAGGGCGCGCCGATCTGGACTCAGCGCGCCGACAGTTGCGCCTGCTCGAGCATGCCCGACAGCCTGCGCGAAGGCGGCTACAGCACTCTTTCCGGCGACCCGCGCGAACTCGCGGCGGCGCTGGTCAATCATCTCGCCGAGCAATGCGTCGGCGTAGTCACGCAGTGAGATAAGGCCTGATGAGTGATCTCCCCGTCGCCAATGCCGGCGTTGCCAATCCCGCCGTGGCTGCTGGTGCCGCGGCCAACAGTGCCCCCAGCAGCCTGACCGGCCTGCTGGTACCGCTGGCCGACCGCAACCTGCTGCTGCCCAACGTGGCGGTGGCCGAGCTGATCACCTACCGCGCTCCGCATCCGGTGGACGGCCTGCCGTCCTGGTACCTGGGTCAGGTGGCCTGGCGCGACCTGCGCCTGCCGCTGCTGTCCTTCGAGGCGGCCTCCGACGGCCAGGCCGAGGTCAGCCCCGGCGCCCGGGTGATCGTGGTCAACGCCCTGGGAGGGCGGCCCAATGTGAAGTTCTTCGCGCTGCTGGTGCAGGGCATCCCGCGTTCGCTGAAGGTCGGCAGCGACCTCAAGCGTCTCGACGTGCCGCTGGCGCCGCTGGAGCTGGACGCCGTGGACCTGGGCGACGCCCAGGCGCGCATCCCCGACCTGGCCGCGCTGGAGCAGAAGCTGGCCGACTCCGGCCTCATTTAACCTTGCCATGAGCGGTGGCCTGCGCCTTGCCCAGCTGGGGGATCAACCTGGCTTCGAGGTCGCCGGCGCCACCCTGGGTGGCCACCGTTTCGAACGCCACAGCCACGACGAATTTGTCATCAGCGCCAACCTGCGCGGCGAGGAAAGCGTCTGGCTGGATGGCCGTACCTTTGACGCCGGCCCCGGTTGCGTCACCTGCTACAACCCCGGTCAGATCCAGGGCGGCGGCGTTGCCGAAGGACAGCCCTGGCAGTTCGCCAGCCTCTATGTCGCCCCCGACCAACTGGCCATGATGCTCGGCCTGCAGCGCCTGGAATTCGAGCGCGCCACTGATCGCTTGCCCGTTCTGAGCATGGCCATGGCCGACGCCGTCGAGCGCGTGCTCGGTGATGACCCCTTCGTTCGCCAGCGCGGCGAGGAGCGCCTGACACTGCTGCTCGCCGAGATCGCCCGTGCCATGGGCGTGCGTCTGCCGCGGGATGCTGTCGAGAGCGGTGGTCGGATGGCCGACCTGCAGGACTGGCTGGCCGCCGACCTGGCACGGCAACCCAGCCTCGATGAGATGGCGACCTACCTCGGCCTATCGCGTTTCCACCTGCTGCGCAGTTTCCAGAAACAGGTCGGCCTGAGCCCGCGGCAGTGGGCCATGCAACTGCGCACCCGCCGCGCCCAGGCGCTGCTGCGTGCCGGCCTGCCGGCCACCGAGGTGGCCCATGCGCTGGGTTTCGCCGACCAGAGCCACCTGAACCGGCACTTCCGCGCGGCCTATGGCGTGTCGCCGGGCAACTTCCAGCGCGCCCTGCGCTGAGCAATCCGGTTCAAGTACGGTCGTTGCTGGCCCGGCAGAATTGCCCCAACGCCATCCTGTTCGAGAATTGATCCATGACGCTGTTTTTCGCTGCGCTGCTGTTCGGCATCGTCTTCTGCCTGTCTCCCGGCGCCGTGCTCGCCGAAACCCTGCGCCGTGGCCTGAAGGGCGGCTTTCGCCCGGCGTTGCTGGTGCAGTTCGGCTCGCTGATCGGCGATGCCGTCTGGGCGCTGATCGGCCTGACCGGGCTGGCGCTGCTGTTCGGCCATGAAACCTTGCGCCTGCCGTTGACCCTGGCCAGCGCCGCGTACCTGGCCTGGCTGGGGGTGCAGAGCCTGCGCGACGCACGCGAGGTCGGCATGCTGGAAGAGGGCGATACCGGCGAGCACAACGCCGGGGCTTTCGCTTCCGGGGCGATGCTGTCGCTGTCGAACCCGAAGAACATCGTCTACTGGGGCGCGCTGGGCGGCGCCATGGCCGGATTGGTCGATGGCGTGCCGTCGTTGGCGGATTCGCTGGTGTTTTTCGCCGGCTTCATGACGGCCTCGGTGCTCTGCTGCTTCCTCTGCGCGGGACTGGTCGACTGGCTGCGGCGCAACGCTTCGCCGCGCTGGCACCGGGTCAGTCATGCGCTTTGCGGAGTGGTGTTGCTGGTGCTGGCGGGGTTGGCGTTGCGCGGGATCTGAATCGCTGGGTGGCTGGGCTGTTCGCGAGCAAGCTCGCTCCTGCAACTTGCCGGCCCGCTCGGTGTGCTCTTCGTAGGAGCGAGCTTGCTCGCGAACCCGCCTGGCACCGGAGTTGCCGGCCTGCCCTCACTCCGGCCCTGGCTGCGCGCCCCGCTCAGAGGGATCCGATTCTGCCGGCTGACGCTTGAGTTCATCTTGCTGAGGACGGTCCCCTCTCCCTTTGGAGCGGGGCGCGCAGCCAGGGTTAGGGTGAGGGGTTTTCCATCGCAGAGAATCTAGAAGTCGCCCCACAATTGCTGCGCCACACTCAGCGCCACCACCGGCGCTGTCTCGGTCCGCAGCACGCGCGGCCCCAGTCGCGCGGCATGGAATCCAGCCGACTTCGCCTGTTCCACTTCCGCATCGCTCAACCCACCTTCGGGGCCGATCAGGAAGGCCAGGCTCGCCGGCCGGTCATGGCTGGTCAGCGCCTCGGCCACCGGGTGCAGCACCAGCTTGAGCTGCGCTTCGCAGCTCTGCAGCCATTCGCCGAGGGTGACCGGTGCATTGAGCACCGGCAGTACCGAGCGGCCGCACTGCTCGCAGGCGCTGATCGCCACCTGGCGCCAGTGGGCCATGCGCTTGTCGGCGCGTTCGTCCTTCAGGCGTACTTCGCAGCGTTCGCTGACGATCGGGGTGATCTCGCTGGCGCCCAGTTCGGTAGCCTTCTGGATTGCCCAGTCCATGCGCTCGCCACGCGACAGGCCCTGGCCCAGGTGCACGCGCAGCGGCGATTCGGCCTGGCCGGCAAAGGCTTCGCGCAGCTCCACGCGGACGTTCTTCTTGCCCACTTCGATCAGCTCGCCCAGGTATTCCTGGCCCGAGCCGTCGAACAGCTGCACCGCGTCGCCCGCGCTGTGGCGCAGCACGCGGCCGATGTAGTGGGCCTGGGCTTCGGGCAGCTCGTGCTGGCCGAGGGAGAGCGGGGCGTCGATGAAGAAGCGGGAGAGGCGCATTTTTTGGGCTACAGGCGGCAGGCTACAGGTGGGCAAGTGTATCGCCTGCCGCCTGCAGCCTGAAGCCTGCCGCCGCTTTTAGCCTGGATCGCGATGCTCGGGGAAGCGTTCGCTGACCGCCACGCTGACACTCTCGCGGGTGGCGATGTCGATGCCTTCGCTGGCGACTTCGGCGAGGAAGTCGATCTGCTCGGGGGTGATGATGTACGGCGGCAGGAAGTACACCACGCTGCCCAGCGGGCGCAGCAGCGCGCCGCGTTCCAGGCCGTGCTGGAAGACCTTCAGGCCGCGGCGCTCCTGCCAGGGGTAGGCGGTTTTCGTCGCCTTGTCCTGAACCATCTCGATGGCGAGGATCATGCCGGTCTGGCGGATTTCCGAGACGTGGGGGTGGTCGGCCAGGTGCGCGGTGGCGCTGGCCATCTTCGCCGCCAGGGCCTTGTTGGCCTCGATGACGTTGTCCTGCTCGAAGATGTCCAGGGTCGCCAGGGCGGCGGCGCAGGCCAGCGGGTTGCCGGTGTAGGTGTGTGAGTGGAGGAAGGCGCGCAGGGTGGCGTAGTCGTCGTAGAAGGCCTGGTAGACCTTGTCGGTGGTGAGCACCGCGCTCATCGCCAGGTAGCCGCCGGTCAGGGCCTTGGACAGCACCAGGAAGTCCGGGGTGATGCCGGCCTGTTCGCAGGCGAACATGGTGCCGGTGCGGCCGAAGCCGACGGCGATCTCGTCGTGGATCAGGTGCACGCCGTAGCGGTCGCAGGCCTCGCGCAGCAGCTTGAGGTAGACCGGGTGGTACATGCGCATGCCGCCGGCGCCCTGCACCAGCGGTTCGACGATTACCGCCGCGACCTCATGGTGGTGCTGCTCCAGCGCCTGCTCCATGGCGGCGAACATCGTCCGCGAGTGCTCCTCCCAGCTCACGCCTTCGGGGCGCAGGTAGCAGTCGGGGGTCGGTACCTTGATGGTGTCCATCAGCAGCGACTTGTAGGTCTCGGTGAACAGCGCCACGTCGCCCACCGACATCGCCGCCACGGTCTCGCCGTGGTAGCTGTTGGTCAGGGTGATGAAGCGCTTCTTCTCCGGCTGGCCGAGGTTGTGCCAGTAGTGGTAGCTCATCTTCAGCGCCACTTCGATGCCGGCCGAGCCGCTGTCGGCGTAGAACACCCGGGAGAACCCGGCCGGCGCGAGGCGCAGCAGGCGCTCGGAGAGTTCGATCACCGGCTGGTGGCTGAAGCCGGCGAGGATCACGTGCTCCAGCTGATCGACCTGGTCCTTGATGCGCTGGTTGATGCGCGGGTTGGCGTGGCCGAAGACATTGACCCACCAGGAGCTGACCGCGTCCATGTAGCGCTTGCCTTCGAAGTCCTCCAGCCAGATGCCTTCGCCACGTCGAATCGGGATCACCGGCAGGCGCTCGTGGTCTTTCATCTGGGTGCAGGGGTGCCACAGCACCTCGAGATCACGCTGCATCCACTCGGCATTCAGGCCCATGGCCGGCTCCTTAAATTGATGGCTCTTCTGACGTTCGGCTCGCTCTGGTCGGCAAGCCTATGCAATGCACCTGAGATGAACAAGGACACGTCCTACGACACATGTTGTAGGCAGCCGACCAAGACAGCTATTCGGCTTTCGGGCGCTCACGTATGCTTCGCGCCTTTGCACCAATTCGGGGAAGTCTGGCGATGAAAATGGGATGGCTGCGCGCTGCCGCGCTGCTCGCTCTGGGCGTGTTCAGCGTTGTGGCGCTGGGCAAGGACAAACAACCGACCGCCATCGTGGTAGGCGCCGGACTCGCTGGGCTTTCCGCGGCCTATGAGCTGCAGCAGGCCGGCTGGCAGGTCACCGTGCTGGAAGCCAAGCCGCAGGTGGGTGGCCGTTCGGGCCTGGCCACCAGCGAATGGATCGGCAACAAGAAGGCCCAGCCGACTCTAAACGGCTACCTGGACACCCTGAAGGTGAATTCGGTACCGGCGCCGGAATTCGTGCGCACCCCGAGCTACCTGATCGACGGTCTCTACTACACCAGCGCCGACCTGAAGACCAAGATGCCGGCCGTCGCCGCGGACCTCGAACGCTTCGAGAAGTCCCTGAATGATCTGTCCGCCTCCATCGACGACCCGCTCAACCCGCTGGCGAACAAGACCCTGTTCGCCCTCGATCAGCTCACCGCCGCGCGTTGGCTGGACAAGCTGAACCTGTCGCCGACCGCGCGCCTGCTGGTCAACCAGCGTATCCGTTCGCACTACGACGAACCGTCGCGCCTGTCGCTGCTCTACCTCGCCCAGCAGGGCCGTGTGTACCGCGGCGTCGACGACCGTGACCTGCGCGCGGCGCGCCTGCCCGGCGGCAGCCAGGTGCTGGCCCAGGCCTTCGTCAAGCAGATCAAGACCATCAAGACCAACGCCAAGGTCACTGCGATCAGCCAGGACAAGGACGGCGTGACCGTCAAGGTCGGCCCCACCGGCTACACCGCCGACTACCTGGTGCTGGCTGTACCGCTGCGGGCGCTGGGCAGCATCACCCTGACCCCGAGCCTGAACGAGAAGCAGCTGGCGGCGCTCAAGGGCACCAACTACGGCTGGCGCGACCAGATCCTGATGAAGTTCAAGCGCCCGGTGTGGGACGACAAGTCGCGCCTGTCCGGCGAGATCTACAGCGACCAGGGCCTGGGCATGATCTGGGTCGAACCCGCGACCAAGGGCGGCGCCAACGTGCTGATCAACCTGTCCGGCGACAACGCCCGCGTGATGCAGGCCTTCGGTGACCGCCAGTTGTCGGAGCAGGTGCTGATCCGCATGAACAAGTACTACCCGAAGATGCGCGGCGCCTACGACGGTTATGAAATGCGCCGCTACAGCACCGACGTCGGTACCGGCGGCTCCTACCTGGCCTATGGTCCGGGCCAGATCAGCCGCTTCTGGCGCGTCTGGGAGACTCCGGTTGCGCGCGTCGCCTTTGCCGGCGAACACACCGATGCGCTCTACCCGGGCACCATCGAAGGCGCCTTGCGCAGTGGCAAGCGCGCCGCCAGCCAGGTCCGCGACCTGTATGCCGGCAAGACGCCGGTGCTCGAAGGTGCGGCGCTGGTTGCCGACAACAAGCCGGCGGCCAGCGACAAACCGGCCGAGAAAGGCGAGAAGAAGGGCATCATGTCCTGGCTGCCGTTCTGAGCCAACGCGCTCCATCCACAATGCCGGCGAAAGCCGGCATTGTCGTTTCTGGCTCTGGCACGGCCGTTTCAGGAGATGACCTATCTTGTCAGTCGATGTTTCAAAGCAGATTTTTCTGCTTTTCTTCGATGGATTAGCCGCTAGTCTTGAATTCCCGTTTTCAAGGATGTGTATCGATGCAATGGCGTAATTCCCCCGCACGCTACGGACTGGTCAGCCTGTTCCTGCACTGGGGCAGCGCGCTGGTGGTGTTCGGCCTGTTCGGTCTGGGCCTGTGGATGCGCGAGCTGGACTACTACGACACCTGGTACCACCGCGCTCCGGAAATCCACAAAAGCATCGGCATCCTGCTGGCCATCGCACTGATCGTGCGTGTGCTCTGGCGCTTCATCAGCCCGGCACCGCCGACGCCGGCCAACCATGGCCAGCTCACGCGCCTGGCCACCAAACTGGGTCACCTGGCGCTGTACGCCTTGCTGTTCGCCGTGATCATCGCCGGCTACCTGATCTCCACCGCCGAAGGCAAACCCATCAGCGTGTTCGGCTGGTTCGATGTGCCCGCCACCCTGAGCGGCATCACCGACCAGGCCGATATCGCCGGTGTGATCCATCTGTACCTGGCCTGGACCCTGGTCGTCCTGGCCGTGCTGCACGCCCTGGCGGCGTTCAAACACCATTTCTTCGATCGCGATGCGACCCTGGTGCGCATGCTCGGTCGTGCCGCGAAATAACACCTCACCTCAAAGGGAGATTGCTTCAATGCTGAAGAAGACGTTCGCCGCTCTGGCGCTGGGTACCGCCCTGTTCTCCGCTGGCCAGGCCATGGCCGCGGACTACAAGATCGACAAGGAAGGCCAGCACGCCTTCATCGAGTTCCGCATCAAGCACCTGGGTTACAGCTGGCTGTACGGCCGCTTCGACGACTTCGACGGTGCCTTCACCTTCGATGAGAAGAACCCGTCCGCCGACAAGGTCAAGGTGACCATCAACACCAACAGCGTGAACTCCAACCACGCCGAGCGTGACAAGCATCTGCGCAGTGCGGACTTCCTGAATGTCTCGAAGAACCCGACCGCGACCTTCGAATCCACCGCCGTGAAGGCCGATGGCAAGAATGCCGAGATCACCGGCAACCTGACCCTGAATGGCGTGACCAAGCCGGTCACCATCAAGGCTGAACTGGTTGGCCAGGGCGATGATCCGTGGGGCGGCTACCGTGCCGGCTTCCTCGGCACCACCACCCTCAAGCTGAAAGACTTCAACATCCAGCGCGACCTCGGCCCGGCTTCCCAGGAAGTCGAGCTGACCCTGTCGGTTGAAGGGGTGCGTCAGTAAGACGCAGGACTGCGAAAACGCCGGCGAATGCCGGCGTTTTCGTTTGTGGCCTTAGTCTCCCCGGCCCTGCAGGCACTGCCGCAGAAGTTGGGTGAGAGTGCGCTGCTCTTCATCGTCCAGCGGCGCGAACAGATTGTCATGGGTTCGTGCGAGGATGGCCTGGGTGCGTTCGTCGATACGGCTCCCGGCCTCGGTGAGGAACAGCTGGAAGCTGCGCTGGTCGTCCGGGTTGCGTTCACGGCGAACCAGGCCGAGCGTCTCCATTTCACGGATCTTGCGGGTTACCAGGGCCTTGTCGCGGCACATCTTGCGACCCAGGCTCTGCAGGCTCTGGCCCGCGTCGGCGCCGATCAGTTCGAGCAGGCGGATGTCCGGTGGCGTGAGGTCGATGCCCTCGGCGTACAGTTCGTCCTGGAGGCTCTCGCGCAAGTGGTCGAGGACCTTCATCAGGGTCTGTGGCAGGTCGGGATTCACGTTGTGGGTCATCGGCTCGGTCACGGTAAACCTTGTGTAAATCAGGTTGATCGGCTCAACCATTTTTTCGTATTTTAGTTGATGTTATCAACTTTGTTCGTCGCCGCGACTGCCTTGCGGGAAACCTACTGTGATGTCGGCCAATGGCTAAAACGTTTCAGTAGTTTTCCCTCAGGGCTTTCGGACGTTTACAAACAGAGCTGAATGTAAGTATTTTTGCCAGCTTTTCCGGACCGGCAAGCCCACAGCCAAACCGGATGCTTTGCTCACGAGGACAACGATATGCAACGAAAGCCAGCCATGCGCGCCCTGGTCCCGGCCCTGCTCGTCGCCATGGCCACTCTTGCCGGCTGCGATAAAGCACAGGCCCCGCAGGAGAAGCAGATCCCCGAGGTCGGTGTGGTGACCCTGCAGCCGCAGGAGGTGACCCTGAGCACCGAACTGCCGGGCCGCACCACCGCGTATCGCATCGCCGAAGTTCGCCCGCAGGTGAACGGCATCATCCTCAAGCGCCTGTTCAAGGAAGGCAGCGACGTCAAGGAGGGCCAGCAGCTGTACCAGATCGACCCGGCCACCTATGAAGCGACCCTGCAGAGTGCCCAGGCCAACCTGGTCTCCACCCAGCAGCAGGCCGAGCGTTACAAGGAGCTGGTCAAGGACGAGGCGGTGAGCAAGCAGCAATACGCCGACGCCCAGGCCGCCTACCTGCAGGCCAAGGCCACCGTCGACAACGCGAAGATCAACGTGCGCTACACCAAGGTGTATTCGCCGATCTCCGGCCGCATTGGTCGCTCCAGCGTCACCGAAGGCGCCCTGGTGCAGAACGGCCAGGCCACCGCGCTGGCGACCGTGCAGCAGCTCGACCCGATCTACGTCGACGTTACCCAGTCCTCCACTGCGCTGATCCGCCTGCGCCGCGAGCTGGCCGCCGGGCAGCTGGAGAAGGCCGGCGACAACGCCGCCAAGGTCAAGCTGTACCTGGAAGACGGCTCCGAGTACCCAATCGAGGGCAAGCTGGAGTTCTCCGAGGTCTCGGTTGACCAGGGCACCGGTTCGGTGACCGTACGCGCCATCTTCCCCAACCCGAACAAGGAGCTGCTGCCGGGCATGTTCGTCCATGCGCAGCTGGAAGAGGGCATCAAGAAGCAGGCCATCCTCGCACCGCAGCAGGGCGTCACCCGTGACTTCCGTGGCATGGCCACCGCGCTGGTGCTCAACAGCGAAGACAAGGTCGAGCTGCGTACCCTCAAGACCGAGCGCACCGTGGGCGCCTACTGGCTGGTCAGCGATGGCCTGAAGCCCGGTGACCGCGTGATCACCGAAGGCCTGCAGTACGTTCAACCGGGCGCCCAGGCCAAGGCCGTACCCGCGAAGAACGTGGCGCCCGCCGCTGGTGCCGCCGACAAGCCCGCCGCCGCCGAGCCGGCCAAGCAGGGTTAATCAAGGGGATTCGTAATGTCGAAGTTTTTCATTGACCGGCCCATTTTCGCCTGGGTAATTGCCCTGGTGATCATGCTGGCGGGCGGTCTGTCGATCCTCAAGTTGCCGGTGAACCAGTACCCGGCCATTGCGCCGCCGGCCATCGCCATCCAGGTCTCCTACCCGGGCGCCTCCGCCGAGACGGTGCAGGACACCGTAGTACAGGTCATCGAGCAGCAGATGAACGGTCTCGACCATCTGCGCTACATCTCCTCGGAGTCCAACTCCGACGGCAGCATGACCATCACCGTGACCTTCGACCAGGGCACCAGCCCGGACATCGCCCAGGTCCAGGTGCAGAACAAGCTGCAACTGGCCACGCCGCTCCTGCCGCAGGAAGTACAGCAGCAAGGTATCCGCGTGACCAAGGCGGTGAAGAACTTCCTGATGGTGGTCGGCGTCGTCTCCAACGACGGCAGCATGACCAAGGAAGACCTGTCGAACTACATCGTCTCCAACATCCAGGACCCGCTGTCGCGGACCGCCGGTGTCGGTGACTTCCAGGTGTTTGGTTCGCAGTACGCCATGCGTATCTGGCTGGACCCGGCGAAGCTCAACAGCTTCCAGATGACGCCGGGCGACGTGAAGACGGCGATCCAGGCGCAGAACGTGCAGATCTCCTCCGGCCAGTTGGGCGGCCTGCCCGCGGTCAAGGGGCAGCAGCTCAACGCCACGATCATCGGCAAGACCCGCCTGCAAAGCGCCGAGCAGTTCAAGGAAATCCTCCTCAAGGTCAACGCCGACGGCTCCCAGGTGCGCCTGAAGGACGTCGCCGATGTGGCCCTGGGCGGCCAGGACTACAGCATCAACGCCCAGTTCAACGGCAAGCCGGCCTCCGGTATCGCGATCAAGCTGGCTACCGGCGCCAACGCGCTGGACACCGCCAAGTCGATCCGCGCCACCCTGGCCACGCTGGAGCCGTTCTTCCCGCAGGGCATGGATATCGTCTACCCGTACGACACCACTCCGGTAGTTTCGGCCTCCATCCACGAGGTCGTGAAGACCCTGGGTGAGGCGATCCTGCTGGTATTCCTGGTGATGTACCTGTTCCTGCAGAACTTCCGCGCCACGCTGATCCCGACGATCGCCGTGCCGGTCGTACTGCTGGGTACCTTCGGCGTACTGGCTGCCTTCGGCTTCTCGATCAACACCCTGACCATGTTCGGCATGGTGCTGGCGATCGGTCTATTGGTGGACGATGCCATCGTCGTGGTGGAAAACGTCGAGCGGGTGATGGCCGAGGAAGGCCTGTCACCCAGGGAAGCGGCGCGCAAGTCCATGGGCCAGATCCAGGGCGCGCTGGTGGGTATCGCCATGGTGCTGTCGGCGGTGTTCCTGCCGATGGCGTTCTTCGGCGGCTCCACCGGGGTGATCTACCGGCAGTTCTCCATCACCATCGTCTCGGCCATGGCCCTGTCGGTGATCGTGGCGCTGATCCTCACCCCGGCGCTCTGCGCCACCATGCTCAAGCCCATCGAGAAGGGCGACCACGGCGAGCACAAGCGCGGCTTCTTCGGCTGGTTCAACCGCAAGTTCCTCGCTACCACCCAGGGCTACGAGCGTGGTGTCACCTCGATCCTCAAGCATCGCGTGCCCTACCTGCTGATGTACGTGCTGATCCTCGGGGGCATGGTCTATCTGTTTACCCGCATTCCCACCGCGTTCCTTCCCGACGAGGACCAGGGCGTGCTGTTCGCCCAGGTGCAGACCCCGGCAGGTTCCTCCGCCGAGCGCACCCAGGTGGTGGTGGACTCGATGCGCGAGTACCTGCTGGACAAGGAAAGCAGCTCGGTGGCCTCGGTGTTCACCGTGACCGGCTTCAACTTTGCCGGCCGTGGCCAGAGCTCGGGCATGGCGTTCATCATGCTCAAGCCCTGGGAAGAGCGACCGGGCGCGGAGAACAGCGTGTTCGCGCTGGCCCAGCGCGCGCAGCAGCACTTCTTCAGCTTCAAGGACGCGATGGTGTTCGCTTTCGCCCCGCCGGCGGTACTCGAGCTGGGTAACGCCGTGGGCTTCGACATCTTCCTCCAGGACCAGGCTGGCGTCGGCCACGAAGTGCTGATGCAGGCGCGCAACCAGTTCCTCGGCATGGCCTCGCAGAACCCGGCGCTGCAACGTGTGCGCCCCAACGGCCTGAACGACGAGCCGCAGTACAAACTGCTGATCGACGACGAGAAGGCCAGTGCGCTGGGCGTGTCCCTGGCGGACATCAACACCACTGTCTCGATTGCCTGGGGCTCGAACTACGTCAACGACTTCATCGACCGTGGTCGGGTGAAGAAGGTCTACCTGCAAGGTCGCCCGAACTCGCGGATGAGCCCGGAAGACCTGGACAAGTGGTATGTGCGCAACAGCACCGGGGAAATGGTGCCGTTCAGTGCCTTCGCCACCGGTGAATGGAGCTACGGTTCGCCCAAGCTGGCGCGTTACAACGGCGTGCCGGCCATGGAGGTCCTCGGTGAACCGGCCCCGGGCCGCTCCACCGGTGAGGCCATGGCGGCGGTCGAGGATATCGTCAAGCAACTGCCCAAGGGTGTCGGCTACGCCTGGACTGGCCTGTCCTACGAGGAACGGCTGTCCGGCTCGCAGGCTCCTGCGCTCTATGCGCTGTCGCTGATCGTGGTGTTCCTCTGCCTGGCAGCGCTGTACGAAAGCTGGTCGATTCCGTTCTCGGTGATGCTGGTGGTGCCGTTGGGCGTCATCGGTGCGTTGCTGGCGACCTCCATGCGCGGCCTGTCCAACGACGTGTTCTTCCAGGTGGGCCTGCTGACGACCATTGGCCTGTCGGCGAAGAACGCGATCCTCATCGTGGAATTCGCCAAGGAACTGCACGAGCGCGAGGGCAAGCCCATCGTCGAGGCGGCGATCGAGGCGTGCCGTATGCGTCTGCGCCCGATCGTGATGACCTCCCTGGCCTTCGTCCTCGGCGTACTGCCGCTGGCGATCTCCACCGGTGCGGGCTCGGGCAGCCAGCACGCGATCGGTACCGGCGTGATCGGCGGCATGATCACCGCGACCATCCTCGCGATCTTCTGGGTACCGCTGTTCTATGTGGTGGTCAGTACCCTGTTCAAGGACAAGCAGTCCAAGGAACAGGAAGCCACCGAGAAGGGGCATTGATATGAGAAAGTCCTTACTGTCCCTTGCGATAGCCGCCGGTGTGTTGTCCGGCTGCTCGCTGATCCCCGACTACGAGCGCCCCGAGGCGCCCGTGGCCGCGGCTTACCCGCAGGGCAATGCCTACGATGCGGCGCAACCGGCCAACGCCGGCGCCGACATCGGCTGGCGCGAGTTCTTCAAGGACCCGCAACTGCAGCGACTGGTCGAAGTGTCGCTGGAAAACAACCGCGATCTGCGCGTCGCCGCGCTGAACATCGAAGCCTACCGGGCGCAGTACCGCATCCAGCGGGCCGACCTGTTCCCGGCGGTGGATGCCAGCTTCGACGGCTCGCGGCAGCGCCTGCCGGCGGACCTGTCGCAGACCGGCAGCTCGATGATCAGCAGTCAGTACGGCGCGACCGTTGGCGTAACCGCCTGGGAAGTCGACCTGTTCGGCCGCCTGCGCGCCCTGAGTGATCAGGCACTTGAGCAATACTTCGCGACCGAAGAGGCCCGCCGCAGCACTCAGACCAGCCTGGTGGCCAACGTTGCCAACGCCTACCTGACGCTGCGCGCCGACCAGGCGCAGCTGGAGCTGACTCGCAATACTCTGGGTACCTACCAGAAGAGCTACGACCTGACCCGCCGCAGTTATGAGGTGGGTGTCGCTTCGGCCCTGGATTTGCGCCAGTCGCAGACCCAGGTGGAAAGCGCGCGTGCGACGCTGGCGCAGTACACCCGCCTGGTTGCGCAGGACCAGAACGCCCTGGTGCTCCTGCTGGGCTCCGGCCTGCCGGGCGACATGCCCAAGGGGCGCGAGCTGTCCGACGAACTGCTGGCCACCGTGCCGGCCGGCCTGCCCTCCGACCTGCTGCAACGCCGCCCGGATATCCTCCAGGCGGAGCACCAGCTCAAGGCGGCCAACGCCAACATCGGCGCGGCGCGGGCGGCGTTCTTCCCGAACGTCAGCCTGACCGCTAACGCCGGCACCCTCAGCCCGGACCTCGGCGGCCTGTTCGACGGCGGTTCCGGCACCTGGCTGTTCAAGCCCTCGATCAGCCTGCCGATCTTCAACGCCGGCAGCCTGCGGGCGAGCCTGGACCTGGCCAAGGTGCAGAAGGACATCAACATCGCGCAGTACGAGAAAGCCATCCAGACGGCGTTCTCCGAGGTGGCTGATGGTCTTGCCGCCCGTGGCACCTTCAACGAGCAACTGCAGGCGCAGCGCGCGCTGGTGGACGCCAGCAGCGAGTACTACCGCCTGGCCGACAAGCGCTACCGCACCGGTGTGGACAACTACCTTACCCTGCTCGACGCGCAGCGTTCGCTGTTCAGTGCCCAGCAACAGCTGATCACCGACCGGCTCAACCAACTGACCAGCGAGGTCAACCTGTACAAGGCCCTCGGCGGCGGTTGGCAGGCCACGGCAGCCCAGGCCAAGCCGATCTCCAACGAGGCGCCGGAAGGCCGGTTGTTCTGATCGGAAACAACAAACGCCGCCCTTCGGGGCGGCGTTCTTGTTTGCGCGGGCAATTGGCTCGGGGGCTGGCCGATCGCGGACGAAGTCCGCTCCTACGTCACCGGTGAGCACGTCGCTTGGTCCGGGAGCAGGCCCCCTTGCGATCACGCCTGGGGGGCGATCCTGCGCTGTTGTGCCGGAGTGGGGGACAGTTCGCGAGCAAGCTCGCTCCTACAGGGCACGGAGTACCTGCTCTTCGTAGGAGCGAGCTTGCTCGCGAACCTGCGGATCAGAACATCGCGCTGTGGGTGGCCGGCTGGATATGGTTATCCACCAGCCAGTCCATCGGCGTTATGCACCCTACATTGTTGCGCGAGAGTTTGCGGCGCTTCTGCTGGGGCCGGCGTGCCCTTCGTAGGAGCGAGCTTGCTCGCGAACTTGCGGATCAAAGCATCGCGCTGCGCGTCGCCGGCTGGATCTGGTTGTCCGCCAGCCAATCCAGCGCGCACTCGCGCAGCCTTTCGCCCTGGTAGACATACCAGGCCTGTAGCAGCTCGGGATAACCCATCAGCACGTGGCGGAAGGCCTTGAACGGCTTGCGCCCTTCGATGGCGTTGGCCAGGGCGGAATAGGCGTGCGGCTCCGGCACTTCGCGGAGGAAGTCACGCATCAGGTCCAGTGACTGGCCGCTGCTCAGCGGTTCGATGGGCAGCAGACGCTCCGGCTCGCGGTGCAGCAATTCGGCGAGCTCCGGATCGGGGTCTTCTTCGGCAATCAGCAGCACCTGGCCGCTGAACAGATCGAGGTAGTGATCGATACCCTGGGTGTCGAGCGCGAAGGCGAGTTCGTCGAGGTCGATGGTCAGCGGGCGCATGGTCACTCTCCCTATATGGCGAGTGACCGATCCTACGCCATGCGCATGACAATTGTCCCGCCGGCCGGTGCGGGTGCACCGACCGACTGCCACCTCACAGGCGGAAGAGCCCCACCTGCAGTTGCAGCTCGTTGCCCAGGCGTGCCAATTCGGTGCTGGAACTGGCGGTCTGCTCGCTGGCGGCAGCGGACTGGTCGGCGATCTCGCGCACCTGTACCACGCTGCGGTTGATCTCTTCGGCGACGCTGCTCTGCTGTTCGGCGGCGGAAGCGATCTGCAGGTTCATGCCCTGGATGTCGGCCACGGTGCGGGCGATCACTGCCAGCGCATCGCCGGCGCGGCGGGTCAGTTCCACTGAACTGCCGGTCAGGCGGCGACTGTCGTCCATGCGCGTCACCGCCTCCTGGGCGCCGCGTTGCAGCCCCGCGATCAGACCCTCGATCTCGGCCGTGGAGGATTGGGTGCGCTGCGCCAGGCCGCGAACTTCGTCGGCGACCACGGCGAATCCGCGCCCGGCCTCGCCGGCACGGGCGGCTTCGATAGCGGCATTGAGCGCCAGCAGGTTGGTCTGTTCGGCCACCGATTTGATCACGTCGAGTACGCTGCCGATCTTCTCGCTTTCCTTGCGCAGCAACTCCATGGCCTCGGCGGAGCGATCCACCTCGGTGGCCAGGCGGTCGATCTGGGTCACCGCGTCCCGCACCACCTGGTCGCCCTGGCGCGTCTGCTGGTCGGCCTGTTGTGCGGCGGCGGAGGCCTGCTCGGCGTTGCGCGCGACTTCCTGCACGGTAGCGGCCATTTCATGGATGGCACTGGCAACCTGGTCGGTTTCCACGCGCTGGCTGTTGACCCCGGCGCGGGTCTGCTCGGTGACGGCGGAGAGTTCGTCAGCGGCGGTGGCCAACTGGCTGACGCTGCCGCCGATGTGGCCGAGTAGCTGCGACAGGTTCTCGCGCATGCGCAGCATCACCCGCTGCAACTGGCCCAGCTCGTCGCTGCGCTGCAGGTTGAGGTTACGGGAAAGGCCCTGGGACAGGTCGCCCTGGGCGATGCGCTCGGCCAGCTCCAGGGCCTCGTGCAGCGGACGGACGATCTGGCGATTGATGGCCCAGCCCGACAGCATGCCAAAAGCCAGGGCCAGCACGGCGATGAGGATCTGCCGGGTCTTGGCGGCGGCGGTCTCGGCATCGTTGCGTGCGAGAGTGTCGTCGTAGAGGTGGGTGGCGGCAGAGAGCAGCGCTTCGCTGGCGCCATTCAGGCCCTTGCGTGCCTGCTGGGTGGCGTTTACGCCGTCGCGGAAGTGCTCGATGCCGCTGCGGTAATTCTGCAGGCCATTCAGCGCGCTGTTCAGGCCGTCGGCAGCGATGGCCGGCAATTGGCTCTGCAGGGCGGAGCCGCCGTCGCGCAGCTTGTCGAAGGCGGCAAAGGCGGCCTGTTCGGCGCTGGCGGATTGCTCGAAGACATAGCCACGTACCTGGTAGCGCACCACCAGCAACTGCTGGTGCAACTGGCCGACGGCCTGGGCGCTGTGCAGCAACTGGCTGTCGCCGGGCTGCTCGGCGAGCAGGTCGAAGAGCTGCTTGTCCAGCGCTTCGAAGGCTTGCAGGGCGCTCTGCGCGCTACCCACCAGGGTGCTGCGGGCCTGGGTGCGCTGGTCCACGGCGCGGGTCAGGGCGTTGAAAGCTTCGCGGTATTCGCTCACCGCCTGGCGTGCGGCGTCCAATTGCCTGGCATCGATATCGCTGCCTTTCAGGCGCTGCTCGATCAGCTCCAGCATCTTCGTGCTGTGTTGCTCGACCTTCTCGGCCTGACTGCGGTCGCCGCCCAGCTCGAACTGCAGGCGCGCGAGGTTGGCCTGCTGGCTGAGGTCGTTGAGCTCGGTGATGGTCGCCATCTGCTCACCGCGCCCTGCCTGGTTGTCCAGGCTGCTCAGGCCGCTGAGCAGCACCAGCAGCGTGAGAAAGAGGAGGATGCCGAAGCCCACCACCAGCTTCAGGCTGACGTTCAGGCGTCCCAGCTGTACTACTAGCCAATCGTACATGTCGAACACTCCAGGCAGGCGTCGCCACGGGATCGACGGCCCGTGGCAGGCAACAACAAAAGATCGGAGGCGAGGCGGAATTATCGGGACGCATCTTCGTGCGTCAGAGGCTATCGGCCGCGAGAAGGGAAACTGAAGGCGGGAATTTGTCGCGTCATATCTGACGCGGCCGCGCTCCGGGCGAGCTTTCGTAGGATGGCGTGGAGCGCAGCGATACCCATCGCAGGCGTCGTCGATGGGTGATGGGTATCGCAAGCTCCACCCATCCTACGGGATGGCGCTGCGCGAGGGTTCGGCAGGCGCAGACGTATCGACTGACCATGAAAAAGGCCCGCATTGCGCGGGCCTCTTTCATTGCAGGGTGCAAATCAGACGCGGAAGCGGCTGACCAGCACTTGCAGCTCATTGCCCAGGCGCGCCAGCTCGACGCTGGAAGCGGCGGTTTCCTCGCTGGCGGCAGCAGTCTGTTCGGAGATGTCGCGCACGTTCATCACGCTGCGGTTGATCTCCTCGGCCACGGCGCTCTGCTGCTCGGAGGCGGCGGCGATCTGCTGGTTCATCGACTGGATGGTCGACACGGTGCGGGTGATCGCGCCCAGGCGCTCACCGGCGCGGCGGGTCAGGTCGACAGTGCTGACGGTCAGGTCGCGGCTGGTTTCCATCATCTGCACGGCCTGCTGGGTGCCGCTCTGCAGGCCGGCGATCAGTTCCTCGATCTCTTCGGTGGAGGACTGGGTGCGCTGCGCCAGGCCGCGCACCTCGTCGGCCACCACGGCGAAGCCACGCCCGGCGTCGCCCGCGCGGGCGGCCTCGATGGCGGCGTTGAGCGCCAGCAGGTTGGTCTGCTCGGCTACCGCCTTGATCACGTCCAGCACGCTGCCGATCTTCTCACTCTCACGCTTGAGCTTGAGCACCGACTCGTTGGTGCGGCTGACTTCGCCAGCCAGGCGGTCCATCTGGTTCACTGCTTCGTTCACCGCACCTTCGCCGTCGCGGGCCTGGCGGTCGGCAGCGGAGGCGGCCTCGGAGGCTTCCTCGGCGTTGCGCGCGACTTCCTGCACGGTGGCGGCCATCTCGTTCATCGCGGTGGCGACCTGGTCGGTCTCGGTCTTCTGGTTGTTGACCCCGGCGCTGGTCTGCTCGGTCACCGCGGACAGTTCCTCGGCGGCGCTGGCGATCTGCGTCACGCCATCGTGGATGCGGCCGATCAGCTCGCGCAGGGACAGGTTCATGCGCTGCATGCTCTTCTGCAGCTGGCCCAGCTCGTCGTGGCGGGTGGTCGGGATATCCCGGCTGAGGTCGCCGTCGGCGATGCGCTCGGCGTGGCCCAGTACGTCACGCAGCGGATTGACGATCTGCACGGTGATGATCCAGGCGGCGATGCTGCCCAGCACCAGGGCGATCAGCGTGGCCAGGCCCAGCAGGGTCTTGGCCTGGGCGACGCCGGCGTCGCGCTTGGCGGTCTGGGTAGCGGTCAGCTCGTTGCTCAGCTTCTCGATCTGCTGGCCGCTGTCGCGCATACGGTCGCGGGCGGCCTGGCTGTCGTTGACCTCGTTGCGGTAGTTGGTCAGCGCGTTGCGGTAGGTCTCCAACGCATCGAGGGTGGCGCGGAATTCTCCGTTGAGTTCGGCCGGCGAGGTACTCATGTCGCTCTTCACGCCGTCGATCAGCTTCTGCAGGGCAGAGAAGGCCGGTTGCTCCAGGTTCTGTGCGTCGGTGCTGGTGTAGGCCATCACCTGCAGGCGCGCCTGCATGACGGCGCGGCCAATGCCGGCGAGGTCCTGCAGGTGCTGCAGGCTTTCCACGCTGGCGCTGTTGACCAGCTTCTGCTCGGCTTTCTGCAGGCCCTCGCTGACTGCGCCGGCGGCCTGGATCAGCACCTGCTTGGCGGCATCGCGCTCTTCGAAGGACTTCAGCAACTGGGCGTACAGCTTGCGGTATTCCACGCTCAGCTCATGCTGCTGGTCGATGACGCGACGGTCCTCGGCCTCGCTGAACTTTTCGTTCAGCGCGCGGTGGCGCTGGTCCAGCTTGTCCAGTGTATCGAGCACCAGCCTGGCGTCTTCCGGAGCGCGGGTGGACTGGAACTTCAGGCGGGCGATGCGCAGGTCCTTGGCGATCGAGATCAGCTCGGAAATCTCGCCGAGCTTGTCTCCCCGGTTGATCACATTGCCCAGGTTGATCCAGCCGGTAAGGGCGATCAGCAGGGTGAGCAGCAGCACCAGGCCGAAGCCTGCGGCGAGTTTGAGTTTGACAGTCAGGTTGTTGAACCAGCGAAACATGAAGGCGGCGCTCCAGGGGTTGTACGGGGCCGGTACGCATGGCTGAGCAGGAAATGCGCAGAGTGGGGACGACCGGTACCGCTGATATCGGCGCGGGCGCGTGGAACTGAAGAGTTCCGGGGTGCTTTTTCTGACTGGCGGTTCACGCTGGAGGCCGCGTGGTTACTGGCTTTGCGCCAGTTTGAGTTAGAACAGTCGTGCCAGAAGGGCGGTCACGGCAGTCTCGACGCGCAAGATGCGTTCACCCAGTTGTACGGGATTCAGGCCGGCCTCTCGCAGCTTGTCGACCTCGTAGGGAATCCAGCCGCCCTCCGGGCCGATCGCCAGCGTCACGGGTTCGCTCAACGCACGCGGGCACTCGGGCCAGGGGCCGGGGTGGCCGATCAGGCCGAGGCTGCCGGCAGCGAGGGCGGGCAGGCGATCCTCGACGAAGGGCTTGAAGCGCTTCTCGATGATGACCTCGGGCAGCGCCGTATCGCGGGCTTGTTCGAGGCCCAGGATCAGTTGCTCGCGAATGGCCTCGGGCTCGAGGAAGGGCGTCTGCCAGAAGCTCTTTTCCACCCGGTAGCTGTTGAGCAGCACCAGGCGCGGCACGCCCATGGCGGCCACGGTCTGCAGCACTCGGCGGAGCATCTTCGGGCGGGGCAGGGCGAGCAGCAGGGTCAGCGGCAGTTTCACCGGCGGGGCCTGGTCGAAGCTGACCTGCAACTCGGCCTCGTTGGCTTCCAGGCGCAGCAGGTGGCCTTCGCCCATCAGGCCGCCGAGTCGGCCCACGCGCAGGCGGTCGCCGCTTTCGGCGCGGTGGACTTCCTGCATGTGCGTCAGGCGGCGGTCGCGCAGGATCACGCGGTCCGCCGCGACGAAGTCGGCGTCGTCGAGCAGCAGCAGGTTCACGGACGGGTAGCCGGCGGCTGGTCGCCCTTGGGCTCGTCGTCTTCGGTTTCCGGCCCGCGTTTGCGGATCAGGTGGCTGAACAGTACGCCAGCCTCGAACAGCATCCACATCGGCACTGCCAGCAAGGTCTGCGACAGCGGATCCGGCGGGGTGAGAACCATGCCGACCACGAAGCAGCCGATGATCACGTAGGGGCGGATCTTCTTCAGGTAGGCCACGTCGACCACGCCGATCCATACCAGCAGGACAGTGGCCACGGGAATCTCGAAGGCCACGCCGAAGGCGAACAGCAGGGTGAGGAAGTCTAGGTAGCTGTTGATGTCGGTCATCGGCGTCACGCCTTCCGGGGCCTGGCCGAGGAAGAAGTGGAACATCAACGGGAACACCAGGAAGTAGGCGAAGGCCATGCCGGCGTAGAACAGTATGATGCTGGAGGCCAGTAGCGGCAGGGCGACGCGCTTCTCGTGCTTGTACAGGCCGGGGGCGATGAAGCCCCAGATCTGGCCGAGGATCACCGGCATGGCAATCAGCACGGCAACGATCATGGTCAGCTTCAGCGGCGCGAGGAAGGCTGACGCCGGGTCGATGGCGATCATCGTCGCGCCTTCGGGCAGGAAGCGCCGCAGCGGCTCGGAAGCCAGCGCGTAGATCTTCTGCGAGAAGTACAGGAGACCGATGAAGATCACGAAGATCGCGATCACGCAGCGCAGCAAACGATTGCGCAGTTCGGTCAGGTGCGAGACCAGGGGCATTTCCTGGTCTTGTTCGGGCTGGTCGGGCTTTTCGGCGCTCATGGGCTACGCGGCGTCTCGGACGAAGCGGACGGCTGGCTCGGCGCCGGCGTCTCGCTTGGGGCTTGCGCCTGGGGCGCAGCGACAGGTTCTGCCGGAGCGGCGGGTGCCGCTTCCGGGGTGGCGACAGGGGCGATGCCCGCGCCTGGCAGGCTGTTCAGCCGGCTGTTGGGCGCGATACTCGGTGCCGCAGGCGACTCGCTCGTCGCCCCTTGGCTGTCGGGCTGGGCCGGCTGCTGCGGGTTGAAGGCTTCGCGGGCCTGGTCCTGCAGGTCGGTCAGCGGCGCCATCAGCTTCTTGGCTTCCTGTTCCATCTGCAGGATGTGCTCGTTGTGCAACTGGCGGCGGATTTCATCCGCACCCAGTTCGCGCTCCACTTCCGTCTTGATGGCGTTGAAGCTGCGCTTGAGCCGGCCGATCCACAGGCCGGCCGTGCGCGCGGCACCCGGCAGGCGGTCGGGGCCGAGCACCAGCAGGGCGACTAGGCCCACCAGCAGCAGTTCGCTGAAGCTGATACCGAACATGAATCAGTCCTTGCGCGCCGGCTCTTCGACCTTGTGCGCCTGGGCGTCGATGGTGTGCGGCTGGTTCAGCGGCGGGTTGCCGGCAGCGGCGCTCGGGTCCTTCTTGTCGTCTTCCTCGGTGTTCATTGCCTTGCGGAAGCCCTTGATGGCTTCGCCGACATCCGAACCCAGGTTCTTCAGGCGCTTGGTGCCGAAGACCAGGACCACGACGATCAGGATGACTACCCAGTGTTTCCAGTCAAAGATGCCCATCTTGTTTTCCTCGCAAAGTTGTCGGGTTCAGGCTGACGGCTGGCGCGCGGCTTTCTCGTCGTGCCCGGAAAGGCCGAAGCGGCGGTCCAGCTCGTCCAGTACCGCCTGCGGGTGCTGGCCGAGGGCGGCGAGCATCACCAGGGAGTGGAACCAGAGGTCGGCCGTTTCGTAGATCAGGTCCGTGCAATCACCGCTGGTGGCGGCGTCCTTGGCGGCAAGAATGGTTTCCACCGACTCTTCGCCAACCTTCTCCAGGATCTTGTTCAGGCCCTTGTGATACAGGCTGGCCACGTAGGAGCTGTCCGGTGCGGCATTCTTGCGCGCTTCGAGGACTTCCGCCAGACGGGCGAGGGTATCAGTGCTCATGGGGTTTTCCTGTACCTACGTGGGAGTAGATGGCATCCGGGTCCTTGAGGACCGGGTCGACGGTCTGCCAGGCGCCGTTCTCGAACACCCGGTAGAAGCAGCTCTCGCGGCCAGTGTGGCAGGCGATGCCGCCCAGTTGCTCGACCATCAGGATCACCACGTCGGCGTCGCAGTCCAGGCGCAGTTCGTGGAGCTTCTGCACGTGGCCGGAGTCCTCGCCCTTGCGCCAGAGCTTGCCGCGCGAGCGCGACCAGTAGATGGCGCGGTTCTCGGCGGCGGTAAGGGCCAGGGCCTCGCGGTTCATCCAGGCCATCATCAGCACGCGGCCGGTGCGATGGTCCTGGGCGATTGCCGGCACCAGTCCATCGGCATTCCAGTTGATTTCGTCCAGCCAGTCTTTCATCTCGGGTTCCGTACAGCGGGCACGCGCGGTGCCCAGAGCCACTTTGTAAGCCACTTCGTATAGCGGTCAAGTGTGCCAGCCGCTGGGGCGACTGGCTATCGGCGCAGAATCAGATACAGACCACCGGCCAGCATCGCCCAGGCCGGCCAGGCGGCGAGGGAGTGGGTGGCCAGGCCGGTTTCGGCGGCGCCGGCAACCAGCACTGCGCCAATCAGCCGCGCCGGCCAGGCGCTGGCCATGCCGGCCTGAGCACCGCTCAGGCGCGCTTCTGGCTGCGGCTCGCGGGACAGGCGTTCGAGCGTGTCGCGGGTCATCTGCGCCAGGTGCGGCAGTTGTTCGATGTGCTGCTGGGCGTTGCGCAGCAGGGTGCCGGGGCTGACGCGATCACGCATCCAGCGCTCCAGGAAGGGCTGCGCGGTGGTCCACAGGTCCAGCTCCGGATAGAGCTGGCGGCCCAGCCCTTCGATGTTCAGCAGGGTCTTCTGTAGCAGCACCAGTTGCGGCTGTACTTCCATGTTGAAGCGCCGCGCAGTCTGGAACAGGCGCAGCAGCACCTGGCCGAAGGAGATGTCCTTCAGCGGCTTCTCGAAGATCGGCTCGCACACGGTGCGGATCGCCGCCTCGAAATCGTTGACCTTGGTTTCCGCCGGCACCCAGCCCGAGTCGATGTGCAACTGGGCGACCTTGCGGTAGTCACGCTTGAAGAAGGCGATCAGGTTGCGCGCCAGGTAGTCCTGGTCTTCGTCGGTGAGGCTGCCGACGATGCCGCAGTCCACCGCAATGTACTGCGGGCTCCAGGGCGTGCGGGTGCTGACGAAGATGTTGCCGGGGTGCATGTCGGCGTGGAAGAAGCTGTCGCGGAATACCTGGGTGAAGAAGATCTCCACGCCGCGCTCGGCCAGGGCCTTGAAGTCGGTGCGCTGGTCGCGCAGGGTCTCCAGGTCGGTCACCGGGATGCCGTAGATGCGCTCCATCACCAGTACCTTGGGGCGGCACCAGTCCCAGTAGACCTGGGGTACATAGAGCAGCGGCGAGCCTTCGAAGTTGCGCCGCAGCTGCGAGGAGTTGGCCGCTTCACGGAGCAGGTCGAGCTCGTCGTAGATGGTCTTCTCGTAATCGCTGACCACTTCGGCCGGGTGCAGGCGGCGGGCGTCGGCGGAGATGCGCTCGGCGGTGCGCGCGAGGATGTGCAGCCAGGCGATGTCCGAGCGGATCACCGGCTCCAGGTTCGGGCGGATGACCTTCACCACCACTTCCTCGCCGCTCTTGAGCTGCGCGGTGTGCACCTGCGCCACCGAGGCGGAGGCCAGCGGTTCGCGTTCGAAGCGGGCGAACACCTGCTCGATCTTCGCGCCCAGTTGCTGTTCGATGAGCGCCACGGCCTGTTCCGGCGGGAAGGGCGGCACCTTGTCCTGGAGGAAAGCCAGTTCCAGGGCAATGTCGTCGGGGAGCAGGTCGCGGCGGGTGGAGAGTATCTGGCCGAACTTGATGAAGATCGGCCCGAGGTCTTCCAGCGCCAGGCGGATGCGCGCGCCACGGCTCAGGTCCAGCGGTTTGCGCGGTAGCCAGCGCCAGGGCAGCAGGCCGCCGACCAGACGCAGCCACCAGGGCAGGAAGGGCAGTTCGAGGACCATGTCGTCCAGGCGGTAGCGGATGGCTACGCGCTGGATGCGCAGCAGGCGGCGGAAGGCGAGCAGCTTCATGCGTCAGGCTTGATCTTCTGGGTCAGGCGAGTGATCCGCGCGTCAAGGCGGTCGAGGGATATCTTCAACTGGTCCAATTCGGCGAAGCGCGCTTCGGCTTCATGCCGGCCGACCAGGGTGCGGCTTTCTTCGGCGAGGTAATCGGCGAGGCTCAGGCGCAGGCTTTCCAGGCTATCGCCGGCCCACGCCATGCCGCCGCGCAGGCGCGCGCCGAGCAGATGTGCGGGTGCCGGGCCGAGCCAGCGGGAGACTTCGTACTCCCAGTCGAGTTCGAGGCTCTGGAGGATGTCGGCCAGCTCCAGCAGCATCGCGCTGTCGCCGCCCATGGTCACTTCCGGGCTGTGCAGGACGCGGGTCTTGTCCTTGGCCAGGGCCAGCTGCAGCAGGCTGCCGGCCGGTGCGACGAGGGTGCAGTCGGCCGGCGCCTCGTGGTGCGCGGCCAAGTGCAGGCCGTCGGCATCGGGCAGGATGAACAGCCGCAGCGCCGGCGCCTGGCAGTCCACTTCCAGCACCTTGCCGGCGAGCCGGCCGAGGCGCCTGAGCGCCACGCCATCGAGCCGCAGCACGCGGTTGATGGTGGCTTCGGCGCTGGCCAGGGCGGCCTGCAGGAGCAGGGTCATCAGGGCTTGATGCCGCGGTGCAGGGCGACCACGCCGCCGGTCATGTTGTGGTAGGTGACGCGGTCGAAACCGGCCTCCACCATCATCGACTTCAGCGTTTCCTGGTCGGGGTGCATGCGGATCGACTCGGCGAGGTAGCGGTAGCTCTCGGAGTCGTTGGTCACCAATTTGCCCATCAGCGGCAGCAGGGTGAAGGAGTAAGCATCGTAGGCCTTGGACAGCAGGCTGCTGGTGGGCTTGGAGAACTCCAGCACGAGCAGGCGGCCGCCGGGCTTGAGCACCCGCAGCATGGAACGGATGGCTTCGTCCTTGTGAGTGACGTTGCGCAGGCCGAAGGCGATGGTTACCGCGTCGAAGTAGTTGTCGGGGAACGGCAGCTTCTCGGCGTCGGCCTGGACGAAGCTGACGTTGCCGGCGACGCCGCTGTCGAGCAGCTTGTCGCGGCCGACCTTGAGCATCGAGGCGTTGATGTCGGCCAGCACCACTTCGCCGGTCGGGCCGACCAGGCGGGAGAACTGGCGGGTCAGGTCGCCGGTGCCGCCGGCGATGTCCAGCACCCGGTTGCCGGCGCGCACGCCGGACAGTTCGATGGTGAAGCGCTTCCACAGACGGTGGATGCCGCCGGACATCAGGTCGTTCATCAGGTCGTACTTGGCGGCGACCGAGTGGAACACTTCGGCGACCTTCTCGGCCTTCTCGCTCTCGCGCACGGTCTTGTAGCCGAAGTGCGTGGTGGGATCGGCGCTGTCCTGGCCGGCTTGGGGCTTGCGCGGTTCGCTCATGGCGTTTCTACCCTGGAAGTCAGTGGCGGGCATTCTAACAGGATGCGGAGAAAACGCCGCCCCGCTCGCCGCCGCAAGAGGGGCGCCGGGGTGCGGCGATACGGCGCGGCGCGTATTATCTGGAAAGTCAGTCAATCGCGGAGTTCCAGCATGTCCCGTATCCACGTCGAACGTAACCATTCCCTGGGCCTGGAGGCCGCCCGCGCCAAGGCAGAGAAGCTCGCCGACAAGCTCTCCCGCGAGCACGGGGTGAGCAGCGAGTGGCAGGGCGACACCCTGCTGTTCAAGCGCAGCGGCGTGGATGGGCGCATCGAAGTGGGCGCGGACAAGGTTGCGGTGGATGTGAAGCTGGGCCTGATGCTCTCGGCCATGGGCGGCCTGCTCAAGGGTGAGATCGAGCGCGCGCTGGACAAGGCGCTGGCGTAAGGGTGGCGGCAGGCGGCAGGCTTCAGGCTTCAGGCTGTTTTCCCCTGCAGCCTGAGGCTAGCCGCCTGTAGCCGCTTCGTTCCTGCAAAGCCTGGTATGTGTTTTCTAATTTTCCCCGATACCTTGGCTCACAGTCCCGCCTTTCGCGGGCAGCTGTTCGACATCATCGAATCAGAACCCTGTGAGGTGCCACCATGGCCAAGGCTGTCAGCAAGAAGAAAGTCGCAGAGCTCGAATCCTCCCTCTACTCCGATGCCAAGCACTACGCGCGGCAGATCTGGCTCGCCGGCCTGGGTACCTACGCTCGCGTGGGCGCCGAAGGCAGTGAGTACTTCAAGGAACTGGTCAAGTCCGGCGAGTCCGTGGAGAAGAAAGGCCGCGACCTGGTGAGCACCCAGATCGACGCCGCCAACGACAGCGTCAAGGGTCGCCTGCACAGCGTCAAAGCCAAGCTGAATTTCGACAGGATCGAGGAAGCGTTCGATGCGCGTGTCGCCTCCGCCCTCAATCGAATCGGAATTCCCTCCAGGCGTGATGTGGAGGCGCTCTCTGCTAAGCTGGATGAGCTGAGCGCAGTGCTCGAGCGTGTCGCGAGAACCCAATAAGGAGAGCAGGATGGCTGGCAAAAAAACTACCGATAAAAAAGAGTCCAGTTGGATCGGCGAGATCGAGAAATACTCGCGGCAGATCTGGCTGGCTGGCTTGGGGGCCTACTCGAAGGTCAGCAAGGACGGCAGCAAGGTGTTCGAGACCCTGGTCAAGGACGGCGAGAAGGCTGAGAAACTGGCCAAGACCGAAGTCGAGGGTGCGGTGAAGACTTCCACCCGTTCCGCGAAGGCGCGCGTCGATGCCGTGAAGGGCGCCGCGATCGGCAAGTGGGGCGAGCTGGAAGAGGCCTTCGACAAGCGCCTGAACAGCGCGATCTCGCGCCTGGGCGTACCGAGCAGCCGTGAAGTGAAGGACCTGCACAGCAAGGTCGATAGCCTCACCAAGCAGATCGAGAAGCTCACCGGCGTCAGCGTCGCCAAACCGGCCGCCAAACCGGCCGCCAAGGCTACCGCCAAACCCGCAGCGAAAGCCGCCGCCAAACCGGCCGCGAAACCCGCTGTGAAGACCGCGGCTTCCAAACCGGCTGCCAAATCCGCCGCCAAGCCCGCTGCGAAACCTGCAGCGAAGCCGGCTGCCAAGCCCGCCGCTAAAGCTGCCGCCAAACCGGCTGCCAAGGCGGCCGCGAAACCCGCTGCCAAGGCTGCGGCCAAACCTGCCGCGAAACCGGCTGCCAAACCCGCTGCTGCGAAAGCCGCTGCGAAACCGGCCGCCAAGCCCGCTGCAAAACCGGCCGCTGCCGCCAAGCCTGCCGCTGCGAAACCTGCAGCCAAGCCGGCCGCGGCGAAGAAGCCTGCCGTGAAGAAGCCCGCCGCACCCAAGGCCGCCGCCAAACCGGCTGCTGCGAAACCGGCAGCCGCTCCGGCCGCCACCCCGGCACCGTCGGCTGCCGCCGCCGCGCCGGCCGTGACGCCGTCCGCTGCCGCTCCGGCAACGCCGCCGTCCCAGGCCTGATCGGTCTGCTGCAACACCCACGCCCGGCCTCGCGCCGGGCGTTTTCATTCTCTCAAGGGAAAAGCTTGCGCGCTGTGGCTCAGGGAGCGAGGTAGCGCTTGGCGAGCCGCTCGGCGATCAGCTGCGAGTCCGGGCGCAGGTGTGGCGCCACCAGCATCATCACCTGGAACACCACCTGGCGTACGTCGCCCTGGTGGCCGAGGATGCGCTGGTAGTCCAGCGAGAACAGCAAGGTCAGGGTGATCTGCTCCACCAGTTGGCCGAGCGCTTCGGTGTCGCTGATCAATTCGTCCTGGGCCTTTAGCTGCGCCAGCAGCGTAGCCAGGGTGCGCTTGAGCTGGTTGAGCCAGGTGCGTATGCCGCGAGCCAGCCTGGGCAGCTTTCCGGAAAGATTGGAGAGGTCCTGGAAGAGGAAGCGGTAATGCGCCAGGCGCTCGACGATCAGGTGCAGGAACAGCCAGTAATCCTCGGCACCCAGTCGCACGTCTTCCGGCGGGTCAAGCAGTGGCGCCAGTTCCTCCTGGAAGCGCTCGAACAGCGCCAGCACCAGGGGTTCCTTGCCGTGGAAGTGGTAGTAGAGATTGCCGGGGCTGATGCCCAGTTCGGTGGCGATCTCCAGGGTGGAGACGTTGGGCTCGCCCTGCTCGTTGAACAGCTGCAGGGCGCATTCGAGAATCCGGTCGCGCGTTTTCATCCGTGTTCTTGTTCCAGCCGCAGTGGAGCCGACGATAGCCGCGGGGGAGGGTGGCTGCCAATGGCTGCGCGGCAAACTTCTGCACGGAGCGTTCTTTGCGCTTCGCTCCAAGGGTCGCCGGGAGAGTTTCTCGTAGGATGGGTGGAGCGCAGCGATACCCATCAATTCCGCGCGCCGACGGCATGGGTATCGCTGCGCTCCACCCATCCTACAAGAGCCTTTACGGTGCTGGCTGGGCAATTCGTTTCGGGGTTCCGAGATCAGCGCACATGCACATACGTCCCCGGCGCCGCTTCCTTGGGCGGGTATTCGGCGTTGCCCAGGTCGAAGCTCACCGGACGTCGTTCGCCCGAGCGCTGCTGGATCCACTCCAGCCACAGCGGCCACCAGCTGCCTTCCTGGCGCTTGGTGTCGTAGTACCAGGCGCGCGGGTCGGAGCTGATCTTGCCGTTTTCGAAGTAGCAGGCCTTGGGGTTGCCGGGCGGGTTGAGGATGCTCTGGATATGTCCGCTGTTGGACAGCACGAAGCGACTGTCGCCGCCCAGTAGCTGCGCCGAGCGGTATACCGCGTCCCACGGCGTGATGTGATCGGTGATGCCGGCGACGTGGAAGTTGTCCACGGCCACTTTCTTCAGGTCGATGGCCGTGCCGTTGACTTCCATGGCGCCGGGGCGGGCCAGTGGGTTGTGCTTGAAGAAGTCGAGGAAGTCGCCGTGCAGCGCGGCAGGCAGGCGAGTGTTGTCGTTGTTCCAGTAGAGGATGTCGAAGGCTGGCGGCTGTTTGCCCAGCAGGTAGTTGTTGACCCAGTAGTTCCAGATCAGGTCGTTGGGCCGCATCCAGGCGAACACCTTGGCCATGTCGCGACCGTCCAGCACCCCGTGCTGGTAGGAGCGGCGCTTGCTGGTCTCCAGGGTCTGTTCGTCGGCGAACAGCGCGGCGGGGGTTTCCACCTGGCTGTCCAGCAGGCTGACCAGGTAGGTGGCGCTGGCGATCTTGCGCAATTGCCGGCGCGCCTGCAGATGGCCTTGCAGGGCCGCAATGGTCAGGCCGCCGGAGCAGGCACCCATCAGGTTCACGCTTCGGCTGCCGCTGATGGAGCGGCACGCCTCGATGGCTTCGTCCAGTGCCGTGACGTAGGTCGACAGCCCCCATTCGCGGTGACGCGCATCGGGGTTGCGCCAGCTGACCATGAAGACCTGCAGATTATTCTTCAGGGCGTACTGGACGAAGCTCTTCTCCGGCGACAGGTCGAAGATATAGAACTTGTTGATCTGCGGCGGCACGATCAGCAACGGCTTGGCGTGCAGATGCTCGCCCATCGGCTTGTACTGGATCAGCTCCAGCACCTCGTTGCGGAACACCACGGCGCCGTGCGTGGTGGCCAGGTTCTGGCCGATTTCGAAGGCGCTGCGGTTGACCTGGCTGGGCATGCCGCCGTTGTGCATCAGGTCGTCCAGCAGATGCTGCACGCCCTTGAGGACGCTCTGTCCGCCGGTGTTGAACAGCTCCTTCACCGCCAATGGGTTGAGCAGTGTGTTGGATGGCGAGGCGGCGTCGGACAGGATCGACAGCAGGAACCGCGCGCGGGCGCGGTCGTCGGGCTTCAGGTCACTCTCGTCGACCCAGGCCAGCAACTGCTTCTGCCAGGCCAGGTAGGCCTGCACGGTACGCCGGTAAAGCGGATTCAGCCGCCAGGAGGGGTCCTGGAAGCGCGCGTCCTGCGGGTTGGGTTGCAGCGGCGAGTCGCCGATCAGCACCTTGCCGACCTGCTTGCCGAAGGCCGCCAGGTGCTTCGCCGAATGCACCGGCTGGCGCACACCCTGCAGTGCCAGCATGCGCAGGGTGGACAGCATGTCCTTGCCGCGCAGGCCGACCATCGCGCTCTGCGCATTCATGTATTGGGTGGGAACGGGGACGCTACCAGGCTCAGCTTTCTCTCGCATGAACAGCACTCCGTAAAGGGTCCGACCTGCCAATGGCGACGCAAAGCCTGTACCAGAATCGGGAATGGCCCGTTCCAGACGCTTGTCGCCGGTTCGAGGGATGTGCACGGGTATCGACGCGAGAGGAAGCTGCCCGAAAACAGGGCAGTGGATCAGCAGCCGGGCTGCCCTGCGGTCACCTGCGAAGGTGGCCGCAGCGCGGGTCCCGAATCAGGCGCTACGTGTCGATACCCGTGAACACGCCTGTTTGTTGTTCGGCTCTTTAAAAAAAGTGCCTGTGCAGCGATCGGTCAAGGCAGGATGCCCACCGAGTGTGACGAAGCTGTGATGCTTCAGCCGGCCTTGGGGGCGAATGGACGGGGGTGGATGATCGCGCGCTGTCGCTCTTCCTGGAGGAATTTCATGATGATCGGTGCCACGGTTTCCGCGCGGGTCACCAGGAACAGATGGCCGTCGTCGATCACGTGCAGCTCCGAGTTGGGAATGCGCCAGGCCAGCATGCGCATGTTGATCAGCGGGATGATCGGGTCGTCGTCGCCAGCCAGGATCAGCGTCGGCTGACGAATCTTGTGCAGCCAGTGGATGCTGGTCCAGCCCAGGCCAGCGAATAGCTGCCAGTAGTAGCCCATCTTGCCGGACGAGCGCACCTTGCTGGCAAAGGCCATGGCCAGCTTCGGGTCGCGGCGGAAGGCGCCGCCGTAGATGTCCGGGGCGATGTGTACGCCATACGACGGCTGGATGTAGCGGCGCGGGCTGGCCATGCGCCAGAGCACCGCCGGCTTGCCCGGCACCATCACCGCTCCGGCGGCGGTGGCGGCGAGGATCAGCTTCTTGCAGCGCTCGGGGTAGTCGTGGGCGAACTGCTGCGCCAGGGCGCCGCCCCAGGACACGCCAATGGCCGTCACCTGGCCGTAGTCGAGGTAGTCGAGCATCCGCGCGGCCAGCTTGGCCAGGCCGGGGAAGCGGTAAGGCGTGCTGGGGGTGGACGAGCCGCCGACACCGGGCACGTCGAAGGCGATCACCTCCAGGTCCGGGTCCAGTGCGGCGACGAAGGGGAACACCAGTTCGAGGTTGGCGCCGATGCCGTTGAAGATCAGCAGCGGCGTCATGTGTTTCTTGCCCGGGCGCACGGCGGTGCGGATGGTCTGCCCGTCGAGCTCGATGGTGCGGAACTCGAAGGGCTGCGCCGCCGGCGCCTTGCTCGGCAGTATCTCCTCGCCGCTGCTTTTGCTGCGCGCGCGCCGGCTCGTCGGCGCGGCCACTTCCACGGCCTGCGACGAATCTGGATGGTTGGCGTCGTCCACGGCGCCGGCTTGCGGGAGGAGTTCTGTTTTCATCGTTCGTGTACGTAGGTTCCGGGGGAGGCCTCGCCGGCCGGGTGAGCCTTGTTACCCAGGGCGGTCGGGGCCTTTTTCAGCTTGCCTGCGCGCTCGGCCAGCCATTGTTGCCAGTGCAGCCACCAGGAGTCGGCGTGCTTGCTGGAGTTTTCCTGCCAGGTCTTGGAATCGACGGAAAGGTCAGGGCCGGTCATGAAGCGTGCCTTGGGGTTGCCCGGCGGGTTGAGGATGCTCTGGATGTGCCCGCTGTTGGAGAGGATGAATTCACACTTGCCGCCCAGCAGGCGGGCGGAGCGGTAGCAGGCTTCCCACGGCGTGATGTGGTCGGACAGGCCGGCCACGCAGTAGAAATCGCAGGTGACCTGCTTGAGATCGATCGGCGTGCCGGAGACTTCCAGGGCGCCGGCGCGGGTCAGCGGGTTGGTCTTGAACATCTCCACCAGCTCGCCGTGCAGCGCGGCGGGCAGGCGCGTGGTGTCGTTGTTCCAGAACAGGATGTCGAAGGCCGGCGGCTCGTTGCCCAGCAGGTAGTTGTTGACCCAGTAGTTCCAGATCAGGTCGTTGGGGCGCATCCAGGCGAACACCTTGGCCATGTCCTTGCCTTCCAGCACGCCGGACTGGTACGAGCGGCGCTTGGCGGCTTCCAGGGTCTTCTCGTCGGCGAACAGGGCGACCTGGGTGTCCAGTTCGAAGTCGAGCACGCTGACCATCTGGGTGAAGGCGTGCACCTTGTTCTCGCCCAGCGCGGCGTAATGGCCGAGCAGCGTGACGGTGGTGATGCCGCCGGAGCAGGCCCCGAGCATGTTCAGGTCCTTGCTGCCGGTGATTTTCAGGACCACGTCGATGGCTTCCTTCAGCGCCTCGATGTAGGTGGTCAGGCCCCACTCGCGCTGCGCCTTGGTCGGGTTGCGCCAGCTGACGATGAAGGTCTGCACCTGGTTGCGCAGGCAGAAGCGCGCCAGGCTCTTCTCCGGCGACAGGTCGAAGACGTAGAACTTGTTGATCTGCGGCGGCACCACCAGCAGCGGGCGCTCGTGCACGCTTTCGGTGATCGGCTTGTACTGGATCAGTTCCAGCACATCGTTGCGGAACACCACCGCGCCTTCGGTCACGGCCAGGTTCTTGCCGACCTCGAAGGCATCCATGTTCACCTGGCTGGGCATCCCGCCGTTGTTGACCATGTCCTTGGCGAGGTGGGTGAGGCCGTCGAGCAGACTCTTGCCGCCGGTTTCGAAGAAGCGCTTGACTGCTGCCGGGTTGGACAGCGTATTGGTCGGCGCCATGGCCTCGGTCATCAGGTTGATGACGAACTGGCCACGGCTGATGTCCTGGGGCGACAGGTCGCTCTCGCCCATCCAGGTGTGCAGCTCCTTGCGCCAGGCCAGGTAGGTCTGCAGGTAGCGGCGGTAGAGCGGGTTCTGGCTCCAGGCCGGGTCGTTGAAGCGACGGTCGTCGTCCGAGGGCTTCAGCTCGGATTTGCCGAGCAGCACGTTCTTCAGCTCGAGGCCGAAGTGCGTCGCGTGCTTGGCGCTGTGGAAGGGCTGCTTGATCGCTTGCAGCAACACCATCCGGGCAGAAGTGAGCAGGTCCTTGCCGCGAATCCCGATCACCGGGTTGAGGGCAAGTGTGTTTTCCGCGGCTTGCTGGGGTAGATCGCTGTTGTTCTTCTGGGTCATCGGCGACGCTCCATTGTCCTGAGACGCATACTGGCGGGGCTCACCTGGGTGACGTAATGCCTAGTACTTCTCGGGGTTGCGGAACGTGGAGACAGCT
This sequence comes from Pseudomonas sp. GD03903, assembly GCF_029840045.1. Taxonomy (NCBI): domain Bacteria; kingdom Pseudomonadati; phylum Pseudomonadota; class Gammaproteobacteria; order Pseudomonadales; family Pseudomonadaceae; genus Pseudomonas; species Pseudomonas sp. GD03903. Next base: position 21,154 of record NZ_JAOCBT010000022.1, on the reverse strand, counting down.
CCACGCGATTCATCTACTTGGCGGCATCACTGGAAGTTCAGGAGACCACGCTCTGTGCACTGTAACTCCGTACATTGCACTGCCTTGGTTACCCGAGTTTCCTTCGCCGCGCAAGCTGGTGCAGCGTGGGCCTTCTCCTAGGAGTATGTCGGGAAAAGTTAGAAAACGCGCCCTAGAGCGGGGGCATCTCGCCAATCCCCTGACGGCGGCCACGCAAGCAACAGTCTGCCGGATGAATGTTGCAAATGGCGTGCCCTGGGCGATTGCCCGACGAAGGTTGGTGCGCAGGGAAAGCTGGAAGGGAAGATCGAACGAGTTGTAGGAGCAGAGTTGGGGCTTTTGTAGGAGCGAGCTTGCTCGCGAACGAATTTTCCGGCAGCGCAGGCGTTGGAATGGTTCGCGAGCAAGCTCGCTCCTACAGGAAGCACCTTCAGCATCTGTGGGAGCGGATTTATCCGCGATGGGTTTGGCGTGGCCTGGGGCCGATCGCGGACGGAGTCTGCTCCTACGCAGTCAGGAAGTGTGGTGTCCCGGTTACAGCATCAGCTTGACCACCGACTCCGACGGGTCGCGCGACTTGCCGGCTTTCTCCAGCTGCGCCAGGTAATCCGCCCACATCTCGTCGTGGCGCACGCACAGCTCGTAGAGGTAGTCCCAGGTGAACAGGCCGCTGTCGTGGCCGTCATCGAAGGTCAGCTTGAGCGCGTACTGCCCGGCCGGCTCCAGGTTGTTCAGGCCGACATTCAGCTTGCCGACCTGCAGCACCGGGTTGCCGTGGCCCTGGACTTCCGCCGACGGTGAGTGCACCCGCAGAAACTCGGCAGACAGTTCGTAGGACTGCTCCCCATAGGTCAGCGAAAGCTTTTTCGAGGCCTTGTGCAGCTTGATGGCGGAGGGGATGTGCATGGAGGGCTCCAGGCTAAAGGCTGCAGGCCGCAGGCGGTTGGCATGTAGCCTGCCGCCTGCTGCCGGTAGTCGCTCTTAGAGAATGTAGCGCGACAGGTCTTCGTCCTGGGCCAGTTCGCCCAGGTGACCGTTGACGTAGGCCGCGTCGATCACGATGGCCTTGTCGCTGTGCTCGCTGGCGAGGTCGGCGGCATCGAACGACACCTCTTCGAGCAGGCGCTCGAGCAGGGTGTGCAGGCGACGGGCACCGATGTTCTCGGTCTTCTCGTTGACCTGGAAGGCGATCTCCGCGAGACGCTTGATGCCTTCGGCGGCGAACTCGATGTCCAGGCCTTCGGTCTTCAGCAGCGCGGTGTACTGCTCGGTCAGCGACGCGTGGGGTTCGCTGAGGATGCGCTCGAAGTCGCTCGGGCTCAGGGCCTTGAGTTCGACGCGGATCGGCAGGCGGCCCTGCAGTTCCGGTACCAGGTCGCTGGGCTTGGACAGGTGGAACGCGCCCGAGGCGATGAACAGGATGTGGTCGGTCTTCACCATGCCCAGCTTGGTGTTCACGGTGCAGCCTTCGATCAGCGGCAGCAGGTCACGCTGCACGCCCTCGCGGGACACATCGGCGCCGCCGACGTTGCCGCGCTTGGCAATCTTGTCGATCTCGTCGATGAAGACGATGCCGTTCTGCTCCACCGCTTCCAGGGCGCGGGCCTTGAGGTCTTCTTCGTTGACCAGGCGCTGCGCTTCTTCGTCGCGGATCAGCTTCATGGCCTCGGCGACCTTCAGCTTGCGGCTCTTGCGCTTGCCCTTGCCCATGTTGGAGAACAGGTTCTGCAACTGGTTGGTCATCTCTTCCATGCCGGGCGGGGCCATGATTTCCACGCCCGAGGGGATGTCGGCGACCTCGATGTCGATTTCCTTGTCGTCCAGCTGGCCTTCGCGCAGGCGCTTGCGGAACAGCTGGCGGGTGTTGGAATCCTCGCGCGCCGGCTCGTCGCCGAAGCCGGTGGTGCGTGCCGGCGGCAGCAGCGCGTCGAGGATGCGCTCTTCGGCGGCGTCTTCGGCGCGGTACTTGACCTTCTGCACTTCCTGCTCGCGGAGCATCTTGATCGCGGCATCGGCGAGGTCGCGGATGATCGACTCGACGTCACGGCCGACATAGCCGACTTCGGTGAACTTGGTCGCTTCCACCTTGATGAACGGCGCGTTGGCCAGCTTGGCCAGGCGACGGGCGATCTCGGTCTTGCCGACGCCGGTCGGGCCGATCATCAGGATGTTCTTCGGCGTCACTTCGGCGCGCAACTCGGCCGGCAGCTGCATGCGCCGCCAGCGGTTGCGCAGGGCGATGGCGACGGCGCGCTTGGCATCGTCCTGGCCGATGATGTGGCGGTTGAGTTCGTGGACGATCTCGCGGGGAGTCATGGACATTTGACGGGTTACTCCGGAACGACAACGCCTCAAAGGGCGCTGTCGAGCTCCTCGATGGTCAGGTTCTGGTTGGTGAACACGCAGATGGAGCCGGCGATGTTCAGCGCGGTCTCGGCGATTTCGCGGGCGCTCATCTCGTCGTTGGCCTTCTGCAGCAGCGCCATCGCGGCCGCCTGGGCGAAGCCGCCACCGGAGCCCATGGCGATCAGGCCATGCTCGGGTTCGACGACGTCACCATTGCCGGTGATGATCAGCGAGGCGTCCTTGTTGGCCACGGCGAGCATGGCTTCCAGGCGGCTCAGGGAACGATCGGTACGCCAGTCCTTGGCCAGTTCGACGGCGGCGCGCACCAGGTGGCCCTGGTGTTTTTCCAGCTGCTGCTCGAAGCGTTCGAAGAGGGTGAAGGCATCGGCGGTGGCGCCGGCGAAGCCGGCCAGCACTTCACCGTGGTACAGGCGGCGGACTTTCTTCGCGTTGCCTTTCATCACGGTGTTGCCCAGGGAAACCTGGCCGTCGCCGCCCATGACGACTTTGCCGTTACGGCGGACAGATACGATGGTGGTCAAGGGTCTTACTCCACACTAGCGGGGCGATGTGCCCGAATGCAGAGTCAGATGGGGACGAGGCTGGCGTGATTCAAGGGAGGAAGAGCGGCGGTAGACTTCAGGCGACAGGCTGCAAGCTGAAGGCGGTTTTGGCCTGGAGCTTGTAGCCTGCCGCTTGCAGCCGCTTTTATCTGGTCTGGCGTTGCTGTAACAGCAGGTTGCTGAAGCCGTTGCCGGCCAGTTGCTTCTGCGCGGCGGAGGCCTTGGCGCGGTCGCCGTAGGGGCCGACCATCACCCGGTACCAGGTTTCGTCGCGTACCGTGCCGGACTCCACGCGGGCGTTCTGGCCCATCATGATGATCTGCGCGCGCAGGTGGTCGGCGTCGGTCTGTTTGCGGAACGAGCCCGCCTGCAGGTAGTACTGCGTCGCGGCCACGGCTGGCGGCGGGGTCGGCTTGGCTGGTGCGCTATCGCTGGCCGGAGCCTGCGGCAGGGCCTGCTTCTGCGCGCCAGCGACCTGGGTCGCTGGCGGCGTGGCGGGCGTTGCCGGCTTGACCACTGCGGGCGGTGGCGGAGTCTGGCCGCTCAGGGCGGTCAGGGCGCGCTGGGTGTCGATCTTCTCGGCCTCTTCCTTGGTCGCGACCACGGTCGGCGGCGGAGTCGGCTTGGCCGGCGGCGGCACGGCCTCCGGCGGCACGGCGACTTCCGAGCCCGGCAGCAGGGTGTAGAAGTCGTACTTGGGCTTGACCCCGGTGGGTGCCGCCGGCTGCTGCGGTTGCACGGTGCCGGAGGGCTTGTTGGAGCCGACCACGGTCTTGGGCGCTTCCGGCTTCTCGCGTTTGACGTCGTTGCGACCCGGCTCCAGTTTCATCAGGAACATGATGAAGCCGCCGATGGCCAGGCCGGCGACCAGCCAGACCCAGCCGGGGACCGACGTCTTCTTGGCCGGGGCCTGGTAGCGGCTGGCGCCGCGCTTGGGAGCGGGTTTCTTCTTCGCCATGGGTGCTTACATGCGCTCCAGGGTTTCCAGGCCCAGCAGCTCCAGGCCCTGCTTGAGGGTGCGGCCGGTCAGCGCGGCAAGGCGCAGGCGGCTTTCCTGTTGCGCCGGGTCTTCGGCGGTGAGGATCGGGCAGTGCTCGTAGAAACTGGAGAACAGGCCGGCCAGCTCGTACAGGTAGGCGCAGAGGATGTGCGGCACACCCTTGGTCGCCACGTTGTTGAGCAGGTCGGTGAACTGCGCCAGCTGTGCGGCCAGGGCGATTTCCTGCGGTTGCTGCAGGGCGATCTTGCCGCCCACTTCGTCATAACCCTTGCCCAGCTTGCGGAAGATGCTCGCCACGCGGGTGTACGCATACAGCAGGTACGGCGCGGTGTTGCCTTCGAAGCTCAGCATCAGGTCGAAGTTGAAGCTGTAGTCGCTGGTGCGGTGCTTGGACAGGTCGGCGTATTTCACCGCGCCGATGCCAACGGCGTGGGCGATCTGGCGCAGGTCCTGCTCGCTGAAGTCGGGGTTCTTGGCCTTCACCAGGGTGTAGGCGCGCTCCTCGGCTTCGATCAGCAGGTCGATCAGCTTCACGGTGCCGCCGTCGCGGGTCTTGAATGGCTTGCCGTCGGCGCCGTTCATGGTGCCGAAGCCCATGTGCTCCAGGTCCATGCTGGCCGGGACGAAACCGGCGCGGCGGGCGACTTCGAACACCTGCTGGAAGTGCAGGGCCTGGCGCTGGTCGACGAAGTACAGCACGCGGTCGGCGTGCAGCACCTTGTGGCGGTAGCGCATGGCGGCCAGGTCGGTGGTGGCATAGAGGTAGCCGCCGCCGGCCTTCTGCACGATCACCGGCAGCGGCTCGCCTTCGGCGTTCTTGAACTCGTCGAGGAACACGCACAGGGCGCCGTCGCTCTCGACCAGCAGGCCCTTGGCCGTCAGGTCGGCGACCACTTGGGCGAGGTCGTCGTTATAGGCGCTCTCGCCCTTCACGTCGGCCATGGTCAGCTTGACGTCCAGCAGGTCGTAGACCTTCTGGCAGTGCGACAGGGAAATGTCGTTGAAGCGGGTCCACAGGGCCATGCACTTGGGGTCTTTGGCCTGCAGCTTGACCACCAGTTCACGGGCGCGGTCGGCGAACTCGGGCGACTCGTCGAAGCGCTTCTTGGCGGCGCGGTAGAAGACTTCCAGGTCGTGCAGTTCGGCCTGGGCGTCTACCGGTTGTTCTTCCAGATAGGCCAGCAGCATGCCGAACTGGGTGCCCCAGTCGCCGACGTGGTTCTGGCGGATCACGGTGTCGCCGAGGAACTCCAGCACGCGGCTGACGCCGTCGCCGATGATGGTCGAGCGCAGGTGGCCAACGTGCATTTCCTTCGCCAGGTTCGGCGAGGACAGGTCCACCACCACGCGCTGCGCGGGGCCGGCCTTGCGCACGCCGATGCGTTCGTCGGCCAGGGCCTTGTCGAGGCTGGCGGCGAGCCAGGCCTGGTCCTGGAAGAAGTTCAGGAAGCCGGGACCGGCGATCTCGACCTTGGCCACTTCCGGGCTCTGCGGCAGCGCCTCGACCAGCTTGGTGGCGAGGTCGCGCGGCTTCATCCCGGCGGGTTTGGCCAGCATCATGGCGATGTTGCTGGCGAAGTCACCGTGGGTTCGGTCCTTGGTGTTCTCCACCTGGATGTCGGGCGTCAGGCCGGCGGGCAGGGTGCCATCTTCGGTGAGGCTGACAAGGGCTTGCTGGATCAGGTGGCGAATCGTGTCTTTCATGGTTTTCTCCGTGCTCGCGTGCATCCGGCGCGCGCGACCGGTTATCGGGCTCAGAACCGCGCATTATCCGTGGCCGGGCATGGCTTGCCAACCGCGGAACGCTCCGAGTTCAGTCTCGCCGCTGTGCCATCCGTCGCGGCTGATGGAAGTCAATGTAGGACGGTTCCGGCGCGGCGGACGGGTTCTTGGGAATAAAAGAGGGTCGTCAGAACAGATCGATCGGGTCGACATCCAGCGACCAGCGTACCTGGCGCCCGCCGGGCATGCCCTCGAGCGTTTGCAGCCAGGGCGTGAGAAGACGGTGCAGTGGTGCACGGGCCGTGCTCATCAGCAGCAACTGGGCGCGATAGCGGCCGGCGCGGCGCTCCATGGGCGCGGGTACCGGGCCGAGGAGCTCCACCTCGTGGCCGAGCGCAGCTTGCAGGCGTTCGGCCTCGGCGCAGGCTTCGTCGAGGAAACCCTCCGCCTGTCCAGGCTTGTGCGCCTCGGCGCGCAGCAGCGCCAGGTGGGCGAATGGCGGCAGGCCGGCGGCGCGGCGCTCGGTGAGGGCCTGCTCGGCGAAGGCGAAGTAGCCCTGCTCGGTGAGTTGCACCAGCAGCGGGTGGTCGGCCAGATGAGTCTGGATCAGCACGCGGCCCGGTTCCTCGGCGCGCCCGGCGCGGCCGGCGACCTGGACGATCTGCTGGGCCATGCGCTCGCTGGCGCGGAAGTCGGCGGAGAACAGCCCGCCATCGGCATCGAGGATCGCCACCAGGGTGACCCGCGGGAAGTGGTGTCCCTTGGCGAGCATCTGGGTGCCGACCAGGATGCATGGCTCGCCCTTGTTGATGGTGGCGAACAGGTCGCGCATGGCGTGTTTGCGCGAGGTGCTGTCGCGGTCGATGCGCAGCACCGGGTAGTCCGGGAAGAGGATGCGCAGGCGCTCCTCGGCGCGCTCGGTGCCGGCGCCGACCGGGCGCAGGTCCACCGTGCCGCATTTCGGGCAGTTGCGCGGCGGTCGCTCGCGGTGGTCGCAGTGGTGGCAGCGCAGCTCGCCGCTGCCCTGGTGCACGGTCATCCGCGCATCGCAGCGCGGGCACTGGCTGATCCAGCCGCAGTCGTGGCACAGCAGGGTCGGGGCGAAGCCGCGGCGGTTCAGGTAGACCAGCACCTGCTGGCCGGCGGCCAGGGTTTCCTTGATCGAGCGCTGCAACGGCATGGAGATGCCGGAATCCAGCGGCAGGCTCTTCACGTCCAGACGGTGGAACTTCGGCTGGTGCGCGCCGCCGGCACGCTGGGTCAGGCGCAGCAGGCCGTAGCGGCCGCTCTGGGCGTTGTGCAGGCTTTCCAGCGCCGGCGTGGCGGAGCCCAGCAGGATCGGCAGGTTTTCCAGGCGCGCGCGCACCATGGCGAGGTCGCGGGCGTGGTAGCGCAGGCCTTCCTGCTGTTTATAGGAAGCGTCGTGCTCCTCGTCGATGATGATCAGCCCCGGATTCTTCATCGGGGTGAACAATGCCGAGCGGGTGCCGATGATGATGTCCGCCTCGCCGTCACGGGCCGCCAGCCAGGCGTCGAGGCGCTCGCGGTCGGTCAGGGCCGAGTGCAGCAGGGCGATCCGCGCGTTGAAGCGGCGCTCGAAGCGGCTCAGGGTCTGCGGGCCGAGGTTGATCTCGGGGATCAGCACCAGCGCCTGCTTGCCGGCTTCCAGAGTCTCGCGGATCAGTTGCAGGTAGACCTCGGTCTTGCCGCTGCCGGTGACGCCGGCCAGGAGGAAGCTGTGGAAGCTGCCGAAGCCGGCGCGCACGGCCTCGAAGGCGGCGCGTTGCTCGGCATTGAGCGGCAGCTCTGCCTGCGCCAGCCAGGGGCCGTGGTGCGGCGGCACGCGATGCTCGCGCACTTCCAGGGTGACCAGGCCCTTTTCCTGGAGCAGGTCGAGGCTGTCCTTGTTGATCTGCAACTGGCTGAGCAGGTCGTGGGCAACACCGTGGGGGTGCTGCTTGAGAATCTTCAACGCCTCGCGCTGGCGCGGTGCGCGAGCCAGGCGCGGGTCTTCCTCGCGGGCGCCCGGTTCGGCGTGCCAGAAGCGCTGCTGGCGCGCCTCGGCCGGGTCGCCCTGGCGCAGCAGGTTGGGCAGCGCCCAGGAGAAGGTGTCGCCCAGGCTGTGCTGGTAGTACTGCGATGTCCAGCGGCACAGCTCCAGCAGGTGTGCCGGCATCGGCGGCTCGTGGTCGAGCACGGCCAGGGCCGGGCGCAGCTTGTCCGCCGGCACGTCGGAGGCTTCCACTTTGTCCACCAGCACGCCGACCATTTCGCGGCGGCCGAACGGCACGCGCAGGCGTACGCCCGGTTGCAGGCGCCCTACGTCGACCCCGCGTGGCGGCAGGTAATCGAACAGGCGGCGCAGCGGCGAGGGCAGGGCGAGACGCAGGATGGAGGGTGAGGACACGCGGTGCGATTCCGGGTGGCGAGAAGCATTCGATGGTAGCATGGGCAATGCGACGGTCGGTCATGCCTGATCTTGCGTTGAAAGCGTTCTCTGGTATGATCCACGCCCTTAATTTCCGTGCGGTGCCCGGTAAAAGATCCCGCCCGCGGTCCTCGATGACCGTGGCTCGGCTTCTGCCAGAGACTGGGTGGCGGCACACCACTGAGAGGAAGAGACCATGAAACCGGAAATCCATCCCGCGTACGAAGACATCGAAGCTACCTGCAGCTGTGGCAACGTGATCAAGACCCGTTCCACCCTGTGCAAGGGCATTCACCTGGACGTCTGCTCCGAGTGCCACCCCTTCTACACCGGTAAGCAGAAAGTTCTGGACACCGGCGGCCGTATCGACCGCTTCAACCAGCGCTTCGCCATGTTCGGCGGCAAGAAGTAAGATCGATTTCCGGGAAAGGCCGACGATGGTTTTTCACGGTAACTCGAAAAAGGCGTCCCTCGTGGGCGCCTTTTTTATGGCCGTCCTTTTTTCCCTGGACGCCAGCGCTGCTGCCTGCCCGAAGCCTGCTTCGGTGGAAACGGTGCGCGTGGCGCGGGTAGTGGACGGTGACACGCTCAAGCTGGCCGACGGCCGCAGCGTTCGCCTGATCGGCGTGAATGCCCCCGAGCTGGCCCATCACGGCCGCTCCGAGGAGCCCTTTGCCGTCGCCGCCCAGCGCCGCCTGCAGGAGCTGGTGGCGGCCAATGACGGCGAAGTCGGCCTGGTTGTCGGTCGGCAAGGCAAGGACAAGTACGGCCGCACACTGGCCCACACCTATGACGCCGGCGGTAACAACCTTGAATCCCGGTTGCTCGCCGAAGGTCTGGGCTACCTTGTAGCTATCGCACCCAACACCGAGCTCACTGCCTGTCAGCGGGCCGCCGAGCGCGTGGCGCGCAGCGCCAAGCTGGGGTTGTGGAAAAAGTCCCCGGTGCAGACGGCGCAGCAACTTCAGGACAGCGGCTTTGCGGTGGTGCGCGGTCGGGTGGAGCAGGTTCAACGCAACCGCGGCGGCTTGTGGATCGATCTCGACGGCCCGCTGGTACTGCGTATCCAGCCGCGCCTCGTGAAGCAGTTCGACGATGCAACCCTGCGTGAGCTGAAGGGTCGACAAATAGAAGCGCGCGGCTGGGTCATCGACCGTGCCGCGCACGGTGGCGTGAAACCCGGGCAGGCGCGCTGGATGCTGCCTGTGACCGATCCGGCGATGATGGAGGTATTGCCATGAGCTTGCGCTCGTTCGGAATTCTGGCCCTGCTGGCGCTGATGGGCGTCCTCGGCGGTTGCGCCACCAACCCGGCTACCGGCAAGTCTGACTTCGTCATGATGAGCGAGCAGAGCGAGCTGGAGATGGGCCAGAAGTACAGCCAGGAAATCGCCAAGCAATACCCGCGCTATGAGGACGCGAAGCTGCAGGCCTACGTCCAGCAGGTCGGCGAACGGGTCGCCCGCGCCGGCGACCGGCCGCAGCTGCAGTATCACTTCACGGTCATCGACACCCCTGACATCAACGCCTTCGCCCTGCCCGGCGGCTACATCTATATCCACCGCGGGCTGATGGCGTACCTGGGCTCGGAGGCGGAACTGGCGGCGGTGCTCGGCCATGAGGTCGGCCACGTTACCGCGCGGCATAGCGTCAAGCAGCAAAGCCAGTCCAGCGCCTGGAACATCCTTGGCCAGGCGGTGGCCATTGGCACCGGCGTTGGCGCCGCCGCCGACCTCACCAACGTGCTCGGCACCGCCTTCGTGCGCGGCTATGGCCGCGACATGGAGCTGGAGGCCGACGGCCTGGGCGCCAAGTACCTGGCTCGCGCCGGCTACGATCCCACCGCGATGATCCAGGTGGTGCGGGTGCTGAAGAACCAGGAAGACTTCGCCCGTGACGAGGCCGCGCGCAAGGGGCAGGCAGCCCAGCCGGTGGGCTACCACGGGCTGTTCGACACCCATCCGGACAACGACCAGCGCCTGAAGCAGGTGATCGGGCCGGCCCAGGCCCTGGCTGCCAGCGGCCAGCGCGAAGTCGATGCCGAGCGCTACCTGAAGGCCATCGACGGTATGCCCTTCGGCGACTCCGCCTCCAGTGGCGTGCGCCGCGGGCAGAGCTTCTACCATTCGGAGCTGGACTTCACCCTGACCTACCCCGCGGGTTGGGGCATTCTCAACCAGCCGACCGCCCTGGTCGGCTTCACCGCCGACCAGCAGGCCTACATCGGCATGAAGCTGGTACAGCGCGAGGGCCAGCTGACCCCGGCGGAATACCTGCGCAAGGGTACTGGTGGGCGGCTATCGAACGAAGAAAGCTTCCAGCAGGCTGGCCTGGATGTCGCCACCGGCGTGGTGCCGGGTTCGCCGGCACGGCGCGTGGCGGTGGTCTACCAGAAGGACCGCGCCTACCTCTTCGTTGGTGCGGTCAAAGGCCGCGCCTCCCTGGAGAGCGTCGACGACGAATTCATGCAGGTCATCCGCAGCTTCAGGCCAATGCGTGCAGACGAACAGAAATACGCACAACCGCGCCGGATCGCCGTTGTTCAGGTCAAATCCGGGCAGACTGTCGAGCAGTTCGCGAAGGCTGAATCCGGTCCGGAATCTGACTCGATAAATCGTATACGTTTATTGAATGACTTGTATCCAACTGGTCAGCCAAAACCGGGCGATTGGCTGAAAGTCGTACGCTAGAGGTCTTGACAGCAGGGGCTTGGGCTACCTTGGCAGGTGCGGGGTTTGTGCGTATGCTCGGGCCCCCGTCTGTCCAACAAGCAACAAAAGCGGAAGTGCCCAAATGTCTGATCTCAAGACCGCTGCCCTCGAATATCACGCCCAACCCCGCCCCGGTAAACTGAGCGTCGAGCTGACCAAGCCGACCGTCACCGCCCGCGACCTGTCGCTGGCGTACAGCCCGGGTGTCGCCGAGCCGGTGCGCGAAATCGCGCGTGATCCGGAACTGGCCTTCAAGTACACCGGCAAGGGCAACCTGGTCGCGGTCATTTCCGACGGCACCGCCATCCTCGGCCTGGGCAACCTCGGCCCGCTGGCCTCCAAGCCGGTGATGGAAGGCAAGGGCGTTCTGTTCAAGCGCTTCGCCGGGGTCGACGTGTTCGACATCGAAGTCGATGCCGAGAGCCCGCAGGCGTTCATCGATACCGTCAAGCGCATCTCCATCACCTTCGGCGGCATCAACCTGGAAGACATCAAGGCACCCGAGTGCTTCGAGATCGAGCGCGCCCTGATCGAACAGTGCGACATCCCGGTGTTCCACGATGACCAGCACGGCACCGCCATCGTGACCGCCGCCGGCATGCTCAACGCCCTGGAAATCGCCGGCAAGAAGCTCGAGACCGCGAAGATCGTCTGCCTCGGCGCTGGCGCTGCCGCCATCTCCTGCATGAAGCTGCTGGTGAGCATGGGCGCCAAGGTCGAGAACATCTACATGATCGACCGCCAGGGCGTGATCCATGCCGGCCGTAACGATCTGAACCAGTACAAGGCGGTGTTCGCCACCGAGACCGACAAACGCACCCTGTCCGACGCCCTGGAAGGCGCCGACGTGTTCGTTGGCCTGTCTGGTGCCAACCTGCTCAGCGCTGAAGACCTCCAGCGCATGGCGCCGAACCCGATCGTCTTCGCCTGCTCGAACCCGGACCCGGAAATCAAGCCGGAACTGGCCCACGCCACCCGCAACGACGTGATCATGGCCACCGGCCGTTCGGACTACCCGAACCAGGTCAACAACGTGCTTGGCTTCCCCTTCATCTTCCGCGGTGCCCTGGACGTGCGCGCCACCCGCATCAACGAAGAAATGAAGATCGCCGCCGCCCTGGCCCTGCGTGACCTGGCCAAGCTGCCGGTACCCAAGGACGTGTGCGACGCCTACGGTGTGACCGCCCTGGAATTCGGCCGCGAGTACATCATTCCGAAGCCGATGGACAAGCGCCTGATCACCGTCGTTTCCGATGCCGTGGCCAAGGCCGCCATCGAGACCGGCGTGGCGACCCTGCCGTATCCGAAGCACTACCCGCTGCAGTCGGTGGAAGACGTCTTCAAAGGCTGATTCCGTCTGACTCGGAAAACCCCGCCTCGGCGGGGTTTTTCTTTTTCAGCTGAGTGAAACGAAGAGTTACCCATTAATGACTGAAGGCAGGGGCCTTCAGAATCGTCCCGACTATCCTTCCCTGCTCATGCATTGACGCGTCCGCTGCTCTGGAGCGGGCCGGGCGCATGGGGGAGCATCATGAATCGGACTTGTCTGGCAGTCGCCACCCTGGCGGCCAGCGCCGCGCTCATCGGTTGCGCAGGGGCGCCGCAAATGAGCTGGGATCGGGTGGGAGACTCGGCGCAGCGCGCCGTCACCAGCGCCGACGTCTGGGCACCGGTGGCCGGCGCGGCGGTGATTGCGGCGGGCAACTGGGACCACAAGTGGCAGAAGTCGGCGAGCAACCACGGCTGGTTGTTCGGCGGCGACGCCAACCAGGCTGCCGACCGCATGCTCAACCTCGCCACCGGCCTGAGCGTCGTCACCGCCTTGGTGGCCTCGCCCAAGGACGTGAGCACCGAGGAGAAATGGAGCTGGCGCGGGCGCAACCTGAGCTTGCTGGCGGCGGACCGCTATGCGGTGACCGGTTTCGTCGAGGAGGCCAAGGAGTGGTCCGGACGCGAGCGGCCGGACGGAATCCCGGATGACTCCTTCCCCTCCAAGCACACTGCGGTGACGGCCGTGCACACCAGTTTTACCCGGCGCAACCTGGACTACATCGACATGGACCCCGCCTGGCGCTACACCGCCAGGGCCGGGCTCTACACCCTCGACGGGCTGACCGCGCTGTCGCGCGTGGAAGGTGACAAGCACTATCCCACCGACGTGCTGGTGGGGATGGCGGTGGGCAACTTCTTCGCCAACTTCACCTACAACCTGTTCCTCGAGGGGCCGGAGAGCGAGCGCTACAACGTGGCGGTGGTGCCGGAAACCGGCGGCGGCATGAGCTTGCGTGCGGCGATGCTGTTCTGAAGATTGGCGCGACGCCGGGGGCAGCGACTAGTCTTGCCCAAGCCCCTCCCCGGACGTTTCCCAATGCTGCTGCGCCTGCTGCTGATCCTCTTGTTCCTGTGCGTCTCCAGCGCGGCGCGGGCCGGGGAAACGCTGCGTATCGCCGCGGATCGCTGGCCGCCCTACGCGGACCGGCAGTTGCCCGGCAATGGCGTGGCGGTGCACCTGGTGCAGGCCGCGCTCAAGCGCGCCGGCTATGCCAGCGAATACATCGAGGTGCCCTGGCCGCGCGTGCTGCACGGTGTGGCGAACGGCGAGTACGACCTGGTGGCGGATGCCTGGTATACGCCGGAGCGGGAGTCCTTCGGTGTGTATTCCGAGTCCTATCTGTTCAACCGCGTGCGCCTGATCAAGCGCCAGGGCTCGCCCATTACCTTCGGCAAGCTGGCCGATCTCTATCCGTATCGCATTGCCATTGTGCGCGGCTATGCCTATTCCGCAGCGTTCGACAGCGACTCGAATTTGCAGCGGGTCGCGGTATTCAGCTTCGTCAATGCGGCGCTGATGCTGCAGGCCGGGCGCGTGGACCTGACACTGGAAGACGAGATCACCGCGCGGGTGCATTTCAACGGCGACCTCGCCGAACTCAAGGGGCAGCTGGAGTTCCTCCCGGTGCCGCTGGCCGAGAACGGCCTGCACATCCTCGTCGGCCGGCATAACCCGCACCATGCCGAGATAGTTGCGGCCTTCAACAAGGCGATCCGCGAGATGCGTGCGGATGGCAGCTACGACCAGCTGATGCGCGAGCACGGTCTCTGACGGGGCCTTGCCTCTGGGTAGGAGCGAGCCTGCTCGCGAACCCCGTTTCGCGCCAGGCCATCTGGTGCCATGTGTTCGCGAGCAAGAACTGGGCGTCCCCCGCGCTCCTGCAAAAGCGTCAGGCGGTTTCGGCCTGTTCCGCGCCGATGTCCTTCTTCAGCAGGTGCGCCGCCAGGGTGCGTAGCGGCGTGAGCTGCCGGCAAATGAGTGCCAGCTGGGTCTGCACCAGGCGGTGGGCGTCGTCCTGTTCCTCGGGCAGTTCTTCCAGGCGCTTGGCCAGCGCGTCTTCCTCGTCGCTGTAGATAGCCACCGGGCGCCGCTCGTTGAGGCGCGCGGCGATATCGTCGAGGCTGGCGGTGAGGCGCTCGGCGGCTTCGGCGATGAGGTCGTCGTTGACGTCCGGTGGCAGCTGGTTGCGGTGCGCGCCGAGGGCGGAGAGGTAGCTGAGCAGGGTGTGGGAGAGCACCAGGAAACGGAAGCCGATTTCCGCGTCTTTGCGGAAGTGGCCGGGCTCCAGGAGCATGTTCGACAGCGTGGTGGAGAGTGTCGCGTCGGCGTTGTGCGCGTTGCGCCGCGCCGTGCGATAGGCGAGGTCGTCGCGCTTGCCGTTGGCGTACTGCTGCATGATTTCCCGCAGATAGCGGCTGTTGCACGCCAGGGTGCCGCCGACCAGCCGATGCAGGCTGCGCCCGTGCCAGTCGGGTAGCACCAGGAATACCGCGATGCCGGCGATCAGCGCACCCAGCAGGGTGTCGAACAGGCGCGGCAGGATCAGCCCGTAGCCGTCGCCCACCTGGTTGAAGCAGAACAGCACCAGCAGGGTGATCGCCGCCGTGGCCAGGGTATAGCGTGTGCTCCGCGTGGCGAAGAAGGCGACCCCGGCGACCACCGCCAGCAGCGACTGGAGCAGCGGGTTGGGGAACAGGTCGATCAGTGCCCAGCCGGCCACCAGGCCGACCAGTGTGCCGAGTATCCGCTGCACCAGGCGGATGCGCGTCGCCCCGTAGTTCGGCTGGCAGACGAACACCGTGGTGAGCATGATCCAGTAGCCCTGGGTCGGGTGGATCAGGTGCAGCACGCCATAGCCGGCGGCCAGCGCCAGCGACAGGCGCAGGGCGTGGCGGAACAGCAGCGAGGTCGGTGACACCTGCAGGCGGATGCGCTCCAGTGCATCCTTGAGCGAGCGCGGGGAACGGTCGAGCAGGGTGCTGTCCTGCTCATCGTCGAGCGCGTCGGGGTTGCTTGCACCGCTGAGCTTGCGGTCCAGGGTGGTGAGGTTGGCGGCCAGCGCGCCGAGGGAGCGCAGCAGCCCGCGCCAGGCTGGATTACCCTGCTGGCGCAGGTATTCCAGCGAGGCGTTGAGGTCGGCCAGGGCCAGTTCGCTGTCGTTGTAGTCGAACGGCTGGCGCAGCTGGATCGCCTTCGCCAGCGCCTTGCACGCCTTGCCCTGCTGGTTGAGCAGGCGCTGGCAGCGGAACAGCACATCGCTGTGGAAGAACGCCTCGGCCAATTGGTTGTACGGGTAATGCGACGAGCTGGCGCGCTCGTGGACGTCCTGGGCGATGAAGTAGAGCTTCAGGTAGCGGCTGATCTTCGGGCTCGGCCTGCCGTGGGAGAGGCGCGCCAGGATGGTTTCCTTGGCCTGGTTCAATGCCACCACCACGCGCCCGTTCTGCCGCGCCAGGGCCAGGCGCTGGGCCTCGACATCGAGGTGCCGCAGCGGCTCCAGCAGGGTCGACTTGATCTTCAGGTACTCGCCCAGTTCGAGGAACAGCTTCGCCAGGCTCTGTTGCACCGGCTGGTTGGCGAACAGGGCGTTCCAGAGTACCGAGAGCAACCCGTACCAGCCGGCGCCGGCCACCAGCAGCAGCGGCTCGCGCCAGAAGTCGGTGGGCGTGCCGCCGCGCTGGTCGACGCCGATCATGGTGTAGATCGACAGGATCAGTGTCGCCGAGGCGATGGCCGCGTAGCGCTCGCCCAGGGCGCCGAGCAGGGTCATGGCGAAGGTCGACAGGGCCAGCCCGGCGACGAACAGCAGCGGGTAGGGGAACAGCAGCTCCACCGCCAGTGCGGCGATGCTGAAGCAGGCCAGCGTCACCAGCAGCGCCTGCAGGCGTCCCAGCCAGTGGTCGTCGGTTTCCGCCAGGGCGCTGGCGATGACCCCGAGGAACAGCGGGATCACCAGCTCCGGCCGGCCCTGCAGCCAGCACGCGAGCATGACCCCGCTGAGGGCGACGAACACCCGCAGGCTGTAGGCGAACTTGTCCAGCGCCCAGAGGCGCCGCAGAGACTGGAGCAGTGGGGAGGAGAACATGCGCGTGCGGGACTTCCGAATGTCTGCCCCTCAGACTAGCGGAACGACTGTCGTGCGGCTATCGCGAGCGTAGACATGCTGCCGCGTTTGCTCACCATCCCTGGCGGACGGCTCTTTGTAGGAGCGAGCTTGCTCGCGAACGCTGTTTGCCGGCTACATCGTTGCCATGCAATTGCGCGAGCAAGCTCGCTCCTACATAAACAGGCATCGCTAGAGGATGCGTGCCTTGAACGAGCGGCCCTTGATCTTGCCTTCGTTGAAGTGCTTCAGCGCCTGCTTGGCGACATCGCGCTCCACGGCGACGAAGGCCTGGAAATCGAAGATGGCGATCTTGCCCACCTGCGTACCTTTCAGGCCGGCATCGCCGGTGAGGCCGCCGAGGATATCGCCGGGGCGCAGCTTGTCCTTGCGTCCACCGGCGATCGCCAGAGTGGTCATCGGCGGCAGCAGCGGGGCGTCGTTGGCCTTGAGGAAATCGATGCGCTCCCAGTTCAGCGGCGCGCCCTGCAAATCCTCGATCGCCTGGGCACGGCTGGCCTCGGCGGGGGTGACCAGGGACAGTGCCAGGCCCTTCTCGCCGGCACGGCCGCTGCGGCCGATACGGTGCACGTGGACCTGCGCGTCACGCGACAGCTCGACGTTGATCACCGCTTCCAGCGCAGCGATGTCCAGCCCGCGCGCGGCCACGTCGGTGGCTACCAGCACGCTGCAGCTGCGGTTGGCGAACATGGTCAGCACCTGATCGCGCTCGCGCTGCTCCAGATCGCCGTGCAGGGCCAGGGCGGAAATCTTCCGGGCATTGAGCTGCTCCACCACTTCCATGCATTGCTGGCGGGTATGGCAGAAGGCGACGCAGGATTGCGGGCGGAAATGCTGCAGCAGGCGGACGACGGCATCCAGGCGCTGCTTGGCATCGATCTCGTAGAAATGCTGTTCGATCTGGCTGTCGTCGTGCAGCGCTTCCACTTCCACGCGCTCGGGATTCTTCAGAAACTTCGCCGCCAGTTGGCCGATGCCATCGGGGTAGGTGGCGGAGAACAGCAGCGTCTGCCGGCGCGCCGGAGCCTGGCCGATGATGTCGGCGATGCTGTCGTAGAAACCCATGTCGAGCATCCGGTCGGCTTCGTCGAGCACCAGGGTATTCAGGCCGTCGAGCTTCAGGGTGCCGCGGCGCAGGTGCTCCTGGATCCGTCCCGGCGTCCCGACCACGACGTGGGCGCCGTGCTCCAGCGAGCCGATCTGCGGGCCGAAAGGTGTGCCGCCGCAGAGGGTCAGCACCTTGATGTTGTCGGCAGCGCGGGCGAGACGGCGGATCTCCTTGGCGACCTGGTCGGCGAGCTCGCGGGTCGGGCACAGCACCAGCGCCTGGCAGCCGAAGTAGCGCGGATTCAGCGGGCTGAGCAGACCGATGCCGAAGGCGGCAGTCTTGCCGCTACCGGTCTTGGCCTGGGCGATCAGATCGCGGCCCTTGAGGATCGCCGGCAAGGCGGCGGCCTGGATCGGCGTCATCTCGCGGTAACCGAGAGAATCGAGGTTGGCCAGCAGGTCGGCCGACAGCGCGAGGCTGGAAAATGCAGAGGTGGTCACGAAGGGAGCCCGGGTGAATCCATATGGCCGCGCAGTGTAGCAGGAGAGTACCCTCAGCAGGGCTGAGAAGCCGATATGGCAAGGGTTTGAGGCCACTCGTCCGAATTTGCCAAAGTGCCGATATACGGTTTTTTCAAGAGATTCGCTTTCCGCGAATTTTTGTCGTAGAGTTTCCGCACTGTGTTTGCATGGGTCGCCGTCGATCGTGACCTGATGCGGTCGGTTATTCCACCCCGTCCTGCTCGACTCCTTGTAACTCCTTGCAACTCAGTTCCTGGCCATTCGTGGCTAATTTCAAAAATACGTTCCAAGGAGAACACCATGTCGAATCGTCAGAACGGCACCGTCAAGTGGTTCAACGAGACCAAAGGCTACGGCTTCATTACCCCGGAAAGCGGCCCGGACGTGTTCGTACACTTCCGCGCTATCGAAGGTAACGGCTTCAAGACTCTGGCCGAAGGCCAGAAGGTCAGCTTCGAAGTCGTGCAGGGCCAGAAAGGCATGCAGGCCGAGCGCGTACAGGTGATCAACTAAGATCCCCTGGCGTCAGCCGAAAGACCCCGGATGGAAACATCCGGGGTTTTTTATTGCCTATGTTCTTTACCTATCGCACCGTCATCGATTTCCGGAGTTGCCCCCATGCCATCGCCTGCCTTCCGCCTGCTGCTCGCCGGTCTGCTCGTTTCGGGCAGCGCCCTGGCCGCCGACGCGCCCGCGCAGCCCACGACCTGGGGCTGGGTGGAGACGCTCACGCTGATGCCCGAGCAGGCACCGCTCAAGGTGAAACTGGATACCGGCGCGCAGACTTCGGTGATGGATGCGCGCAACATCGCCCGGATCAGGAAGAACGGCGAGCGCTGGGTGCAATACGACGTGATGATCAGTGACCCGGCGACCGGCAAGGAAGAACGCCTGCCCTTCGAGCGGCGGGTCGAGCGCGTGCTCAAGTTCAAGACCGCCAGTGGCGTCGAGCGCGCCCCGGTAGTGCTGATGGACGTGTGCCTGGGCGGCAAGGTCTATCGCGAGCAGTTCACCCTGCGTGACCGTCAGACCCTGGACTATCCGGTCCTGCTCGGCCGCCGCACCCTCGAGCACCTGGGCGCGGTGGACGCCTCGAAGACGCAGACCGCAGCGCCTACCTGCAAGCCCTGATCAGTGCTCGCTGACGTCGGTCTCCGGATCGACGCGGCGCGGCGTGGTGCGGCCGTCTTCGGCATTCAGTTGGAAGAAGATCGCCGCCGCCAGCATCGACAGGATGCCGACGCTGAAGTAGGTCGCGTGGAAGGCTGCGAGCACGTCGCCCTGCACGCTTTCCTGGTCCCCCGTGAAGCCGCCCAGCAGTGCCGCTGCACAGGCGATGCCCATGCCGATCGACAATTGCATGACCACCGAGAGCAGGCTGTTGCCAGCGCTGGCGTTGTCGTCACGCAGGTCGATGAGGCTGAGGGTGTTCATCGCGGTGAACTGCAGCGAGTTGATCCCGCCCAATATCGCCAGTTGCACCAGCAGCAGTGCATAGGGGGTGTCCTGGTCCACCAGGCCGAGACTGGCGATCATCGCTCCCAGCAGCAGCGTGTTGCTGACCAGCAGCTTGCGATATCCGAACAGGTCCAGCAGTGGCCGTGCCAGCGATTTGATGACCATTGCCGCCAGGGCCATGGGGATCATCGTCATGCCCGCTTTGGACGGCGAGAAGCCCAGGCCCACCTGCAACAGCAGCGGCGTGAGGAAGGGCAGGGAGCCGCTGCCCAGGCGGGCGAACAGGTTGCCCAGCAGGCCCACGGCGAAGGTCCGCGTGGTGAACAGTGATGGCGGGAACAGTGGCGACTCGATGCGCAACGCCCGCAGCCAGTAGGCGGCCAGCAGCACCATGCCGCCAATCAGCAGCAGCACCACGCGTACGTGCGGCATGTGCAATTCGCCCAGGCCTTCCAGGGCGATGGTGATCAGCACCATGGAACCACCGAACAGCAGGAAGCCGATCGTATCGAAGCGCGTTGCACGTATGCCGCGCAGATCCGGCATCAGGCGCAGGGCGACGATGAAGCCTATCAGTCCCACCGGCAGGTTGATCAGGAAGATCCAGTGCCAGCTGGCGTACTCCACCAGCCAGCCGCCCATGGTCGGCCCCGCCAGCGGGCCGAGCAGGCCGGGGATGGTGACGAAGCTGAGGATGCGCACCAGGTCGCTGCGCGGGTAGACGCGCAGGATCACCAGGCGCCCCACCGGCATCATCAGCGCGCCGCCGATGCCCTGCACCACGCGGGCGCCAACCAGGGTGCCAAGGCTGGGCGAGAGCGCGCAGAGCAGTGAGCCGAAGCTGAACAGGAAGATGGCGAAGAGGAACACCCGGCGCGTGCCGAAGCGGTCGGAAATCCAGCCGGAGGAGGGGATCAGCAGCGCCACGGTGAGCAGGTAGGCGATCACCACGCCCTGCATGCGCAGGGGGTCTTCTTCCAGCGAGCGGGCCATGCTGGGCAGTGCGGTGTTGAGGATGGTGCCGTCCAGGGCCTGCATGAAAAAGGCAATGGCCACCAGCCAGGGCAGCAGGCGGGCCACGCGGGGCGTGAGGATGAAGGGTTCGCTCATGGTCGGTCCGTCGGGCGGGTATGGCTCTAGCTTAGGGAAACTTTGCCGATCGCGGGGGAAATCGCCGCGCCGGCGGTGAGTCGGGTCTGTCTTGCAGCTCGGCAGGGTGATGCCACGAATGGCCTGGCGCTGCGCAGTGGCGAGCGAGTTCCCCGGCGCGCCCCGCTGAAGACGGTCTTTGACGGCGCTGTGACCGCGCCGCGCTTTTGCTCCGCCACGCCAGCCATGGTGGAACATTGGCCCTGGCTTCCGGTCGAATCTGGCGTTCGGTATCCCAGGAGACAGCGATGTCCGTCAAACCCCGTGTCACCCTCGCACTGGCCGCCCTGCTGGCGGCTTCTTCCGCGTTTGCCTTCAACCTGGGCGATGCCGCCAAGGCGGTGTCCGGGGCGACCGGCGCCGATACCTCGCGCGTGGCCTCGACGCCGCAGACCAGTGGCCTGCTCGATGCCCTTACCGGTCAGCTCGGCGTCAGCGACGAGCAGGCGCTCGGCGGCACGGGCGCTTTGCTCGGCCTGGCGAAGAACAAGCTCAGCACGGCGGACTATTCGCAGTTGGCGAAGTCCGTCCCCGGCCTCGACAAGCTCACCGGCAGCAATGCACTCGGCGGCCTGGGCGGCCAACTGGGCAACCTGGGCGGTGGTGCGTCCAGCGGCCTGCTGGGCAACGTCAGCAACATGGGCGACGTGAGCAAGGCCTTCGGCGCGCTGGGCATGGACCAGGACATGACCGGCAAATTCTCCAGCGTGCTGCTGGATTACCTCGGCAAGCAGGGCGCCAACAGCAACCTGC